>CAYTWZ010000001.1:0-33402 GCA_964442035.1 uncultured Oscillospiraceae bacterium
GTCTCCCTCCACTCGGAGGGAGTGGATTGAAATTATCCCTTCGTTGTCGCTGTAAGAAATTTCAGCCCTTATTGAACTAAATTAAATGAAAAGGTAATGAATACATCTATGAAAATAATCGATTTCCATACGCATATATATCCTGAGAGCATCGCCAAAAAAGCTACGAACAGTATATGTGACTTTTACGGGCTGCAAACAAAGCTTACCGGAACAGCCTCCGTTTTGCTTGAGCGGGGAAGAAAGGGCGGAATTTCGGGATATGTCCTATTGCCGGTCTCGGTTAAGCCCGAACAGGTACATCATATCAATCAATTTATTGCCGAAGAAATAATAGCGCATCCCGAGTTTTTCGGCTTTGGCACGCTTCATGCCGCTATGGGGGATTTTGACAGCGAGATAGACTTTGTAAAATCTGTCGGATTGAAGGGTATCAAGCTGCACCCGGATACACAGCGGTTTGCTATTGACGACGAGCGTCTGTTTCCCGTGTATGACCGTTTGCAGGGGGAACTGCCTGTCCTGATCCACTGCGGAGATCGCAGGTATGATTTTTCGCACCCCAGACGGCTGCTTCATATTTTAAACGAGTTTCCGAAGCTTCAGGTGATCGCCGCACATCTGGGCGGCTGGTCTATTTTTGAGGAAGGATTTAGGCTGTTGAAAAACAAAGACTGCTGTTTTGATATTTCCAGCTGCATGAGCTTTCTTACGAAAGATCAAATGGTTCGATATATCCGCGGATACGGTGCGGACAGGGTCTTGTTCGGAAGCGATTTCCCTTTGTGGGATCCGGCAAAAGAGTTACAGGCGTTTCTGCAGCTTGACCTAAGTACGGATGAGCAGGAAAAAATAGCTTTTCGTAACGCGGAAACAATTTTAAAGATAGGCTCATAAGGGCAAAGAGCGGCAGCCTGTCATGATATTGCAGCAGCTGTATTGTGCAGCTGCTGTAATTTTTAACTAAACAAAAGATGTTCCCCGGGTCTATAGGCGGCGGGCGACCCTTTCGTTTTTAACTGGGAGTTTCTTTCTCCCACCACGGTGTCCCATGACGGGATTTCAGCCCTTATTGAAGCAATTAAACACGTATACGCGTTTGGAGGTGTTGATTGGGTTTAAGAAAATCCTTAGCAATATCGCCAAGACCAGTAAATCAACACTTATCCGACAAAATCGGGCACTGAAAATCGGGAAAAGTGTCCGGTATTCTGTTATTATATTCATAGACGGGAGGTAATTGTAATGGATTGGATAGACGGAATGCAGAGGGCCATAGATTATCTGGAGGATAATTTGTGCGGGGAGATAAGCCTTGACGAGGCGGCGCGGGTCTCATATACATCAAGCTACAGCTTTCAGCGCACCTTCAGCATTCTCTGCGGCCTGACGGTGGGCGAGTATGTCCGAATGAGAAGACTCACCTTGGCGGGAGCCGAGCTTGCCGCCGAAAAAATCAAGGTCATTGACGCGGCCTTGAAATACGGCTATGACAGTCCCGACAGCTTTGCAAAGGCCTTTGCAAGGTTTCACGGGATAACTCCGTCACATGCCCGCAGCGGCGGGGCAAAATTACGGTCTTTCTCTCGTCTGACAGTAAAATTATCGTTGGAAGGAGGAACTCTTATGAACTACAAAATTGAGAAAAAACCTATGTTCACAGTGACTGGCGTAAAGGTTCATTTTGAAGGAGCTCCATCGGAGAGGCAGCAAAATCAGCACGACCTGTTTGTCAAGGGGGAAACGCGCTTTGTCCGTTATGCGGTTCAGGGTATGGCCCATGACTGCGAAAGGGAATACTGCGTAATATCCGGCGTTAACGACGAGGGCTATGACCTGCTTGTGGGAGCGGTAATTCCCGATTACTTTAACAGTCACCTTGAAAAAACAGCGGGGCGTTTTGCCGCCGAGCTGTCAACTGTGAATGTTCCGGAGCAGACCTATGTGGCGGCAGAGACTTCCCGGGGCGTGAATTTCTTAAACGAGCATTTTGACGTCCGCAAGGCAATTGTGAGCGAATGGCTGCCGTCATCAGGCTATGTTCTGGCGGACGCTCCTGAGGTTGCGGTTTTTCACTGGTTTCCCAAGGAACAGCGGGGAAACGAATATGCTGAGGTTTGGCTGCCAATCGCTAAAAAGTAATATTTTAAGACGGAGGTACTTTACAAAAATAAAAATTAATGCTATAATAGTTGTATCTTAAAGTAAAGGAGGGCGGACAGAATGACCGATATCAGACCGACAAAATCATTTCTTTCCGCCGTGAAATAAGCTTTTTTCTGCGGTCGTCCCTGATTTTGTCGGGGACGACTTTTTAATTTTGAAAGGAAGAAGTATTATGAACAAAAATGAGTATGCCTACCGTATGTACATTACTGCCGAGTAAGGCGAACACAGATAAGGTAAAGCTGATAAAAACCGGTTCGGTTACATCAAAAGGGAATATCCTTGGCTTGCAGGTGTATGCAGGCCCGTCAGGAGAACACGAACGGTTCCCCTGACGGGCCTGCTTTTTTGAAGTGTAAGGTCAGTAAGCTTAAGGAAGCGCTGAATAATTCACGCCTACGGCTTAATTTAAACTTACCACTGGTCCTCGCCCTGAAGCGCGTCATAGCCTTCTTCACCGGTACGAACCTTGATAACGTTCTTTACGCCGTAGACAAAGATCTTGCCGTCACCGATGTTGCCGGTGTAAAGGGCGTTCTTAGCGGCAGCCACAACGGCGTCCACAGGAACAGCGCTGACAACGATCTCAACCTTGATCTTAGGCAGCAAATTCATCTCCCGGGCAACGCCGCGGTAGTAAGCGGTTTTGCCCTTCTGGATGCCGCAGCCGAGAACGTGCGTTACGGTCATGCCGGTCACGCCGATCTTGTTCATAGCTTCCTTCAAATTCTCGAAGCGCTCCTGCTTTGTGATAACAACGACTTTGCTGATAACAGCGCCGTTTTCGTCCACAGTGATATCCTTGACGGGTACATGCTTCACTTCTACGGTGTCCTTCTTTACGCTGACAGCGGGTTCGGAGCCGTCGGTGGGATATACAGTGGAAACAATTGCCGGGGCAAAGTCGGCATAGGCGTTTTCAAGACCGTGCTCGGTGTAGTCAAGACCGATAATCTCCTCTTCCTCGCTGACTCTGAGCCCGAAGATAGCCCTGATAAGCAGGAATGTGATAGTGATCGTGACAGCAGTATAAGCCAGAACAGAAATAACACCCAAAAGCTGTAGCCCAAGCAGCTCAAAGCCGCCGCCGTAGAAAAGACCCGTAAGAGTTTTGCCGGAAGCGTTGGCGATGCTGTAGCCGGGGGCTGCGTCTGTGGCGAAAAGGCCGACGGCGATCGCACCCCAGATACCGTTCATAAAGTGAACCGCTACAGCGCCCACGGGGTCATCTATATGGAGAACATTGTCCAAAAACCATATGCCAAATATTACCAGAAGTCCGGCTACAGCGCCGATAACAATAGCGCCAAAGCAGTCTGTAACGTCACAGGGGGCTGTGATGGCAACAAGACCAGCCAAAGAAGCGTTGAGGCACATTGAAACATCGGGCTTGCCGTACTTTACCCAAGTGAATATCATACATACGACTGTTGCTACAGAGGGAGCTACGGTTGTTGTCAGGAAAATTGAACCCAGCTGTTCAATGCTTGTAGCGGCAGCGCCGTTGAAGCCGTACCAGCCGAGCCAGAGGATGAAGCAGCCAAGGCAGCCCAAGGCGATGTTGTGTCCGGGAATAGCGTTGACCTTGGTGACCTTGCCGGACTTGTCGCGGTTAAACTTGCCGATACGGGGTCCAAGAATAGCCGCGCCGATAAGGGCGCAGGTGCCGCCAACCATATGTATAGCGCAGGAACCGGCAAAATCGTGGAAGCCTAACTGTGACAGCCAGCCGCCGCCCCAGATCCAGTGTGCTTCAATGGGATAGATGAGAGCGGATATAACTGCGGAATAAACACAGTAGGAAAGAAACTTTGTTCTTTCAGCCATAGCGCCGGAAACGATAGTGGCGGTCGTGGCACAGAACACCAGGTTAAATACAAAATTCGAGAAATCGAAATTTGCGTAAGAGGTGAAGATGTCAAATCCGGGCTTGCCGATCAAACCGATCATGTCCTCACCAAGAAGTAGCGAAAAGCCTATGAGAACGAACATTACCGTACCGATACAAAAGTCCATCAGGTTCTTCATCAATATGTTTCCGGTATTCTTGGCCCGGGTAAATCCCGCTTCCACCATGGCGAAGCCGGCCTGCATCCAAAACACCAGCGCCGCGCCGATCAGAAACCAGACGCCGAAAATGTTGTCATTGACGAACTGCATAATTTCCTTACTCATAATAAATCCTCCTCTCGGCCTTTAAACCGAAAAATTAATATAAAAAAGCGTACCTCATAATTATATACTCTTGACCCGCCCCTATTGCTTACAGTGGTCATTTGTATATAATTATTAAGTACGCCTTTGTACAAAACTGTTCTGCTCATTGCTTTCCGCGCATATATTTATTTGAAAAAATGAAAAGTGCGGCGGAAATTGAAACAACTCCACAGCACCTTTGCTATGGATATATAATACTCCCATTTTTTCAAAAAGTCAACCCTTTTTGGCTTAAACTTACATTTTCGGCAAATCGCCAAAAAATTTAAAAATTGTTTACGTTTAATTTTAACATTATTAACAAAAAGCTTTCACGAATTCGATTTGGAATTTGATTGAATATTGCTTTGTTGTCGAAATCTCTTGACAAACCGTGCTTTTTGGTTTAAAATACAGGGTGAAACAATGGCGTTTCGGTTTTTTTGTTATGAGACCGACGCGCCTTTTTTGTTTTCTATTTTCTATTATGCGCTGTGCGCAGAGAGGATGATATTGATGCTTGAAAAGGAAGGCAAAGTTAGAATTCCCGCCGGCTGTGCCATATCCGGTATATTTTCCAAAAGCGGCAAGAAGATCAACGGAGAGAAAATAATCAAATCGATCTCCATCATGCACGACAGAAGCAACGGCCTTGGAGGCGGCTACGCCGCTTACGGCATTTATCCCCAGTATAAGGAATATTACGCGTTTCATGTGTTTTATGACACGGACGCGGCCAAAACGGAGTGTGAGGAATTTCTTGACCATCATTTTGATATTGTTAACCTGAGCAAAATTCCCACTCGTCCGCATAAAAACATTACCGACGCTCCTCTTATATGGAGGTATTTTGTTACACCCCGTCCCACAAAGCTGGCTGCCAGTCAGCTGGACGAAAAGGAATTTGTTTCCCGCTGTGTTATAAAGATCAACACCCATATCAAAGGGGCATACGTTTTTTCTTCCGGAAAAAACATGGGGGTGTTTAAGGCTGTAGGCTTCCCTGAGGATGTGGGAAGCTTTTACAGACTTGAGGAGTATGAGGCCTACTGCTGGACATGTCACGGACGCTATCCCACCAATACACCCGGCTGGTGGGGCGGAGCTCATCCCTTTGCTATGCTGGACTATTCTATTGTACACAACGGTGAGATCTCCTCATATGACGCCAATCGGCGCTCGGTGGAGATGTACGGCTACAACTGCACGCTGCTCACCGATACCGAAGTCATAACATACATTTTTGACTACCTTATCCGCAAGCAGGGCCTCACTCTTACCGAGGCGGCCAGCACAGTGGCGGCGCCCTTCTGGTCAACTATCAGCAAGCTCCCTCCCGAGAAAAAGAACAAGCTGACCTTCCTTCGCAACAAGTACAGCGGCTGCCTGATAACCGGGCCCTTCTCGATTCTGCTTGGCTTTGACGGGGGACTGATGGCGCTTAACGACCGCCTTAAGCTCAGGAGCATGGTTGTGGGCGAAAAGGGCGACACTGCCTATGTGGCAAGTGAAGAAAGCGCCATCCGCGTCATCGAGCCGGAGCTTGACCGGCTGTGGGCTCCACGGGGAGGCGAACCGGTAATATTCAGGCTAAACGACGGCGTTCAGATATAACTAAACGAAAGATGTCCCCCGGGTCTCGTCTACCGACTCGGTCGGCGCTTCTGTTTGGCAGAGAAAGGATGTAAAACAAATGGCAATAAATTATTTCTACCCCGAATATGAGGTAGTGAGGGACCAAAACAAGTGCATCAGGTGCAAGGTCTGTGCCCGGCAGTGCGCCAACGAGGTACATTTCTATGATGAGGACGGGAATGTAATGCTGGCCGACAGCTCAAAGTGCGTCAACTGCCACCGCTGCGTTTCCCTTTGCCCCACGAGGGCTCTTAAAATAGTAAAGACTGACCACACCTTTAAGGAAAACGCTAACTGGAGCAAGGACGCCATATACGAGGTCTACCGTCAGGCGGAGACCGGCGGCGTTCTGCTCAGCGCCATGGGCAATCCCAAGCCCCTGCCCGTATACTGGGACAAAATACTTATTAACGCGTCTCAGGTAACAAACCCCTCCATTGACCCCCTGCGTGAGCCTATGGAAACGAAGGTGTTCTTAGGCAGCAAGGCCGGGGAGATACAGCGTGACGAAAAGGGTGAGCTTATAAACAACCTTAAGCCTCAGCTGGAGCTGGAGGTGCCTATCATGTTCAGCGCCATGAGCTACGGCTCTATCAGCTACAACGCCCATGCCAGCCTTGCCCGTGCCGCTACGGAGCTGGGAACCTTCTACAACACCGGCGAGGGCGGACTTCACAAGGACTTTTACCGATACGGCCCTCACACCATAGTGCAGGTGGCCAGCGGACGCTTCGGCGTTTTCAAGGATTATCTTGAAGCGGGCGCCGCAGTGGAGATCAAAATGGGTCAGGGCGCCAAGCCCGGCATCGGCGGTCACCTTCCCGGCGCTAAGATCGTAGGGGATATCAGCCGCACAAGAATGATACCCGAGGGCACGGATGCAATTTCTCCCGCGCCACATCACGATATTTACTCTATTGAGGATCTGCGCCAGCTGGTGGACTCCCTTAAGGAGGCCACCGAGTATAAGAAGCCTGTGATCGTCAAGATCGCCGCCGTACACAATATTGCCGCCATAGCCAGCGGTATTGCCCGAAGCGGCGCCGACATAATCGCCATTGACGGCTTCCGGGGCGGAACAGGCGCGGCTCCCACCAGAATAAGGGACAACGTGGGTATTCCTATCGAGCTTGCTCTTGCGGCGGTGGACTCACGCCTGAGGGACGAGGGCATCCGGGACAACGTCAGCCTCGTGGTAGGGGGAAGCATTCGCAGCAGCGCGGACGTGATCAAGGCTATCGCTCTTGGTGCGGACGCGGTATATATTGCCACCAGTGCGCTGCTGGCTCTTGGCTGCCACCTTTGCCGCACCTGCAATACGGGCAAATGCAACTGGGGCATAGCCACTCAGCGGCCAGAACTGGTGAAGCGGCTTAACCCCGACATCGGCTCCCAGCGTCTGGTCAACCTTGTGACCGCATGGCAGCGTGAGATCAAGGAGATGATGGGCGGCATGGGAATCAATTCCGTGGAGGCCCTCAGGGGCAACCGTTTGATGCTCAGAGGCGTAGGTCTCAACGAAAAGGAGCTGGAGATCCTTGGCATAAAGCACGCCGGAGAATAAGGCGTAATTTCCTTTTAATAGATAATGACGGGCTTTCAGCCCTTATTGAAATAGGGAAGGGATGAATAACTTGAAAAAAATATATGTAAATGAAGAATGGTGTTTGGGCTGTCATTTGTGCGAGTATTACTGTGCCTTTGCCAACAGCGGCAAAAGGGATATGGCTCTGGCTCTTAAGGATATAAAGATCAATCCCCGAATTCAGGTGGAGGAGGGTAAGGACGTGTGCTTTGCGGTCAACTGCCGCCACTGCCCGGATCCCATTTGCGTAAAAAGCTGCATAAGCGGCGCACTGACCGTTAATGACGGTCTTATCGAGCTGAATACCGAAAAATGCGTGGGATGCTATACCTGTGTTCTGGTATGTCCCTTTGGGGCAATTATGCCCGGAGATGACGGGCATGTGACTCAAAAATGTGAGCTTTGCGCCAAAAACAGCTGCGGCGCGCCCAGCTGCGTAGCTCACTGTCCCAACAACGCCATTGTTTACGAGGAAAGGTAGGAAAGATATGAATTATGTAATTATCGGCAACTCCGCCGGAGCTATCGGCTGCGTGGAGGGCATAAGAAAGACGGATAAGGAGGGACGTATCACCCTTATTGCGTCGGAGCCGCATCACACCTATTCCCGCCCTCTGATATCCTACCTTATATACGGACAGACCGATGAAGAGCGCATGAAGTACCGCGGGCCGTCCTTTTATACCGACAACAATGTGGACGCCCGACTTGGGGTAACAGTCACAAAAATTGACCCTGAGGCTAAGACTGTGGAAACAGACGGGGGAGAGATCGTCCCCTATGACAAACTGATGATAGCCACAGGCTCCTACCCATTTATTCCTCCTATGGAGGGCCTTGACAGCGTAAAAAGCAAATTCACCTTTATGACCCTTGACAGCGCCAAAGCCCTTGAAGCGGCTCTTACGTCCCAAAGCCGTGTGCTGATAGTCGGCGCGGGACTTATAGGCCTAAAATGCGCCGAGGGCATAAGCGGCAAGGTAAAAAGCATTACCGTGGTGGATCTGGCGGACAGGATACTTCCCAGCATACTTGACAAGGCCGGGAGCGGCATTATGCAGAAGCATATTGAGAAAAACGGCATCAGTTTCATTCTTTCCGACAGCGTAAAGCGCTTTTCCGACGGATCGGCTCTCCTTAACAGCGGAAAAACCGTTGACTTTGACATCCTTGTTGTTGCCGTGGGCGTGCGCCCCGCCACAGGTCTCGCGAAGGACGCGGGAATAGAAGTCGGCCGGGGAATTCTTACTGACGAAAGGTGCCAAACCTCACAGGCGGATGTTTATGCCGCCGGTGACTGCACCGAAAGCCGGGACATCACCACCGGACAAAGCAAGGTTTTGGCTCTCCTTCCAAACGCGTATATGCAGGGAGAATGTGCCGGCAGGAACATGGCCGGAGGAGACGCCCTCTACGACAAGGCAATTCCCATGAACGCCATCGGCTTTTTCGGCCTGCACATTGTTTCGGCCGGCAGCTATGACGGGGAAGAATATATTGAAGCGGACGATACTAACTACAAAAAGCTGGTCACAAGAGACGGCCTTTTGAAGGGCTTTATTATCATCGGCGATGTAAAGCGCGCGGGAATATACACCTCCCTTATCCGGGAGCAGACGCCCCTTGATACCATAGATTTTGAGCTGGTCAAGTCCAGCCCTCAGCTTATGGCCTTTTCCCGAAGTGAACGAGCCAAAAAGCTCAGCGGAGCCAAATGACAAAGAATCATCAGCAAGGAGGAATAAATATGCAGATAACGGCGGGAGTCATGGATTTCAGAAGCCTTAACGCCGCGATCCGGGACAGTGAGGACAGTGACATAACCATTGACCAATGCTATGGTCAGCGCTTTATCGGCGACGGCATGAGCGGAAAGACTATTACCATAAACGGCACTCCGGGCAATGCCTTGGGCGCATATTTCAACGGCGGTGTCATTCGGGTGAACGGCAACGCGCAGGACGCCATGGGTGACACTATGAATGGCGGCGCCATCTACATCCACGGCTGCAGCGGCGACGCCACGGGCTATGCCATGCGTGGCGGAAAAATATTTGTACAGCAAAACGCGGGATATCGGGCCGGAATACACATGAAGGCCTACAAGGATAAGATCCCCACGCTGGTGATCGGCGGACGGGCCGGGTCATTCCTGGGGGAATATCAGGCCGGTGGATACATTGTCGTGCTGGGCATAGGACAGAACGGCGCCTTGCCGGTGGGGAACTTCCCCGCTACAGGCATGCACGGGGGCAAGATATTTCTCCGCAGCGACACTGCCCCTGCCGACCTTCCTAACAGCGTGCTCACAAGGGAGGCGACCCCTGAGGACATGGGGGAGATAGACGCCCTTATAGAAGAATACTGCGCCGAATTCGGACACAACAAGACAGAGGTGGAAGCAGGCCGGTTTTATGTGATATACCCGGACACCGCAAATCCCTATAAGGAGCTTTTTGTAGCAAACTGATAATACAAAATCATAAATCAAGGATTTTGCGGCGCAGGGATATATTCAATTAATTTTTTTATCAAATAATACAAAAAACTATTGAAATTATAATTTTTTATGATACAATAAGGTTAAGGAACCCCATCCTTAATATTTTAAAAAGAGGTGTATTTAAATGGCATACGTTATCAGTGATGATTGCATCAGTTGCGGCGCTTGCGCGGAGGGATGTCCCGTAGGCTGCATCAGTGAGGGAGACGGCAAGTACGTTATTGACGCGGATCAGTGCATAGAGTGCGGCGCTTGTGCGGATACATGTCCTGTAGGCGCTCCCGCTCAGGAGTAATACTTAAATCCTTAATGCGACCGGGGCTTCTTATGAAGCCCTGTTTGCATTATTTTTAGTTAAATTAAGGAAGCTATATATGGAAAAAATTGAGGATCTTGGCATAAACGGCTACAAAATAATCCAGAATAAGGATGGCTTCTGCTTCGGCAGCGACGCTGTGCTTCTGTCTAAGTTCGCCAAAATAAGGAAGGGCAGCCGTGTCCTTGACCTTTGCACAGGAACAGGCATTATCCCGGTGCTGACCTACGCCCTCTATGCCCCCGAATCGATCGACGCCGTGGAAATCATCCCATGGGTGGCGGAAATGGCGGAGCGCACCATGGAGCTTAACGGCCTTTCGGAGGTTATAAGGGTGAAAAACGCGGATCTGAAGGATGCGCCCCTGATCTACGGAAAAAAGCGGTTTGACGCGGTGACCTGCAACCCGCCCTACATGAACAGCGGCGGAGGCGTAGTCAACCCCAATGACGATCTTGCCGTCAGCCGCCACGAGCTCAGGTGCACACTGGACGATGTGGTACGCGTTTCGGCCCTGTGCCTCAAGCCCACAGGGCGGCTTTTTATGGTGCACCGGGCGGACAGGCTGTGCGATGTGATAACATCATTTCGTAAATACAAGATCGAGCCCAAGCGTATGCGGCTTGTGTATCCCAACGCCGAAAAAGGGGCCGTGCTGGCGCTTGTGGAGGGACTTATGGGCGGCAGACCCCAGCTTAAAGTCGAAGAGCCGTTGCTTATGTACGATAGCGACGGAAATTATACACAGAACATTGTCAATTGACAGGCTGTAAATATATACATTAATGGAAAGGAGCCGGTATAATGGCGGGTAGGCTTTATCTCTGCGCCACCCCCATCGGAAACCTTGGGGACATAACCTATCGCTGCGTGGAGGTCCTGAAATCGGTGGATCTGATAGCGGCGGAGGACACACGGCGCACTCTCGCACTTTTGAATTATCTCAATATTGAAAAGCCGCTTATCAGCTATTACGAGCATAACCGCCGGGAAAAGGGCGAGCTTCTGGTAAAACGTCTGAAGGAAGGGGAAAGCATAGCCCTTGTCAGCGACGCCGGAACCCCCGCAATAAGCGATCCGGGAGAGGATCTGGTTGTCCTCTGCGCCGAAAACGGGATTGACGTGGCGCCTGTGCCGGGGCCCGTGGCGGCGATCAACGCGCTGATCGTAAGCGGACTACCCACCGGGCGCTTTGCCTTTGAGGGCTTTTTGTCCGTTAACAAGCGAAGCCGGGCGGAGCTTCTCGAAAAGCTCAAGGACGAGGAGCGCACCATGATCTTTTACGAAGCGCCACACAAGCTTATGAATACCCTTGAGGACATGCTCAGGGTATTTGGCAGCCGCCGTATATCCATCTGCCGTGAGCTCACAAAAATACACGAGGAAATACTGCGTACCGACATTCAGCACGCTATCGAGCATTTTACCATGACGCCTCCCAGAGGCGAGTTTGTGCTTGTTGTGGAGGGAAAGCCCGCCTCACGGATCCGGGAGGAGGCAAAGGCCCGTTGGGAAGCCCTGTCTGTCCCCGAGCATGTGAAAACGTATATTGACGCCGGAATGAGCGAAAAAGACGCCATCAAAGCCGTCGCCTCAGACCGGGGCGTAAGCAAGCGTGACATATATAATGTAGTAAAGCGGTAAAGCAAAGCAAAAATTATGCAAAAAAATTAATAAATATTCAAAAAAAGTATTGCAAAATCCCTGTTCATGTATTATAATAGCAAATGTATTAATATTTTATATCTTAAGGAGGATACATATTATGAAGAGTACAAAAATTCTGGCCCTTGTATTGGCGCTCGCTCTTGCGGTATGCGCTTTTGCGGCCTGCGGCGAGAAAAACGATGCGGACACCGATAAGACAGCATCAAACGCGAGCAATAGTTCTGAAACGGATAATCAGGGTGACGCGCAGCAGGCATTTGTTCTGCCCGATAACGATCGCTACGGTGAAAGCGATCCCGCTAAGGAAAACCTGACCATGGGTACTCAGGTCGGCTTCCCTCCCTTTGAGTACATGGACAACAAAGGCAACCCCGCGGGCTTTGACATTGAGCTTTCCTACATGATAGCTGACAAGGCCGGCTGCAATCTGGTAATTGAGGATATGGACTTTAACGGCCTTATCGCCGCCCTCCAGTCCGGCAAGATCGACTTCACAGCCGCCGGTATGAGCGTAACTGAGGAAAGAAAGAAAAACGTTGACTTCTCCGACCCTTACTACACATCCCGTCAGGTTATCGTAGTTCCTGTTGACAGCGAGATTGCCTCCAAGGAGGATCTTGCCGGTAAGGTCGTAGCTGTTCAGGAAGGAACAACGGGCGAAAGCATGGTTCAGGAGGAGGCAAACGCCTCCAGCGTAGCCAGCTTCAAGAAGAATGCCGATGTCGCGATGGAAGTGCTTAACAGCCGCGCCGACGCCTTTGTTCTTGATGAGGAGCCTTCCAAGAATATCGTTGCCAAGAACGCCGACAAGCTGAGGATACTTGACGTAGAGTTCGGTACCGAGGAATATGCCATTGCCGTAAACAAGGGAAATACAGAGCTCCTTGACACGATCAACTCCGTTATCAGGGAAATGAAGGAAGACGGAACATACGAGGCTATGCTCGCTAAGTATTTTGACAGCAGCGCAGACTGAGCCGGATAAACCGCGAAATAAATATTGATCATGTATACCTCAGATGGTATTTGATCAGCATTCCCTAAGGGCGCACGTTTCCCGTCTGCGGCTGACAGAAAGGTCTGTGAGCCGGGATGCGAAGGGTGCGCCCCTTCATTCAATAAGGGCCGAAAGCCCGTTATGGGGCGTTTTGGCGGGGCTTAAAACCCCGCCGAAAAACGAAAGGGTCGCCCGCCGCTCTCAGCCGAAACGTTGAGCACCCCTTACTGAAGATAGGAGGATAAGATGGAAGCATTCTACAATTTTTTGCAAAGCTCCGACCTTGGAAGTCAGATTTACGAGACTCTTTTTTACGCTGACCGCTGGACCTGGTATATTGACGGACTGATGACGACGCTGAAGCTTACTGTGGGGGCAATATTGGTGGGTACGGTTCTTGGGGTGATAGCGGCTATATTTTCTATCAGCAAATTCAGGCTGCTCAGGTTTATTGCCGGGGTTTACACCACTGTTATAAGGGGAACACCCACTACGGTTCAGCTTTTGATCATGTACAACGTAATACTGGTGTCTTCCACCAATAAGCTGATGGTAGGTATACTGGCCTTTGGCATAAACAGCGGCGCGTATATCGCGGAGATCCTCCGAGGCGGAATAGTGTCGGTGGATGGCGGTCAGACAGAGGCCGGGCGCAGCCTGGGTCTGAGCTCCGCTCAAACAATGCTTTACATAATTCTGCCCCAAGCGATCAAAATAAGCATACCCACATATACCAGCGAGTTTATCGTCCTGTTTAAGGAAACCAGCATCGCCGGTATGATCGCCATGGTGGAGCTGACCAAGGTGGCAAACAATATTACCAGCCAAACCTATAACGCCATGGTGCCGCTGTTTGTTTCGGCGCTGATATATCTGGCGGTGGTAATGCTGCTGACCTTTGTGTTCGGCAAGCTGGAGAGGAGGCTGCGTAAGAGTGACGCAAGATAACATCCAAGACAACATCATTGAGGTAAAAGACCTAAGAAAGAGCTTTGGCAAGCTGGAGGTGCTCCGGGGAATAACCGAAAATATCCGTCGTGGCGAGGTAGTGGCCGTTATCGGCCCCAGCGGCAGCGGAAAAAGCACCTTCCTGCGCTGTCTCAATCTCCTTGAGCAGCCAACCGGCGGCGAGGTATACATTGACGGACAGTGCATTACCGACAAAAAGACCGACATTGACAAGGTGCGCCGGGAGATGGGAATGGTGTTCCAGCATTTCAATCTATTCCCCCATCTTAAAATAATCGAAAACATTACCCTTGCTCCCCTTAAGCTCAAGCTGGTTAAGAACAGGGAGGAGGCCGAGGCCCTGGCCGTTAAGCTGCTGGAAAGGGTGGGTCTTGCGGATAAGGCCAAAAGCTACCCTGTACAGCTCAGCGGCGGACAGAAGCAGCGTATCGCCATTGCCCGGGCGCTTGCCATGAATCCCCGGATAATGCTTTTTGACGAGCCTACCTCCGCCCTTGACCCGGAAATGGTAGGCGAGGTGCTCAAGGTAATGGCCGATCTGGCAAAGGAGGGCATGACCATGGTGATAGTGACCCACGAGATGGGCTTTGCCAAAGAGGTCGCGGACAGGGTTTTCTTCATGGACGAGGGCATTATCGCCGAGCAGGGTACGCCCGACAGGATTTTTTCCGATCCCCAAAATCCCAGGACAAAGGAATTTCTGTCAAAGGTTTTGTGATCAAATATTTTAGGAAGGAAATGACATTCGATATGAAGTATGAGGTAAAAAACGGCTGGATCAACATTGACCCCGTGAAGAAGGACGCGGTATACAGCTTTGCCAAGGGCTATAAGGACTTCCTCAACAAAGGAAAGACCGAGCGCGAGTGTGTGGAAGCAGCGGTTGAAATGGCCTGCGGCGCGGGCTTTAAGCCCTTGGACGAGGCCCAAGGCCTCAGTGCGGGGGACAAGATATACGCTGTCAACAAAAACAAGGGTATCGTGCTGGCAGTCATAGGCAAAAAAAGGCTTACCGACGGAATAAGTATTGTGGGCTCCCACATTGACTCGCCCCGTCTGGATCTAAAGCAAAATCCACTTTACGAGGCCGACGAAATGGCGTTTTTGAAAACTCACTACTACGGCGGCATCAAAAAGTATCAGTGGCTTACTATCCCTCTGGCTATTCACGGCGTGATCGTTAAGCAGAGCGGCGAGACCGTCAAGGTTCGCGTCGGCGATGAGGACGATGATGTGACCTTTGTTATTACCGATCTTCTCCCGCATCTTGACAAAAATCAGATGAACAAGTCCGCCGCATCCTTTGTGGAAGGCGAAAATCTCAACCTTCTGGTGGGCTCTATCCCCGCGAATATAGAGGACGAGGACAAAAAGGTAAAGGCAAGCATACTGTCTATATTGGCGGAAAAGTACGGTGTCGATGAGGAGGATCTGACCTCCGCCGAGCTGGAGATTGTTCCCGCGTTTAAGGCTAAGGATCTGGGCTTCGACCGAAGCATGATCGCGTCGTACGGTCATGATGATCGCGTTTGCGCCTATCCAAACCTTAAGGCTCTTCTGGAAGCGAAGGAGCCCGACTATACGGCCCTTTGCGTCCTCACCGACAAGGAAGAGGTTGGCAGCATGGGCAATACCGGCGCCAAGAGCCGCTTTATGGAGCTGGCTATATTGGAGCTTTTGGACAAGACAGGGGAGGGGACGGACGCCCTTACCCTTAACCGCTGCCTTGACCGCAGCTTGTGCCTCAGCGCCGATGTGAGCGCGGCCTTTGACCCCAACTTTGCCTCCGCTTACGAAAAGAACAACAGCGGACGGCTCAATTGCGGCATTGCTGTCAGCAAATACACCGGTTCCCGGGGCAAGAGCGGCAGCAACGACGCTCCCGCCGAGCTTATGGCCAAGATTCGCGGAATATTCAACGAGGCCGGCGTTCTCTGGCACACAGCCGAGCTTGGCAAGGTTGACGAGGGCGGCGGCGGAACCATAGCCCAGTTTGTGGCCGACCTTGGTGTGGACACCATCGACTGCGGCGTTCCCATGCTCAGTATGCACTCCCCCTATGAGGTGGCGTCCAAGCTTGACGTCTATGAAGCGTACAAGGCGTTTGAAGCGTTTTTCGGAAGGAAATAAATATGCGTATTGACAAGTTTCTTAAGGTGTCCCGCCTCATAAAACGACGCACAGTGGCCAATGAGGCCTGCGACGGGGGTCGCGTCAGCATCAACGGCAAAATCGCCAAGGCCGCTGCCGAGGTCAAAGAGGGGGATATTATCGAGTTGCGCTTTGGGGAGCGCATGATAAAGGTGCGTGTGGAGTCCGTGAGAGAGCACGCCCTTAAAAATGACGCCGCCCTTATGTACAGTGTTATTGAAAATTCATAAATTTTCGTCGGGGGAACCCGAGCGGTTCCCCCGGCGGATACCCCCTCCGCATCGGGCGCTTACGCTTACGGAAAATAATTTTTATTGGAATATATTTTGTTTGTAATAAAAATAATTTTCCTATCCCGATTAAGGTATAAAATCCGAGGCACATGTCCCCGGATTTTATGTTTTTTATTGAAGGGGAGTTCCCCTTCAAGCTTCCCCCATAGTATATAGGGGTTGTTAGATGTAAATACTTCTGTTGCGGGCGGTTTTGTGGCGCATACAGCAGCCTTTTTTATTCACAAACAGGTTATGTATATATTGTACAAAAAAACTGTACTAAATTTATCAAATTTGACGAACCGAAATTGCTGTACTTTTTGGGTCAAATATGTTATAGTATATATGTATAATAACGGGAGAAAATATCTTGCGTTAATTGTGCAAAAGTGGCAAATTTAAATATTTTATTAAGGAGGAATTTTATATGAAAATTCACAAGACCCTTGCGCTTGCGGTTGCGGTCGCCATGATCGTATCCATTATGCCCGCGTTCGGGTTGACGGCGTTCGCGGCAGTGGGCGACGGCATTATTTTAAGTGACGGCGTTACCGCCTATGTTTTGAACAGCGACAACCTTATCACCGACGGCTCCTTTGAGACCGACGCGTGGGAAAAGGCTCTTACCACAGGTGTGTATGACGAACAGGAGAATGGCGTCGCTTATGTCGGCGTTATGAACCAGGACGAGCGTATGCTCCAAAGAGGAGCCACAGCCTTTGAGCGTGTTGCCGGATATGACGGAAGCTATGCTATTGTTGCCGTTACCGATGACATCAGCCCCAAGGGCGATGGCAGCAGGCTTACTAACTACGAAAACGGGCCTACGTCCATTAAACACTATATACAG
Source organism: uncultured Oscillospiraceae bacterium (assembly GCA_964442035.1). Taxonomy (GTDB): domain Bacteria; phylum Bacillota; class Clostridia; order UMGS1883; family UMGS1883; genus JAFLUQ01. The sequence continues at coordinate 17,312 of CAYTWZ010000001.1, forward strand.
AATACCTCCGGCTCCGAGCAGAAGTATCTTGTGCGCTTCTGGGTCAAGGCGGCCGGTGAGGAAGCCGCTCCCTTCAAATATTATGTGGGTGCGAATACAGCCACAGCGGCTATTCCTTCCTATGAAACAGGCGCTGCTTCCGATGAATGGAAACAGATCGAGACTGTCTGCACCGTACCCGCCAGTCAGTATGTTATGATTAACATATATGATATGACCGCCAATTCCGTAGCTCTTGACGCGTTTGAGGTCTATGCCCTCACTGAGACCGCGGATTCAAAGGCGTTCACCGAGGCTATGGCCGAGTGGAGCACCGCGTTCCCATATCTTGAGGGTCAGAGTATAAGCGAAAAGATCACTCTCCCCAAAAAGGTCGGTAACGCCAGCGTAGTATGGGATATACAGCCCACCGGCGTCATTGCCGCCGACGGCACTATCACCGCTCCCGCTGAAGATACCAAGGTTACATTGACCGCGACGATATCCGCCGGAAGCTTTTCCGCGCCCAAGACCTACAATCTTGTAGTCAAGGGCTTTGGAAGCGGACTTGTTGACGCGCTCAAGGCTGTCATCCCCGGCAGCGTAACCGACAACGTGACTCTTCCCTCCTCTGTCCCCGGATATGACGGAAGCACAGTTACATGGAAGAGCAGCAATACGGCGATTATCGGCAACGACGGTTCATATACCGCTCCCGCTGATAAGACCAAGGTTACTCTTACAGCCACAATTACATACAGCGGCGCCACAGTAACTCAGGACTTTGAGGTGAGCGCCGGCGTGCTTAAAACACTTGTTCCTAACGGCGGCTTTGAGACTACGGATCTTTCCGGTTGGACAAACCGATTTGGCAATTCCATCGACGGCGCTGAGGTCGTTTATGACGACACACTCGGTGCGAATGTATTGCACTTGGACGGCACTGACGGAACCGGAACAAACAGAAGCATAGGAACGACATGGTCTGTGACAACCGGCGTTGCATATGTACTTTCTTTTGATATCTATATTAACAATATGGATCCTGTTTATAACGGCATCACCGATGCGGTGGGCGACGGCCCCGCAACCGGAAGCACAGGTCTGTCGGGCACAAAAATTGTTGATTTTTCCACTGAGGTTAATACCGGTAGCTGGAATCATATCGAAAAGCAGTTTATTGCCGCTACGGATTTGCTTTATTATCAGGCGAGCTGGACTGGCGAGTTAAAGCTTGGCAATGTTAAGCTTTGGCCTGTGCAGACCGACTTCACTACCAGCGTTACTATCAACTATCTTGACCGTGACACAGGCAATAAGCTTAAGGACTCCAAGACAGTGGAGAATCTTGACGGAGCCAATGACGGAAGCATCTCTTACACGGCAGGTTCTTCCGAAAAGGCATATATTGAATATGGCGGTCACATTTATACCTACGATTCCACCAGTGTTGACAGTGTAGTCCTTAAGTCTAACGGCAACGTTATTGATCTTTACTTCAAGCTGACTGACAACCTGATGACAAACGGCGATTTTGAGTCAGCCCTTGTGGGCACTACCATCCCCGGCTGGACAGTCGGCACGGGTAATGCCATGACAACCTCAAACTTTGAAATTGTGACCGAGGGCAACGGAAACCACTACCTTAAGTCAATCAGTCATGAGAGTGGCGATGGCGCAGGCTCAATCAAGACCTTTGTTGACCTCGAACCCGGCAAGGTATACACCATATCCTTTGACATATGGTATACAGGCGACGGACCTGACGGAGTAGCCGACGGTCCCAGCGAGGAGTCTTACATCGGCGCCTATCTTGTTGATTCCACCAAGGCTGATATAACAACAGGTAGCGACGCTGTTATCAATGAGCGCCGCGAAACCACCGGCGGCATCATTCCTCAGGCCAGCAATCAGAAGGATATGTATCTGCTCAAGAACAGCGATGGCTGGACGACCGTTTCCACCACTCTTTATCCCAACGAGACCTATCAGACGCTTCTTATCATGGGCAAGTGGCTCAATCGTAAGGATAACGGGCAGACTGACGGTCGCTGGGCGTTCGACAACTTTGTTATTCAGACCGTGAAGGCCGAATTCAAGGGCGAAGTAACTATTAATTATCTTGAAAAGGGAACGGATAAGGTCCTTAAGGCGGCAAGAACCGTGGCCGACCAGTACGGCGATACCACATATTATGCCGCTGCCTCCGATAAGGAAGCTATAACAACCGAGGACGGAACAACATATATTTACGATACCGAAAGTGTTGACAATGTAGTTGTCGCAAAGGAAACAGGCAATGTTATCAATCTTTACTTCAACAAGCTCGCGGCTGTTTCCGCGGCTGACGTGACGATTGATACCACCGTGGTCGATGGCCTTACTCTCCCCGAAACCGTGAGCGTAATATACAACGACGGCAGCACAAAGGCGGCTGCGGCAGTATGGGATGCGGCTCCCGCTCTTGAGGAAGGCAAAACATATACCGTCAACGGTAAGGCCGAAGGTCTTGACGTCAAGGCTGTGATAAATGTGTTCTATACAGCTGAGCTTCCTGATGACTATGACCAGTATGACTGGGTAGGCAATGACAAGAAGTATCCTGTTGAAAAAGGCTCCGCCAATCAGATTACAAATGGTGACCTGACCAATGGCATGACCGACTGGACAAGAGCTTCTGATGGCGCCGAGCTTGCTTGGGAAGTTGTTAATAACAGTGAATTTACTTCCGGTAAGGCAATGCACTTTACGGGCACTTCTACAGGCGGCGGCGGTGAAAACACCATGAGGCGCTTTATCAAGGCTGAAGCCGGGAAGAGCTACTATGTATCCAACAAGGTTTACAATTCCCTCGGCGTGGCTACCACTGACCATGGCACCACAGGTATGAACGCCATGGTTGCTGTTGAGCTTGACGGTACCGGTTTTGGCGCACCCAAGACCAGCGGCGTTACAATTTACAGCCATGTTGACAATGGCGGCTATGACTCTTGGTCAGCCGGTGGGACAGCCGATACGAACTTCGTAATAAGCGGAACCATTGCGTCCAGAGAAGATGGCGTCTATCAGCCCGGAATAAATACCGTTGAGGCTGTTATCAAAGTTCCTGAAACCGCTTCTAATCCGTATATTATGCTTTCCTACGGCGCATGGGGCAGTACAGGGGTTTACTACGGCGATTTCCAGATGTACGAGGTTGCATCCGATGAATGCGTGGATCTGTCCAAGAAGGTTAAGGTTACGGTAACGGTTGACGGAGTAGCCGGCGAGCCTGAGCTTGTTGACAAGGGCAGCGCGCTTCCCAGCTATGCGAATCTTTATCCCGGTGCGCTTATATCGATCGAGGGCAGCACAGATGAGCCTAATGTCAACGTAACCGTAAGCAATGAGGCTCCCGAGTTTAAATCCTCTATTGCTATTATCAACGGAAACGCTGTAATATACGCTGTTGGGGAAGCTGTAGCAGGAAAGGCTGTTATAGCTCAGTACGCTGACGGCAAGCTTATCGATGTTGTGACCAAGGACGTAAATGTTGCGGCAGGCACAAGCGCGGAGATCGCGATTACAGCCGCTGAGGGCGCTACAGCCGTTCGTGTAATGGTTGTAGAGTCTCTCGAAACTATGGTTCCCGCGGTTAAGTCCACATCCGCTTCCGCAGGCTCCTATGCTCCCGCTATTATCACAGTAAGTGAAGAACCGCAGGCTAAGAGCGGATATGTTAAGGAAGCTATGTTTGACGGCGACAAGGAAAACACCCGCTGGACAAGTGACGGTGTAAGCGATGATGATCATCACTGCTGGTTCATTCTCGACTTCGGCAAGGATATCACAGCTCAGGAGATTGAGTTCTTCTTCAACAACGCCGCAAGCGGACGCAATACCATATTTACACTCAGTGTTTCTAAGGACGGCAAGGAATATACGCAGGTATTTGACGGCAAGAGCGAAGTTAACAGCGCTGTTATAAGCCTTGCTGAAGCCGGAAGCTTCCGTTACATCAAATATTACGGAAATGGCAACGACAATACCGCCGATCCTAAGTGGACTGCTATCAACGAGATTACTATTAAGTGATTTACTGAAGCATGTCGCTGAAAGCCGAAGGCAATTCTCTGAGGATGCTGTAAAACGTAACAGAAGAAATTGAATAAGGTTATCCCCGGGATCAGGACGATCACCTGTTCCCGGGGATTTTTCAGCTATGCGAAAAACCAATCAAGGTGTAGCTAAGGAAGTGTTGAATAATTCACACCTATGGCTTAAAACGCGGCCTAATGGGTAGTTCCCGCAGCACGGTTAAAAAGCCCAGTATACATCAAGAATTCACGCGTTATTTGCCTTGCCGCGAGAAAAATTTCCTCGCCAATCGGCATTTTAGAATATTAATCGGCGCTTTTCTAAACGAAAGAAGCCCCGGGTCTCGTGCCGATCCGGGGACTTCTTTCGTTTGGCTGAATGCTTTTTTAAGCTCACTTATTTATTCTCTACCTTGGTATCTTCCTTGGTATTCTCTGCCTTGGCATCTTCTTTGGCATCTGCCTTGGCATTTTCTTTGGAATTTGGAGTTTTCTTCATATTACGCACAATAACGAACACCGCTGTGCCAATTGCGATTACAGCAATAATAGGAATAATGATTTTCCCGGCGGAGCCGCTGTCCTTGCTGTCCTCATCCATGGGCTTGACATCCATAGGCGCGGCATCGTCACTGTTATCGTCTGTCACTGTTGTATAGCTTTTGTCCATTATCCGGCTTGAAACGAGGCTTACATTGACGCTGTCTTCTCCGCTCCCGCTCCATGTATAGGTATTGGCATCCCGGGAGCCCGCGTTGGAGCTTTCCGCGTCGTCAGGCAGTACCACTGTAAGGCTGCCCTCATAAATGGCGGCATTGTCACTTGAAATAAGGTCGGAAGCCTTGAAGGCCTCGATGTTAAGAACGCCGTCCAGCTTAAGCTGACCCTTGTCATAGCGAACCCAAAGATCTCCGCCGGTTTCGGAGGTAGAGAACGTGGGTACAAAGCCAAGACCCGTCCAGCTTTCGGGGGAGGTGAGCTCGTCAATGTCCTTGAAGCTGCGCTGCACAGTTATCCTGTAAAGCTCATCGTCCTCGCTTTCGGTATAGGGGATGCTGTTTTCGTCCAGAGAGTCTGTTATCAAAGTCTTGACCTGAGTCATAGCCTCATCATTGGCAACCAGTGCCTTTGTAATGCCATAGTTGACATCAACGTCAAAGCTGCCGTCCTTATTGACAGTCAGCTTAATGTCGCTGCGTCCGCAGCCGCACAGGAGCAAAGCCAGCGCCAAAACTATCGGAACAGTCTTTTTAAATGTCTTTTTCATGGCGCACCTATATGAACATGGGGGACTCTTCCTCCACAGGGTTGTGCTTCAGAACGTAAAACACCATTGCGGTGCACATGGAAATGATTGCCGCCACAAGCAGGAAAAGCTTGATTTTGTTTTTCATTGGATATTTCCTCCTTAAACTTCTTTGATGGAAAGGGATATGCGCTTTGTTTTCGGGTCAACGGAAAGCACCTTTACTCTTACGATGTCGCCAACGCTGAGTACCTCGGTTGGGTGCTTGATATAACGGTTGGCAATCTGTGAAATGTGCACCAGCCCGTCCTGATGCACACCGATATCCACAAAGGCGCCGAAGTCGATCACATTGCGGACGGTGCCGTCCACTATCATTCCCGGCTTAAGCTCCTCAAGGGACATACAGCCGCTGCGGAGCAGAGGCTTTGGCAACTCGTCACGGGGGTCCCGCCCCGGCTTTTGCAGGGAAGCGATCATATCCGTCAGTGTGGGCGCGCCTACCCCAAGCCTTTGGCAAAGCTCCTCCTTGCCCAAGACAGCGGCGCGCTTGGCTATGTCCCCAAAAGCTCCGCCCTTAAGCTCATCGCCGCTGTAGCCGCACAGGCTTAGCAGCTGGCGGGCGGCGTCATAGCTTTCCGGATGGACAGAAGTGTTGTCAAGGAATTCCGCCCCTCCGCTTATGCGCATGAAGCCCGCACACTGGACAAAGGCCTTGTTTCCAAGCTTTGCCACTTTTAAAAGCTCCTTTCGGCTTTTGAAGCTGCCGTTATGCTCCCGGTACTCCACAATGTTTTTAGCCACTGCGGAGCTTATGCCCGAAATATAGCCCAGAAGCGGCGCGGAAGCTGTGTTAAGATCCACACCCACCTTGTTTACGCAGTCCTCTACTACACCGCCCAGAGCGGCGCTCAGCTGCTTCTGGTTGCAATCATGCTGATACTGTCCCACCCCAATAGAGCGGGGATCGATCTTTACTAGCTCGGACAATGGATCCTGAAGCCGCCGGGCGATGGATACCGCGCTCCTGAGTGAAACATCATAGTCCGGGAATTCCTCCGCCGCAAGCTTGCTGGCGCTGTACACCGAGGCTCCCGCCTCACTGACCACCATATACCGCACTTTTTCGGGAAGCTGTGAGACAAGCTCTCCGATGAAGCTTTCGCTTTCGCCTGTGGCAGTGCCGTTGCCTATGGAGATAAGGTCAACGCCGTTGCGTTCGATCATGCCCTTGAGCTGAACCTTGGCTTTTTCCTTGTTGTGGTGCTCTAAGGTAAAGTAAGCCACGCCTGTTTCCAGCACCTTGCCGGTGCTGTCCACGACCGCAAGCTTGCAGCCCGTGCGGTAGCCCGGATCCACTCCAAGGACTGTGTGACCCTTTACAGGCGGGGTCATAAGCAGGTTATTAAGATTTACGCTGAACAGCCCTATAGCCCCTTTCTCGGCTCTTTCAGTGAGCATAGCGCGTATTTCGTTTTCTATAGAAGGGGCAATCAGTCTTTTGTAGCTGTCCTGATAGGCCTCGGTCAGCAGATCGGCCATTGCTCCGGGACGCTTGATCAGCATACGGCTGAGATAGCTGTGTATTATTTCCGGATCGATATCTATCTTTACCGCAAGAGCGTTTTCCTTTTCGCCCCGGTTAAGGGCAAGTATGCGGTGGTCCGCGATCCGGTTTACCGGTTCCCTGAAATCCGCGTACATGGCATAGGTGGGGTTTTCCTCTTTGCCGGGACGGCTGACAAAACAGCCGTTTAAGTACGTAAGCCGCCGGATTTCCTTGCGGTAGTCCGCATTGTCGCTGACGGTCTCGGCTATTATGTCCTTTGCACCGTCTATGGCCTCTTTAACGTTAGCTGCGCCATTTTCCTCGTCTATATATTTTTCCGCCTCAAGGGCAATATCGCCCCCAAAGTCCTGTGCCATGATCAGCTCCGCCAGAGGGTCAAGTCCCTTTTCCTTTGCCACAGAAGCTCGGGTTTTGCGCTTTGGACGGAAGGGACGGTATATGTCATCCAGCTCTGTGAGTGTTTTGGCGGCGGTGAGCTTGGCGGTGATCTCCTCAGTAAGCCTGCCCTGCTCGTCAATAAGGCGGCTTACCTCCTGACGGCGCTGCTCAAGCCCCCTTAGCGCGTCCAGCCTTTCGGCAAACTCACGTATGCGTTGATCGTCCATTTCTCCGTGCTGCTCCTTGCGGTACCGGGCGATAAAAGGTACGGTGTTGCCCTCATCCAAAAGTCTGACAAGATTTTCCCCATAGTTAAGAGGAATGCTCATTTCCGAGCAAAGTCTGTTCAAAATATTATCCATGTCTTTTTCACCTTAAACTGCGCGGTTACGCGGCCGCAAAGCTGCAGCTGTTTATTTTTTGTTTTTTGGATTAACGATGTCCCTCCAAGCTAAGTCACCCCGGTCAAGTCCCCGTACAAGGACCTCGGCTGTGGCGGCATTGGTGGCAAGGGGAATGTTGTGTACGTCGCAGAGCCTGAAAAGGGCGTTCACATCCGGCTCGTGAGGCTGCGCCGTAAGGGGATCCCGAAAGAACAGCACAAGGTCAATCTCGTCATAGGCGATCCTTGCGCCGATCTGCTGGTCGCCCCCCTGAGGCCCGGACAGAAACCTGTGTACATGGAGGCCCGTGGCCTCGGTGACAAGCCCGCCTGTTGTACCTGTGGCGCAAAGGCTGTGTTTTTCCAGTATGCCCTTATAGGCAATACAGAATTGAACCATGAGCTCCTTTTTCTGATCGTGAGCGATAAGTGCAATGTTCATGCTTTTCCCTCCTAATTTTATGCTTCAATTAAGTAAGGCGCACAGCGCCGTCATGGGGCGTTTCGGTGGGAGAAAAGAACTCCCCCGCCGAAAAACGAAAGGATTGCCCGCCGCCTATAGATGGTGCCCTCTGCCAGTGCCTCTGCAAAGCGGAAGCACCGGCAGAGTCGGCAGACGAGACACGTGGACAGCTTTCGTTTAGTTAAATATTTGTGCTTATGAACCCTCATTGATTCAATATATCGGAAGCGCTGATCAATTCTAAAATCTCGATTGGCGAAGGAATTTCTCTCGCTGTAAGGTAAAAACCCCATGAATACTTGCTGTATCTTGTGCTTTTTTACCGAAATGCGTAAACTTCCCGTCAAGCAGTGTATTAAACCGTAGGCGTGAATTGTTCGGCGCTGTGTTATGCTTTTATTTGTTCGAGAAGAGAAGTCTGTGCCTTTTTTCTTTGTAATTGGGCAGCTCGACCCTTTCGCCGCAAAGCCTCGCGGCTATATTTCCGAAGGCTGCCGCCGCCTGACTTTTTTTGTCCTCCGGCAAAAATCCGGCTCCCGGAATCGCGTTTTCATCCTCAGGAACCACGCCCAGCAGATCGATGGAAAGATAGCTGAGTATGTCCTCCACATCGGGCATAAGCCCCCTTCGGGTCAATGCGGGGCGAAAGCGGTTGATTATCAGTTTAAGGCTTGTGATCTCGTTCTTTTCCAGCAGTCCGGCCACCCGATCCGCGTCACGCAGAGCGCATTGCTCCGCCGCCGTTACGATGATCGCGTCATCGGCCCCGGCCGCCGCCAGTTCAAACCCCCGGCCGACACCCGGAGGGCTGTCTATGAGTATAAAGTCAAACTCGGGCCGCAGCTTTTGCAGCAGGTTTTTCATCTGTGTAACGGTGACCTCTGTCTCGTCCTTAGTTTGGGCCGCGGGCATGAGAAACAGCGCGTCGGATTTTTCACATGGGAGGATAGCCTTGCTTTCCGGGCATATTCCCCGAGCGGCGTCCGTCATGTCGTACACTATGACATCCTCCATTTTCATTGCTATGTCAAGACTCCTCAGTCCTGTGTCGGCATCTATCACCAGTGTCTTTTTGCCGCGCGACGCCAGCGCAGCCCCAATGTTGGCGGCACAAAAGGTCTTGCCCGTTCCTCCCTTGCCGCCTGTGATTACTGTCACACTTCCCATTTTGTCCTCCTTAAGGCCTCAGCGTGTTAGGCTTGTAAACGTCGGCCTCCTCGTCCTCACTGAAGTATTGGTCAATGACCGCCCTTACCACAGGGGCGGCCTTGCTGCCGCCGCCAGCCTTTTCCAGCACGCAGGCCACGGCTATCTGCGGGTTGTCATAGGGTGCGTAGCAGATGTAAATTCCGTTTGTAAGGGTGTCAGATATCTGGGCGCTGCCGGTCTTTGCCGCCACTTCCGCCTTGCAGCCTTCAAAGGCTGAGGCGGCCGTTCCGGAGGTGACCACCATTCTCATTCCGGAAGTGACCGCGTTGTAGGTTTCGTCCGACATCTCCAATGTGGAAAGCACAGTAGGCGTTGTCACAATCTCAGGTTCAGTGTCGCTTGCTTGGATGCTCTTTACCAGATGGGTTTTGTAGAGGGTACCGCCGTTAGCAATGACAGCCGTGTATGATGCCAGCTGAATGGGCGTCACCAAGGTGTCCGCCTGACCGATAGCGGATTGCAGTACGTCACCGGGATACCATGTACCCCCGCGTTTTTCCCTGTTCTGAGGGGTGGAAAGACTGCCGCTGCTTTCCTCGCCTTCAAGCTCGATGCCCGTTTTGCTCCCAAAGCCGAAGCGCCCGGCATAGTCCGCCATTTTTTCGATGCCAAGGCGTCTGCCTGTTTCGAAAAAGAATACATTGCAGGAGTCCCGTATGGCTTCGCTGACGTTTTCGTAGCCGTGGGTGTCACCGCTTTGGTTGTAAAGCCAGCACCCCGGCTGGTAATCGGAGTAATAGGTGTATTTCCCCGTGTCAAGTATTTCCTCGTCCGGTGTGATCACGCCCTCCTGAAGGGCGGCCACCGCCACGCAGGGCTTAAAGGTAGAGCCGGGAGTGTAGGCGCCCATCAAGGCGCGGTTTATCAGCGGACGGGCGGGGTCTTCCATCAGCTGGGAATACATGGCGTTAAACTCCTTTATGTCATAGGTGGGGTAGGACGCCATTGCAAGTATCTCGCCGCTGTTTACATCAAGGGCCACCACCGCGCCGGAATCGCAGGAAGCTCCGCCCTCGTCACTCCCCGCCTCGGATCGAATGGAAAGTATGGTCTCCCTCAGCGCGTCCTCGGCGGCCTCCTGCAGATCAAGGTCTATGGTCAGGGTGACATTCCGCCCGTTGACTGCGGGTGTTTCCACCCTTTCGCCTATGCTCACGCCGCCGGTGGTCTGATCTACGGAGCTGAGGCCATCCGTCCCCCTAAGATAATCCTCAAGGTATTTTTCAAGACCCTGCTTGCCTATCATGGAATTTATGGTGTAGCCCTTGTCCTTGTTTTCATCGTATTCCTCCCGACTTATGTTGCCGATACGCCCAAGTATGTGAGCGGCAAGGCCCTCCCGGGCATAGTCCCTTACAGGCTGAACTATTACCATTGCCCCGTCAAAGGCCGCCGACTGCTCCTTTATGGCTGTCACCGCGTCTAAGCTTACATCTGTGCCAAAAGAGTATGGCACAGCCTGAGAAAACTCCCTTTCCTCCATGTCAAGGCGCACTGCCGCGATATTCACCAGATTGCTGCCGGTAAAGCCCGACAGGGAATATTTTTCTTTCAGGACATTCATCACACCGCTGGCGCTGTCGTCAGCGTCAAAGCCGTGCTTTTCCTTCCAGTCCCGAATGTCCGCGTCCCGTTCCTCCTCCGTGACCCCGTCACTGTCAAAGCGGAAGCCCTCTCCGTCAGCTTCAATGGGAAGCTCGGCGTTTTTCTGTTGATCCCAGCGATCAAACACGAAGCACAGGTTGTATATAAGCTGGTTGAGGCTGTCATCGCTCATGCCGGGCTTTTTTTGTATCTGCACAGAGTAGCCGCTACGGTTTGTGACTATTGCCCGGCCGTATCGATCGTAAAACTCGCCCCTTGGCGCCGAAAGCACTACGCTTTTGGTGGTGCGCCGGTCACTCCTCTGGCGGTAATCCGCTCCATCCACAAGCTGCAGCTTGATGAGAAAGCACACGATAAGCCCGGCACACAGCAGGAGTATTGTTTTTGCTGCAAGGAAGCGCTTATTCATGAGCCTTCCTCCTTGTTTTCTTCTCAGTGAACCAGAATATGGGGATGGAGACAAGTCCGTTGATAAACGCCGTGACCCCGGCGGTCAGCAGCCACCGCCCAATGCTGATCCGACCTGTGGGCACAGCCCCCGACAGCAGCCCGTATGCCAGATAATACATGGCGGTGAACAGCCAGAGGTACATTGCCATAAATGCCGGGGAATTGTTGATTTTTTCGCTGGCAATGGCCTTCACTGCCAGCCCAAGATACATACACAGCAGCAGCTGCACCCCAAAGCTGCGTCCTGCCGCCGAGTCCATTGCCAGACCCAGCGCTCCTCCGTACACGGCGGAGGCCGCGGGAGCGGAAAAATAGCATACGCCTACAAGGGCCAGCACACAAAGGTTGGCCGAAAATCCGTAAATACTCAGCTTTGGAACAATGCTGTACTGAAGCAAAAATGCCAGCAGCAGCACCAACGTTTTGATGACATTTGATCTCACAGCTATTCTCCCTGCCTTACCGAAACAAGCACTTCCGTGACCTTTTTGGGGTCAACGGCGGCCTCTATCTCACACCTGAGCGTAAGCCCGTCCGGCGCTTCTCCTACAGAGGTGACGCGGCCAAGCCTTATTCCCTTGGGAAATATGCCCCCCACGCCGGAGGTTTCAATCACATCCCCCTCAATGATACCGGCGCTTTTGTCCAGATAGTTCAAAACACATTTGCCCACCGGGGTCAGTCCGCTTTCCCCCTCAACAATGCCCAAGTCGTTTGTCCGTCCGCATATCGCCCCTACAGAGGAGTCCACATCGGTCACGGCCTTTACCTTGGCGTAATTGAGACCCACCTCAAAGACGCTGCCTACAAGGCCGTCCGGCACCACTACGAAGGAATTGACCGCCACGCCGCTGGCGCTGCCCTTGTCTATCACAAGAGTCTCGTACCAGTCACCGCTGCTGTAGGAGATCACGTTAGCCCCCGTATATTCCGGCGCTTCCCGCATATCCTTCATGTCAAGCAGGCTTCTCAAGCGCTGGTTTTCGTTTTTGTATGACTCAAGGTTGACGGTCTCCTGCTCAAGACTGGCGATTTTTTCCTTGAGAAGCTTGTTTTCCGCCTGATAGCGGCCGGAGTTAAATATCCCGTCAAAGAAATCGCCCACCGTGTCCAGCGAACTGAGGGCGTCCTGTATGGGGGTCACGAATGTGCCAAACGCGCTGTTGAGGACGTCAACCTTTGCCACGGCTGACGCTGCCATAATGCCCAGCACAGCCCCGGTGATTATCAGCACTATTATCAACAGCCTTTTGGATATTTTATTCACGTGATCAGCTCCCTTCCGCGTTGGATGACGCCCCGGCCGCAAGGCCGTTTTGTTCGCTACAGCAGCTTAATGCCGAACTGCTTGTCAAGGGCTTCCCCAAGGGCGCACAGGGGCAGTCCCACCACCGTGAAGTAGTCCCCGTTTATACCCTCTATGAGCAGGCTGCCCAGGCCTTGTATACCATAGGCTCCGGCCTTGTCCATGGGTTCGCCGCTGGCCACGTAAGCGTCTATTTCCTCGCTGCTCAGACTTTTAAAGCGCACCTCGGTTTTTTTGCAGCCCCCGGCGGCCTCCATCCCGGTACATTTCACGGCGCAGAAGCCGGTGTATACGTAGTGGCTTTTTCCGCTTAAGCGGAAAAGCATTTCCCTTGCATCCTCAGGGGAGGAGGGCTTGCCAAGTATCTCCCCGTCCACATAGACGCATGTGTCGGCACCGATGCACAGGCAGTCCCGACCCGCGTAGCTCTTTGCCACGTGCAGTGCTTTCAGCATGGCAAGCTGCGTCACCAGATCCTTTGGGTCGCCGGTCTTTACCTGAGACTCGTCAATGTCCGCCGGCACGACCTTCGGGTCAAGGCCGATATTTCTCAAAAGCTCGATCCTTCTGGGGGATTTTGAGGCTAAAATATAAAGCATACAAAACTTTCCTTTGCGTATTAATTCTATTCTTGCCAAATTCAGCGATTTTATGGTATTTTTGCCGCTGACGTTATTAATTATATCACAAAATAGTGTCCTTTTCAAGAGTTTTTATATAAAAGAGCTTAAAATTAATATTTGAGTCACAGACCGCTTACAAGCTCCAAGAAAAAGGGGATAGCATTAAAGGGAACACCCCATAACGGGCTTTCAGCCATTATTGAAAAACGATATTCCGTAAGCGCGGCGCCCGATGCGGAAGAGGTTTCCGCCGGGGGAACGCGCACGGTTTCCCCGATGAATTCGGCTGAAAAAATTCGTCCCGGTCATCATAAAATTCGCCTTTATGGGTTATGATACAAAAAGAAACCAAAAACGCGGCAAGAAAGGATGTCAAAAAATGAAAAAATTCAGCTACGTACTTACCGATGAAAGCGGTATTCACGCCCGCCCCGCCGGGCAGCTGGTAAAAAAGGCCGAAGCCTTCAGATCCCGGATCACACTACAGAGAGGCGAAAAGACCGCCGACGCCAAGCGCATATTTTCGGTTATGGGTCTTGCCGCCAAGAAAGGCGACACCGTCACGGTCACAGCCAGCGGCCCGGACGAGGACGCGGCCACGTCCGAGCTTTCAAAATTTATGCGGGACAACATGTAGGAGAAAAGAAAAATGGTTGAATATAGCGGAAAAAGCGCCTGTGGGGGAATTGCCGTAGGCGAAATACTTGTACACAGGCATGACGCGGCTACGGCAATGCGCCATGTCTCAGACCCGGAGGGGGAGGTGCGCCGCTTCAGACGGGCGCTTACGGCGACTGAGGCGGGACTTGAAGGCCTTCAGCGCAAGGCGCTGGCGGAAGCGGGGGAGGAAAGCTCCCGCATATTTGAGATACACCGGATGATGCTTAGGGATCCTGATTATGTGGAGGCGGTGGAAGAACGCATTCGCGGCCAGTCGGTTAATGCCGAGTACGCCGTGGACATGGCGGGAAAGGAGTTTGCCGCCGTATTTTCCTCAATGGACGACGAGTATATGAGTGGCCGCGCGGCGGATGTGGCGGATATTTCCGCCGGGCTTATACGTTCACTTTCCGGCAAGGCGGGGAAAGGCCTTGACCACCCTGTGATAATCGTGGCGGAGGATTTGACCCCGAGCGAGACTGTCCGTATGGACAAAAGCATGATACTGGCCTTTGTAACTACCCGGGGCAGCGTCACCTCCCACACCGCCATACTGGCCGGTACCATGAACATCCCGGCGATAGTGGGAGCCGACGTGGATCTGGATCAGGAGCTGGACGGCAGAATTGCCGTGCTGGACGCCGATGAGGGCAAGCTTTACGTGGATCCCAGCGAAAGCGTAATCTTCAGGGCCAGAAGCGCTCAGGCAAAGCAGGCCGCCGAGCGCCAGCAGCTGGAGTCCATGAAGGGCCGCCCCACCGTGACCCCTGACGGAAAACGCATACTCCTTTACGCCAATATCGGCAGCAGCGACGAGCTTGACGGGGCCTTGAAAAACGATGCCGAGGGGATAGGATTGCTCCGCAGCGAGTTTTTGTATCTGGAGCGAAAGGACTATCCCTCCGAGGACGAGCTTTTTGAGGCCTATCGTTCCGCGGCCCAGCGTATGGGCGGCAAACGGGTAATTATCCGTACCCTTGACATTGGAGCAGATAAGCAGGCGGATTACTTTGAGCTGGAGCCGGAGGAAAACCCCGCCATGGGCCTCAGGGCGGTGCGCCTGTGTCTTCGCCGCCCTGAGGTGTTTAAAACCCAGCTCAGGGCCATATACCGGGCTTCGGCCTATGGGAAGATCGCCGTTATGTACCCCATGATTACCTCCGTTGATGAGGTCATCAACGTAAAATCTATTGCCAGAGACGTTCAGGACGAGCTTATCCGAGGCGGCATTCCCTGCGGAAATCCGGAGCAGGGCATCATGATCGAGACCCCCGCCGCCGCGGTGATCAGCGATATGCTGGCGCCCCATGTGGACTTTTTCAGCATCGGCACCAACGACCTGTGCCAGTACACTATGGCTGTCGATCGGCAGAATAAGGCCTTGGACGAGTTTTTTGACCCATACCATCCGGCAGTTATGCGGATGATAGAGGCCACCGTAAAAAACGCCCACGCCTGCGGCAAGTGGGCTGGCATATGCGGCGAACTGGGAGGCGACCTTGCCATGACCGAGACCTTTATTCGCATGGGTGTGGACGAGCTGTCAGTAGCTCCCCCAAGGATATTGACCCTGAGGAAAAAGATCACTCAGACCAAAGCCATAGTGATTTAGGGGCAGACGGCGCCCTCTATAGGCGGGGGACATCTTTCGTTTTTTGGCGGGAGTTCGGTCTCCCGCCGAAACGCCCCATGACTGTCTGTCGGCTATAACCCGATTTTCCACAAATTATATTTAACTTGTTGAAAAATCGGACAGACACTATATTAATTTTAGAAGAAGAAGAAGAATTAATATATATTGTTATTGTATATTGTTATTGTTATTGTTTTTATAAGGAAGAAACTCGATTTGTGCACCGCCTTGTGCGTCAATCAACACCTGTTCTTTGAACCGTTTTCATGTGAGCCGAATTATTGCTTATACCTCGTTTTCCCCCATATTTACGCCGTTTTCGGCACATAATTTGTGCGTCACTTTGTGGGACAGTTTGTGCGACAGTTTGTGCGACAGTTTGTGCATCGCCTTGTGTCCAACATTTTTTGAGCATTAATTTGTGGGACAGCTTGTGCGACAGTTCGTGCGACAGTTTGTGGACAGCCTGTAGGACAGTTCGTGGACAGTTTGTGCGACAGACTGTGCGACA
>CAYTWZ010000001.1:33502-67114 GCA_964442035.1 uncultured Oscillospiraceae bacterium
TGTGCGACAGACTGTGCGACAAAAAAGCGGGCGGATTTTATCCGCCCATACGTTTTTACACTTATGATTACATAATTCGGAGATCTTCTTGAAATGAGATGTAAGTAAATTTTTATTTTTCAATCTTTGCCAACAGCTGAGGAAATATTTCAAGACTGCGCTTTAATACCCCCTTCATATACGCTATAGACACGCCGTAATTGGATATGGGTACATTTTGATCCGCGGCGCATTTCATCCTGTATTTTACCTCTCTTTCCGTAAGCATACAGCCGCCGCAGTGGAGTACCAAGGAATATGGGCTTAAGTCCTCCGGGAACTCTGTGCCGGAGGAGGTCTTTATGTTAAGATCCTTGCCGGTATATTCCTTAAGCCAGCGGGGCAGCTTTACCGTGCCAATGTCGGCACACTGGCGGTGATGTGTACAGCCTTCGGATATGAGTACAGTATCCCCGTCTTTGAGCCGGTCTATGGCCGCCGCACCCTCAACAGCCGTATCAAGAAACCCCTTGTACCGAGCCATTAGGATGGAAAACGAGGTCAGTGGAATGGAGGGAGGAGTATCCCTATCCGCCTCGGAAAAGGCCTGACTGTCGGTTATCACAAGGGCGGGTTTTCGGCCGAGGCCCTCAAGGGCAATGCGTAACTCCGTCTCACGGCATACCACCGATACGGCTCCCGCGTCAAGGATATCCCGGACTGTCTGCTGCTGCGGGAGGATGAGCCTGCCCTTGGGAGCGGCGCTGTCAATAGGGGTGACAAGCACCACTATGTCACCGGGCTTTATCAGGTCGGCAACAAGATGTTTACTGTCACTGTCGCTTTTTACTAATCTTGCCACAGTCTCCTTAAGCTCAAATATGCCTTCGCCTGTTTTTGCGCTTACAGCCAGCCGACGCTCACCCGGCAGAGGTTTGACAAGGTCGCTTTTGTTCATGGCTATTATGTAGGGCACGTTTTTTGCCTCAAAGGCGGCAATAAGCTCCCGGTCAATGTCATTAAGCCCCTCGGCGCTGTCCGCCACAAGCACGGCTATATCGATCTTGTTAAGCACCTGACGGGCCTTTTTTACCCTCAGCTGCCCCAGCTGTCCGCTGTCGTCAATGCCGGGCGTGTCCACGATCATTACCGGGCCAAGGGGCAACAGCTCCATGGACTTGTATACAGGGTCGGTCGTGGTGCCCTTTATATCCGACACTACGGCAAGATCCTGTCCGGTAAAGGCGTTTACAAGGCTGGATTTGCCGGCGTTTCGCCTGCCGAAAAATCCGATGTGAATTCTGTTGGCGGAAGGTGTGTCATTTAGTCCCATTTTTGTCATCCTTTCGTTTTTTCAGTAGCCAAACCGCTGCCACGGCCGCCGCGGCTGCCAGGGCGCACAGCCCGGGCCACAGGGGAGGCCATGTTTGTGTGTAGATAAGGCCGCAGTTTTTGCATTCATACTGACGGATGCGGCTGCTGAATATGCCGGTTCTTAAAATGGCCCCTTTGCCAAAATTATGTCCCAGTGAAGAAACCTGTTCGGTTTGGGTCTCCCCGCAGACAGAACAAATCCGCTGCCTGAGCCCCTCCGATTCGCAGGCGGGAGGGGTAATCAGTTCCCACTCCGCGAAGCAATGACTCCCCACGCAATACGGGTTTTGGAGACTGCCGTCTCCCTCAACGAAGTTGGCTGTGTCCATATCAAGGTAAAACGCGGGCCGTATTCCTACGGAAGGTTTGTTTGCCGAAAGTGAGTGTACCCAGCAGTCCGCCGTGATGGCGCGTACCTTTGCCGGGGCGTCAGCGTCAGCGTCTCTCAGCCACCATAACGCCGGTATATTTGCGGCAATGTCATTGGAGCCGGAGCCGTCGGCGGCCACGGCCTCAGGCGTGGGGGAGGCGGCAAGTAGCTTGGGAAAACGATCCTTTATAAGCTTTACATCCTTTAATCCTAACAAAAATATTTTGTCTTGGGTATAGACGCAGTAGGCATCGTCATAATTGCCAATATCTTTTGCGTTGCGGAAAAATTCCTGAAGAGCCTGTCCGCCCTCAGCGTTTTCGGCGTCCGCCGATGAAATTACGGTTTTGACAGGTACGGCTTTGATATTTGTCTGTTCTTCGGGGGAAAAGCCCGCCAAAAAGCCGTCCTCCTGATCATACCCGTTGCAGCCTCCTGTGGACTGATCGGCGGGAGCGTTGCCGCAGGGCCAATTGCTGACCGGAGAGTCGGCGCTGTTCAGCCAAAAGCGTATGTTGGAATTTATCCAGTAATTGCTGCCGCTTTTGTCCCTGTCCTCGTTTCCGTGACTCCCGGCGGCGTCGAAGGCCTTGAAGGAAAGAATGTATTCACTGAGCATAAGCGGCCCTTCGTCGGTCACAGCCGCGCAGCGCCACAGTATATCCTTCCCGTTATAGCTGCCCATCTTGAAGTAGTCACCCTCCGCAATAGTCGAGTAAGCTCCTGCTAAGGATTTTCCGGAGCCGGTATCCGCTTTTTCAGCAGCGGTAAAGGAGCTTGTTATCTTTTGGGTGATGTAATATGGCGCTTCCTTGCTGCCTAAGCCTCCGGCGGCGGGAATTTGCTTTTTTATATAAAGAGCTGGCCGTACGCCGATGTCGGCGTTGTCAATATCGGAAAAAAGTATCCGTCCGTCCGGGAACACGCATCGCGCCGAATCCGTAAATTCCGCGTTGCCAAGCCCGTCCCGCAGCCAGTAATACCCACGGCTTGTATCCGCCGGACGGCTGCCGCTCAGTCTTTTTAACGCGCTTTGGGTAGGGGAGGCGGTAAGATCACCGAAGTAATTAATTATGGCTTCAAGCTGGTCTATACCGGGACAAAAGACCATGTCCCGGGTAGTAACGGTGTAAGCAATGTCGTAGTTTTGCACAATGTTGGAGTACTGTCCCGAGGAATGATACAGGTGCGCTTCGGTACCGGCATCCGCGTCAGCGCTGAAAACCTGGTTAAGGACGCTTTTAACGTTCGCGGCCTGTATCAGAGCCCGCTCCCCGTCCGTAAAACCATTGAGAAAGCCGTCCTTCTCATCGTTCAGCCACAGCCGCAGGGATGACTTGTCCCAACGTGAGACTGAGCTGTCAAAGGGGCGGTAATCCAATATGCTTTGGCACAGAAGCAGCAGCCCGTTCTCGTCATCGCTGACTGCCTGCCAGAGTACAGGCTCACCCAGATAGTTGCCTAGGCGCACGAAGTCCCCGGCTTTAAGAGTTGTATTTGAATTTTTTTTTGCAAAGGACAGAGGCTGGGCGGCAAAACAAACAAGCACACACAGCAGTACGCACAGCTTTTTCATAACATACAGTTCCTTATCAAAAAGTAATCAAAAAGTATATTTATATTATATAACGTGACGGGGCTTTTGTCAAGTGTAGAGTGAAGCTGCGCCGGTGAAACCCGCGGGTTTCACCGGCGAGAATCTACGCAAGCGCTGAATAATTCACGCCTACGGCTTAAAACGCCGCTTGACGCGGAGTTTCGCGGCTCGATTAAAAAGCCCAATATACAGTAAGTATTCATGCGCCTCTTGCCTTACTGCGAGGAAATTTTTCTCGCAAATCGGCATTTTAGAATTAATCAGCGCTTCCCTACTGCGTTTTTACTAAAATCAGATCGTCCCCAATCTTATAGATATCGCTCCATGGTATATGTATGTCCTCGGACGCGCCGAACATTCCGAAAAACCGACTCCGACCCGGGATTATGATGGATTCGATAACTCCTTTTTCGAAGTCTATGTCAATGTCGCTGATAAACCCCAGACGCTTTGCCTCGGTGATGCTTATTACCTCCTTCTGACGGAAGTCCGAGCTTGGCTTTGCCATAAATCCTCCTTCAAAATTCTTCAAAAACTCTTTACAATTTCGGATTATTGTGGTATACTAATATAGATTATTTGTATGAAGCTAACAAAACTCTGCTTTGATTTTAAATCGGAGCAACGCTTCGCCTTGCTTGCGAGGAGCGGAGTTTTCCTGACAAATGCGAAAGGAGGCTGCCCGGCATGACGGTATCGGATATATTAAAAAGTTCTGCGTCCCTTTATCCGGAAAAGACGGCCTTTACCGGCAGAAACGGCAGCTCGTGCAGCTTTGGCAGAATATATTCTTCAGCTCGAACCATTGGGACTCAGTTGATAGAAAGCGGGCTTGCGGGCTGTCCGGGAGCCATAATGGGCGAGGTGGACATGGACACCATTGCCGCGATCTTTGGCTGCGCCTTTGCGGGCTGCCCTTTGGTGGTCATGGACTGCTCACGGACGGAGACAGAGCTCTGTAACCAGATCGATAAATTCTCAATAGGAGCGCTGTTCTGCGGAGAAAAGCACCGTGCTCAGGCCGAAAATGTCAAGGCAAGACGCCCGAAGCTGCTTTTGTACAGCGGTGAGGAAAGGGTAATACATCCCACTAAGATACTGGAGGCTGACGATTTTGCGCCGGTGGATCCGGAGTCTCCCGCTTTTTTGTTCTTTGACGGCGATGGAGAAAGCGTGGTTATGCTTTCACATAAAAATATATGCAGCTCAGTCAGGTCAGTTGCCGAATATATGAGCATAGGCTCATACACATTTTTGAGCCCGGCGGTCTGGGGCGATGCCTTTGACTGCGTTATAGGGATCCTGTTGCCCCTGTGGGCCGGCTGCAGCGTGGTTCAGCGGGGAGAAAAGCGCAGCGTTGCCAGAGCCGTCGCGGAGTCCGGAGCCACGGCCGTTGCCAGCAATCCGGCCCGCATCAGGAGTCTTGAGCGATCCCTTAAGCTTCGCTCGGAAAAGCAGCGCGGCAAGGCGGAAAAGGTTTTGTCCGATATTTGTACGAGATTGCTGCGGTTCATGGGCGACAGCGCCAAGAAAAAAATGTATCACCATGTACACAGCCTCATGGGTGACAATCTTAAGCTTATTATCTGCGGGGGGAAGTGCCCCATGCCGGAAGATACTAAGCAGTTTGCCGAATGGGGCTTTGAAGTTTGCAGCTGCTATTTTGACACGGCCTGCGGAGCTCTTGCAATGAGCTCCGCCGCCGGTAAGCCCCTTACGCCAATAGCGGATATTACGATCGCGTCTCCCGCCAAGAACGGCGCGGGGGAGATCGTGGCTCTTGGTGACAGGATACCTATAGGCTATTTTGAGGGAAAGACTGAGTTCGGGGATGGGTTTCCCACCGGGGACATGGGCATTATTGACGGTGAAGGCAAGCTTCAGGTCCTTGGCCGGAAGCGTACCATGCTGTACGATAAGGACGCGAACATGATTTTTCCCGAGGCTATTTCCGCGGTGCTGAAGCGAAGCCGGTATATTGCCGACTGCAGTGTGTCAGGGCGGTTTGACACCAAGGACGGGGGGATTTTTATTTCCGTCAGCATAATCCCGGATCAGAGAGAGGTGTCCGGCGAGCTGGGTCAAAAATATTCCGACAACCGCCAGCGCCTGTTTTTTAACCGTGTGATGAACCGGCTGGCGCCCGAGCTCCCTCACAAGATCAATGAGTTCAGACTCCCTCCGGCGGAGCTGTAAAACAGAGGACGACAAAGTATGAAAGAAAGTCAATATAATTTTCTTATAGCGTTAAGGCTGATGATTACGCTGCTGCCCATTTTGCTTGGCATGCCAATGCTGGCCTACTGCTTCTGCGCGTACAACCTGTGTGTGATAGTGGTGAGCCGGGGGCCGGTGTTTGGGCTCATTACGGGCTTGACCGCTTCGGGCTGCGGCGCGCTCATGTGCGCGGCGGTGGGCTATGGCTGGGCTTACGGCGTGTTTTTCGCGCTTCAGATCATTCTTACGGAGGCGCTGGTCTCCGTCACTGTAGTTGCCCGGCGGGGCTTTGCCTCGGGGCTGGTTATGGCGTCGGTGGGTTACGGCGTTGGAGATCTGCTTAACATGAAGTATCAGGCTTCAGACGCCGGACTGAGTATTGCGGACAATATGACGTCGAGCGTTGACGAGTATGTTTCCCAGACATTCAGCCTTTACGCCCAGCAGCTTGAAAAAAGCGGCTCAACGGTCGACTTTGACCCGGAGAAGCTATCGGACGCCGTCATAAACGCTGTCAAGACCTGTGTCCCGGCAGTCTTTGTGATCGGTTGCATAGTGGCGGGCTATGTGGTGATGTGGATGGTCACAAAAAGCCTGCGGGGTACGCCCCTCGCCAACGGCCATTCCTTTGCGGGGATAAGGCTGCCTGCTGTTTCGACGCTTTTTGGGGCGGCAATGCTTGGCATGGCGTTTGTCCCTCAGCAGACCGCTGCAATGATCGGCGTCAACGGATTTATCGTTTTTATTTTCTTAGAGTTTTTCGGAGGCCTGAGCCTAATGGAATATTTTCTCAGGACAAAGGTGCAAAGCCCCTTTGTCCGCGTAGTGATCCACGTGGGTATATTCTTGGCGTTTTCTATGATTTCGGCCATATTCCCTCTGGCAAACATATTTTTGCTTTACGCACTGGTGGGCATTACGGACGGTTTTGTTTCGATAAGAAAGAGGGTGGCAGCCGGTAATGAAAACGAATAATTCTTTTAATTCGTTTCTTGGCAACTCATCGTTTATATATATAATCATAGTGCTTGTGTGCGCTGTCTTTACTTTTGGGGAAAGCAAGCCGGCGGGGCTGGTGCTTTTTGCCTGCGCCGCGCTGATGCTTCTCCAACAGTTCCTTGACCGGCGCAACAGAATGCACAAGATGAAGCAGTACTTTGACCGGGTCGCCGGGGAAACGCTGGAGCAGACAGACGGACTGCTGTTCAACATCCCGGATCCCATAGCCGGGGTGAGGGTGGACGGAAGCATCGCTTGGTACAACGGGCCGTTTTACAAGGCATTCCTCAAAAATTATTTTGGCAAAAGGATCTGCGACATATTCAAGGAGGTTCGGGTCAAGGACATTATCAAGGAGGGCGGAAACCGCAACATAAGCGTTAATTTCAGCGGTATGCAGTACAAGGTGCTTCCCACTGTTCTGAACACCGGCGACCCGGAAAAGGCGGCCGTGATACTATATTTTGAAAACATGACCGATGTGAACAAGCTGCATCAGCTTGTGAGCGACAGCCGTCCGGTGGTGATGAATATCACTATCGACAACTATGATGAAACAGTGGCCGATGCTGACGAAAATCAGCAGCTGGAGCTAACTGTGTCCATTGACCGTGTCCTTGTGAGCTGGACAAAGGACAATGGGGGTCTTATCCGCAAGATAGAGCGCAACCGCTATGTTGCCGTATTTTCCTACGGCGATTTTGAAAAAATCACCCGCACAAGATTTGGGGTGCTTTCCGATATCAAGGCCATAAACGTGGAGGGGATAGCGTCGCCAACCCTCAGCATAGGCGTAGGTCTTGGGGGCGAAAACTACGGCGAATGCGACAACTTCGCCCGTATGGCGCTGGATATGGCTCTGGGCCGGGGCGGAGATCAGGCCGCTGTCTGCGACAGCGGGAAATTCAGCTATTACGGAATGAGCACTAAGGAAGTGGAAAAGCGTACGCGCGTTAAGGCAAGAGTAATTGCCAACTCCCTTAAGGAGCATATACTTTCGTCGGATAATGTAATAATAATGGGGCACCTTAACGCTGACATTGACGCCATAGGGGCGGCTGTCGGACTTTCCGCTGCGGTTACGCATTTGGGCAAGGAAGCCCGTATAATCCTTAATTCCGATGACGCGGCGGTGAACAATGTGGTGGATTCCATTGAACGCAACCATTACCATGACGGCCTGTTTGTGAGCCGTAATCAGGTGAGGGAATTCGTTTCGGATGGGACGCTCCTCATAATCTGTGACACCCACAGGTCGGATCTGATCGAGATGCCCGAGCTGCTGGAGCTTATTGACCACAAGGTGCTTATCGATCACCACCGGCGCAGCGAAAACTTTATTGAGGGCTGCGATCTGGTTTACCACGAGCCGGCGTCCTCATCCACCTGCGAGATGGTCACCGAAATGCTGATGTATATGGACGGCGGTCTCACTCTCAGCACTGTTGACGCTACTGCCCTCTATGCCGGCATTATCCTTGACACAAAGAACTTTGTGTTTAAAACCGGATCCCGCACCTTTGAGGCGGCGGCGTTCCTGCGCAATGCCGGTGTTGACACAATCAGGGTCAAGCAATATTTCAGGGAAAGCGCCGAGGCCTTCCGTGTCAAGACTGATATTGTTTCCGGGGCAAGGATCGATGAGCGTGGTGTGTGCATTTCCACTGTATATACTGAGCTAATACCCAGCATAGCCGCGCAGGCAGCCGACGAAATGCTTGACATTGCGGGGGTAAACGCCTCGTTTGTTGTGATCAGAAGCGACGACGGCGCATATATCAGCGGTCGGAGTTTGGGCGAGATTAATGTTCAGCTGATTGTTGAGCGCCTTGGAGGCGGAGGCCACGCCCTTGCGGCGGCGGCAAAGCTGCGTCAGACCGGTGTGGACGATGCGGAGGCTCAGCTTAAGGAAGCCATTGACAAATATTTTGAACAGCGCTGATATTTGAAAGGATTGATATAAAATGAAAGTTGTACTTTTGGCTGATGTAAAAGGACATGGAAAAAAGGGAGACCTTGTGGATGCCAGTGACGGCTACGCCAGGAACTACCTTCTTCCCCGGGGTCTTGCCAAGGAGGCCACCAAGTCCATCATAAACGAGCTCAAGGGCAAAAGCGATGCCGCGGCGTATCACCGTGAGCAGGAGAAAAAGGCGGCTCTTGCCGCCAAGGAGACCCTTGAGGGAAACAAGGTCATTATCAAGGCTAAGGCCGGAGCGGGCGACAAGCTCTTCGGCAAGGTTACCAGTCAGGATGTGGCGGACGCTATCAAGATGCAGCTGCACTATGTGGTTGACAAGAAGAAGATCGTATTGCCCGACGGTATTAAGACCATCGGGGAAAAGACTGTAGAAGTCAAGCTGTTCCCCGAAATTTCCGCCAAGGTAACCGTAAGCATCGACAAAGAATAAATAACTGTATATAAGCAAAAGAGGTGACAGGTCATGGATTCTCCAATAGGTGTAAATATGCCCTACAACCTTGAGGCCGAGCAGGCTGTGCTGGCCAGCGCTATAATGAACGAAAACGCTCTGAGCAGCGTTATGGAGGCTCTGACGGAGGACGATTTTTATGTCACCGCTCACAAGACTGTCTATGGGGCAATAGCAAGGCTGTTTTCCACAGGACGTCCTGTGGACATGGTCACGGTTTCAGGGGAGCTTGGGGAAAAAATTGACAGCATAGGGGGCATTTCCTACCTGACAAAGATCATGCAGGGGATATACACCACAGAAAATCTCCGGCATTATATAGACATAGTTAGAAACAAGACCACACTTCGACGCTTGGTTGAGGCTGGCAGCGCCATTGTGGATATGAGTGTCAAGGACGAGGAGGAAGCCGACCTCATTCTTGATAAAAGCGAGCAGTTGATATTTGAGATTGGGGAAAAGCGGGGAGCCAAGGGATTTTATCACATAGGCGACGTGGTAAAAAGTACTCTTGTGCTTTTAGAAGAGCTTAAAAAGCGCAACGGCAAGATCACCGGTATCCCTACGGGCTTTGCCGGTCTTGACAACTATACCGCCGGACTGCAGAACAGCGACCTTATCATTATCGCGGCCCGTCCCGGCGTGGGAAAGACCAGCCTTGCCCTTAATCTGGCTGAAAACGCCGCCATACGCGGTAAGTTTACCGTGGCTGTGTTTTCTCTGGAAATGAGTAAGGAACAGCTGGTCAACCGAGTTCTTGCCAGCGAGGCTCTTGTTGAGCTTGGAAAGTTGCGTGTGGGGGACATAGGCGCCAACGAAATGACACGTCTTGCCCATGCCCTCAAGGATGTGGTAACGGCGCCTATCTACATTGATGACACTCCGGGCATTACAGTGGCCGAAATAAGGGGCAAATGCCGCAGGCTTAAAATGGAAAAGGGTCTTGGCATGGTGGTGATCGACTACCTCCAGCTTATGCAAAGCGGAAAACGGGAGTCAAACCGTGCCAGCGAGATCGGCGAGATATCCCGTTCCCTCAAAATAATGGCCAAGGAGCTTAATGTCCCTGTAATAACCCTTTCCCAGCTTAACCGCGCGGCGGAAAGTGAAAAGCGCCGCCCAAAGATCAGCGACTTGCGTGAAAGCGGCTCTATTGAGCAGGACGCGGATATTGTGCTTCTGCTTTACAGCCCCGAAGCCGAGGAGGGCGCCGAGCCTTCAAACGTAGTTGAATGCATAATCGCAAAAAACCGCGCCGGTTCCACAGGTACGGTAAAGATGGCATGGCGGGGCGAATTTACCAAGTTTATGGACTTGGATACCCATCAGTAGCATATTTCAGTAGTATATTATTGTGCAACCCGGAGGAAGATCCTGTAGCAGACAGGGAGGCGGACAAAAATGCTGTATGAAAAAGTGAAAAGTACGATTACAGAGCACTCCTTACTTGAAAACGGGGACACGGTGATCTGCGCCGTCAGCGGCGGGGCCGACTCCATGTGTCTTTTGACGGTGCTTCGGGCTCTTGCAAAGGAAATGAACCTCCGGGTAGTTGCCGCCAATCTTAACCATTCACTCAGGGGGACGGAGGGTGACGGGGACTCCCAGTATGTTGAGGCCGTATGCGAGATCAAGGGCATTCCCTTTTACGGCAAAAAGCTTGACATCGGTGCCATGGCAAAGGCCCGAGGGGAAAGCGTGGAGGAGACAGGCCGGGAGGAGCGTTACAAATTTTTGGATGAGCTTTCGGCAAAGCTTGGGGGCGCAAAAATCGCCACAGGCCACAATATCGGCGACAATGCCGAAACCATAATTTTCCGCCTTGCCCGGGGAAGCGGCAGCCGGGGGCTTTGCGGCATACCGTACAAGCGGGGCAATGTGATACGTCCCCTCCTTGATGTGAGCCGAAGCCAGATTGAGGAATATCTTGTGGAAAACGCCGTAATGTGGCGGGAGGACAGCTCAAACGCGCAGCTCAACTATTCCCGCAACAAGATCAGGCATCTGGTAATACCTCAGCTGGAAAAAATACAGCCCAGCGCCGTGGAAAAAATAGTCAGCTGCGGCCACTGCCTTATGGAGGATGAGCAATACCTCATGTCATTGGCCGAAAAACTTCTGTCATCGGCCTATGTGGATACAGACGAATACTCCACCTCGGCCATATTGGGCGCGCCCTTGCCAATCGCCAAGCGGGCCGCCGCAAAGCTGCTGGAGGACTGGGGCGCAAAGGACATAACTCAGGAAAAGATCCTTGCTATGCTTGATTTTTGCTCCAAGCCCTCCGGAAAAAGGATGGACATCAACGCCCGTACCTATGTTTTGAGAAGCTTTTATACCATTGTGAGGCAAAGCCGGGACTCGGAGCGGAGCTTTTCATATTCCATAAGACCCGGACAAAAGGTCAGGCATAATAATTGGAGTATTTCCGTAAATATACTTGACAAACCTCCCGAAAAGGAAGATAATAGTACAGCGGTATTTGACGCCGCGCAGCTCTTTGGCCTGTTTGTTATTAGGTCAAGGATGGAGGGCGACAGGATCAAGCTCCCGGGCGGCGGCAGCAAAAAGCTTAAGGATCTGTTTATGGAGCACAAAATCCCACTTAACCGTCGGAGTGAGATACCCGTGGTCGTTAAGGGTGATGAGGTGATATTTGTTCCACGTTTGCGAAAGACCCCAAGGTACAGGGCGGACGGGAACACTAAAACATATCTTGTGATAAAATATGAGGAGGAATTGAAATGATTGGGACAGACAATGTAAACGATGTCATTGAACGGGTGCTTGTTTCGGAGGAGCAGATCAAAAGCAAGGTGTCGGAGATCGGAGCGCAGATAAGCCGGGATTACTTAGGAAGGGAACCGTTGCTGGTGCCTGTGCTCAGCGGCAGCTTCATTTTCGCCTCTGACCTTATCAGATCCATAACCATACCTGTGGGCATCAGCTTTATTTACGCGTCCAGCTACGGTGAAGGCAGCGAATCCAGCGGAAGCGTGGACATCCGAACAGGCAAGGGCGGCCTTGACGTGAAGGGTCGGGACGTAATTCTGGTGGAGGACATTGTGGACACGGGCCGCACCCTTACGGCGGTGAAGGAGTTTATGATGGAAAACGGCGCAAGATCTGTTGAAATATGCACCTTCCTTGATAAGCCATCTCGGCGGATATTCCCGTTGAAGGTAAAATACATGTGTTTTGACATACCAAACGAATTCGTGGTGGGATACGGTTTGGATTATGCCTACAAATACCGCCAGCTGCCCTTTGTGGGAGTACTTAAGCCCGAGCTTTACAACTGATCGGGAAAATGTGAAAATATGGGGCGGCTGCCCTGTTTAAGGAGGTTTTACATTGAAGAAAACCATAAAAAGCATAAGCCTTTATCTGATCATTACCCTTGTGCTGATCGCGGTGTGTATGTATATGTTCCGCGAGCCCGAAACAAAGAAGATGAGCCTGTCGGAGCTTGTAGGATACATCAACAGGTCTGAGGTCACCAAGCTTGAGGTAGTGGATGATTACAGTTGCATTGCGACTATTGATGGAGTCAAAAGCGAGGCTGAGGCCAGGCTTGACATACTTTACAGCCTTTGCGGCGATGAAATTTCCGAACAGGTGGATAAAGGCGTTCTTGAGGTAATTACCTCCAAGCCTCAGACTGTCAGCTGGTGGGTCAGTCTGTTGCCTACGCTTTTGATATGTCTGGTTCCTATTGTTCTGATAATGTTTTATATGCGCCAGCAGATGGGCGGCAAGGGCGGC
Source organism: uncultured Oscillospiraceae bacterium (assembly GCA_964442035.1). Taxonomy (GTDB): domain Bacteria; phylum Bacillota; class Clostridia; order UMGS1883; family UMGS1883; genus JAFLUQ01. The sequence continues at coordinate 46,236 of CAYTWZ010000001.1, forward strand.
ATCGGCGGCTTTGGCAAAAGCCATGCCAAAATGGATGAAGCCCGCAGCACTAAGGTCACCTTTGCGGATGTGGCCGGGGCCGATGAGGAAAAACAGGAGCTTGAGGAGATTGTTGAGTTCCTGAAAAACCCCCGCAAGTTTATTGAGCTTGGGGCAAGGATACCAAAGGGCGTGCTGCTTGTGGGTCCTCCCGGAACGGGTAAGACGCTTCTTGCCAAGGCTATTGCCGGCGAAGCCAAGGTTCCGTTTTTCTCGATTTCGGGTTCGGATTTTGTGGAGATGTTTGTGGGCGTAGGCGCCAGCCGTGTCCGCGACCTGTTTGAACAGGCGCGCAAGGCTCTGCCTGCCATTATCTTTATTGACGAGATCGATGCTGTAGGACGTCAGAGAGGCACAGGCCTCGGAGGCGGACATGACGAGCGGGAGCAGACGCTTAACCAGCTTTTGGTGGAGATGGACGGCTTTGAGGCTAACGAGGGCATTATCATAATCGCCGCCACCAACCGTCCCGACATACTGGATCCCGCACTGTTGCGCCCCGGCCGCTTTGACCGTCAGGTAGTGGTCAACTATCCCGATCAGAAGGGACGCGAGGCAATATTGGCTGTTCACGCCAAAAACAAGCCCATTGACGAGAACAGCGTTTCCCTTGAAAAGGTGGCCAAGACTACCTACGGCTTTACAGGAGCCGACCTTGAAAACTTACTTAATGAGGCGGCAATTCTGGCCGCGCGTGCGGGCAAGTCGAAGATTACTATGGCCGAAATGGATGAGGCAATGCTTAAGACCGTTATCGGTCCGGAGAAAAAAAGCAGCAAGCACACCGAACAGGACAAACGGCAGACTGCCTATCACGAGGCGGGTCACGCCGTGGTCACCAGGCTGCTTCCCACTCAGGACCCTGTACATCAGGTGTCCATCATACCCCGCGGCCGAGCCGGTGGCTTTACACTCAATCTGCCCGACAAGGATAAGACGTATATCAACCAGCAGACTATGCTTGACGATATTGTGGTATGTATGGCCGGCCGGGCGGCGGAAAAGCTTGTATTTGGAGAAATCAACACCGGAGCGTCCAGTGACCTCAATCACGCCACCGACACAGCCCGCAAGATGGTCATGCAGTACGGTATGAGCGAAAAATTAGGCTACGTAAGCTTCAACGACGGCAGCCACAATGTATTTCTTGGCCGCGACTTCAGCGAGGGACCCCGCTACAGCGAGGCTGTGGCAGCCCAGATCGACAGCGAGATCAAGCGCATCGTGGACGAGTGCTATGACCGCTGTGAGCAGCTGCTTAAGGACAACATGCCCCGCCTTGAAAGCGTCGCAAGGGAGCTTATTGAACACGAAAAGCTTGACGGCGATGAGTTTGAACAGGCCTTTGTCCGCGGCGGCATAGATATGCAGATAAAGTAAAAGCCCTTCTTTGTGGAAAAACGACAAACAGTATACATCAAAACGAACCTTTGCCTTAGGATCGTGGCAAAGGTTCGTTTTATCGCTTTTACAGCTCCTTAGCTGATTTCATATATCTTGACCCCATGGGATGGCACAAGAGAGCGTATTTCCCTCACGTCGGCTTCACTTCCGTCAAACAGCTCCCGTATATGGGCCGATACCAATCCAAGAAAGTGGAGGGGAGTATTGATCTCCGTTTTCGTCTCCCCGGTGTTGAACTGAGCCAGATACTGCCGCTTGCCGTCATCGTCCGCCGCGTACCACACTATGGCCCCTTTTTCGTCACGGTACAGCTCACGGTTGGAGTGGGAATTATTCAGTATGCGAAGGAGGGATCTGTTGGTCAGCAACGACAGAGTAAAGTCATCGTTAAGGGTCATTTCGCAGCCGATGAACATGGGGGAGCGGAAAATACACCACAGTGCAATGTGCGTTTTCTGCTCGTCTTTTGTAAAGTTGGTATTTCTTGGACCGCCGTTGGAGCGAATGCCTATCCTGCCGACTGTGAGCATGTCACAGTCGGCCCACGCTCCGGGAGTGCGCAGGTTCTGCCAGTCGCGGCAAAGGTCAAAGGTCTCTCTCAGCTGCCGCCATGTGTCCCAGAAGTCGTCGCTCATGCGCCAAAGGTTGGCGTGGGCCATAAGGTGCTCCGCCGCCGCCAGAGACGCCTTCCCCGGGGAAAGGGAAAGCACAATATCCCTGCCGGTACGGTCAATGGCGTTACGTATAAGCTCCACCTCCCTGTAATGGTAGGGCCGGGCTATGTCGTCCACCTTTACATAGTCGATCTCCCACGAGGCGTAAAGCTCAAATATACTGTTGTAGTATTCCTGCGCGCCCTTTTTGCCAGCGTCTACACCGTACATGTCCCCGTTCCATTCACAGACAGAGGAGGTGTCGGCTATCATGTCGGCAGTCACGCCATCGCACATGATGGGGGTTTTGGCCCTTACGGCCTGCTTGGGGATGCCCCGGAGTATATGTATGCCGAATTTCAGTCCCAAACTGTGTACGTAGTCCGCCAGTCCCTTAAGTCCGCTTCCGTCAGCTGCGCAGGGGAAGCGGTTCGCAGCGGGCATCAGTCGGCTGAAGTCGTCCATTACCAGCTTGGCGTCCTTGTTGTACTCGTTGCTCATGGCATGGGGCTCATACCACTGTATGTCAACGATCACGTACTGCCAGCCGTATTGGGCAAGGTTTTTGGCCATATATTCGGCGTTTTGGCGAACCTCATCCTCCCTGACTGAGGCTCCGTAGCAGTTCCAGCTGTTCCATCCCATGGGAGGGGTCACTGCCAGATGATGGTGGGGATACACTTTCATATACGCTTTCATCCTTTCAAAAAGCTTTGTTGTTATTATTATACATTAGAAATCAGTGTTTGTAAAGGTAAATTTTAGGAAACAATAATAAAGAAAAAACAGACAGGTGTGAGGACAAATTATTTTAAAAATCTGTAACAAATTGTTAAAACTGTTGCACCCGTATAAAAAATATGATATACTAAACGGTAGTGTTGTGTAGCGGGCATCCGTGCATCGGTGCCTGAAAGGAGAATGTAAATGGATACTGCAACGAGACGAAAGGGAAAGCTTTATTCCCTTGGAGAGGAAATATTCAGCTCGGTCACTCACGGGATCGGGGCATTGCTGGGCGTTGCGGCGCTGGTACTACTTATAGTTTTTGCCGCCAAGGCGGGCAATACCTACGGCGTCGTAAGCGGAGCAATATACGGCTCTACATTGATAATACTGTTCACCATGAGCACCCTCTATCACGCCATTACAGCCAAGGGCGCAAAAAAGGTATTCCGGGTCATGGATCATTGCAGTATATATTTGCTGATCGCCGGGACATATACACCGCTAACCCTCTGCTGCCTCAGGGGTCACGGGGGCTGGGCGCTGTTTGGCGTGGTATGGGGCATTACGGCCCTGGGTATCACGGTCAACGCCATTGACCTTGAAAAATTCAAGCTGGTCAGCCTCATAAGCTATGTGGTGATGGGCTGGTGCATAGTTTCCTGCTGGGGCGCCGTAAAGGCGACTATCGCTCCCGCCGGTATCACGCTGCTTTTGGCGGGAGGCATTGTATATATGGTCGGCATAGTGTTTTACTGTCTTAAGAAGGTGGCCTATATGCATTCCATTTGGCATCTGTTTGTGCTGGCCGGAAGTGTGCTGCACTTTTTTGCCATTTTGTTTTACGTAATACCCATTAAATAACTGCTTTTGATTTGAAAGGAAGATATGAATTGAAACCCCTGCCTGCCTGTTTGACGCAGCTTGTGCTGCTGTTAGTCTGCGCGGTAATTACGATTATGACCGCCGCACTGGAAGAACTTAACATCACCGCCCTTCGTAAGGACGCGGAGGAACACGGATCCGCCGGAAGGCTGCTCAAGCTTAAGGAAAATCAAAACAACTTTTTGGTGGCGTACCGGTTCTGGTCACTGCTCATCTATACCTGTGTGGGAATTCTGTCGGTTAACTATCTGAAGTATACGGCGGAAAGCTTTGGCTATATAGTCGCGGCGGCGGAGGTGCTGCTTGTGGCATTGGCCTCTGTCATTATCGGGTGGCTGACGCCTGTGCGTATTGCCGAGAAGAATTTTGACTCAATTGCCGGAAAATGCGCCTCGGTTATGAACGCCTTTTATATTATAAGCTATCCCGTTGTTGTCACGGGCTTGTGGCTTTCAAAGCTTTTTGCCGCGATTTTCGGCGTGAGCCCTAACGAGGATCTGGGGGACGTCACCGAGGAGGAGATCCGCATGATGGTGGACATTGGTACCGAAAGCGGAGCTATCGCCCCGGAGGAACAGGAATTTATTAAGAATATATTTGAGTTTGACAATATGTCGGCGGCGGATGTTATGACACACCGTATTGATGTGGCGGTACTGCACCTTGAGGACGATCCCCGTGATTGGGAAAAATTTGTCCGTGACTGCGGATTTTCCCGCTTCCCGGTGTGCGGCTCCACTATAGACGATATCGTAGGGGTTATCCACGCCCGGGAGCTGTACGAGTTCCTTTATGATGGCAGCGGCGATGTAAAGAGCATCATTCGCCCCGCGTATGTTGTGCCGGAGACTGTTCCCACTGACACACTGTTTAAAAACATGCAACAGGAAAAAAACCATATGGCTATCGTTGTGGACGAGTACGGCGGCTTCAGCGGTATTGTGACTATGGATGATCTGCTTGAGGAGCTTGTAGGCCAGATAAATGACGAAAAAGAAGAACTTGAGGAAGAGGAGCCCATTGTCCGAATTGATGAAAACACATGGGCCATACAGGGGACTACGCCTCTTGACGATGTGGAGGCGGCATTGCATGTCAGTCTTCCTGTGGACGAGTACGACACTCTCGGAGGCCTCATCTTTGCCCAAATGGACACTATTCCGGAGGATGGCTCGACGTTTGAGATTGAGGCCTACGGCCTTGCCATGAGGGTGGTCAAAATTCTGGATCGCAGGATCGAAAGCGTTCTGGTCTGCGTGGTCGAAAAGGAGATGGAGTCAAGTGGTGAAGAACAGTAGCGCGGCATCTCCCCCCGGCAGGAGACTGCTGGAGCTTTACGCGGCGCTGTTTATTCTCCTTGGGCCGACAGTGATCGGGCAAGGCAAAGGCTTCGGGCTTTACGGGCTTTTTGCCGCGGAGGTCATTGTTTTCGGAGCAAGGATCATCGAAACAAAAAAAATACATATTTCTCTTAATATAATACTTTGGGCGGCAATGGGGGTCTATTCTGCCCTCACCCTTTTGTGGGCAGAAAGCCTTTACGCCCACGGTCGCTTTGTTGTCACCGCGCTGACAGTTGTGCTTGGAATGCTGCTTATGGCGGATTACCTTTGCGGCCAGAAAGAAAAGCGTGTAAAAAACCGCCTTTTGTGGCTGGTGGCTGTTTCAGGCGCGCTGTGTGCCGTGTGGAATATACTGTACTGGGCCGCAGTCCGTCGCTTCTCAATTGCTGAGGGCTTTTGCGCGGGAATGGGCAGTAGCGACCTTTTGGGCGGATATATGCTGGCAGGGATAGCTTGTTGCTGGCAGCTTGTGTCAAGGAAAAGGGCCAATCTTCGTCCGGCGCTGTGTATGTGCGTCCCTATGATCTTCACTGCCGTAATGACCCGAAGCCTTACAGCGGCGTGCTTTGGAGGAGCGTGGCTGCTTATGGCGGCCAAGCGCCGGGGCAGACGGCTGCTTCCGCTTAAAGCATCGGCGGCTATAAGTACGGTACTGGTGCTGGGATCAAGCCTGATCAGGCTTGACCGTCCCTTTGCCGACGCCTTGATCTCAGGCTTCCGGAATGTGGTAGGTCTGGGCGGCGGGGGCTTTTTGTCCCGTCAAGGCGAGCTGCAGACAGGCGCATATCTGGTTGACAGTATCGGCATCGGGGCGGAGCTGATCTCGGCTCTTGGCCTTGTGGGGATGTTGCTTTTACTGCTGTTTGTCGGCCGCAGCCTGTATATGGTGTACAAGCGCCGAAGCGCCCTGTGGGGTCTTGTGCTGCTACTGACGGCCTTCATTTTCCTTTCTCCGGCGCCTAACTGCCCGGCGGCTCTTGTACTGCTGATGGGACTGTCAGTCTATGGGGAATGGAGGGACGGAAAAACCGCTACCGTTTATGTAGGAGGTCTGAGCCGGGCAGTATGCGTACTGCTGGGCGCGGCCGCGGTGTACAGTGTGGTCTGGGGAGCAGGGGACTGCTTCAGGATCTCGGGACTTAAGCGCGTGGATGAGGATCCTTACACTGCGGTGCAGGACTTTGTCACAGCGTCAAAGGTCAATCCCGCAGACGGACAAAGCTCTTATTTGGCGGCGCGTACCTACAAGGCAATTTATACAAAGAGCGATTTAAAGAATGATATTGCCAATGCTGAACGCTACATAAAGCTTGCCATGGAAAGGGAAGCTCACAACGCCGTATTCTGCGGGGAGTATGCCGCAATTCTTGCGTCGGAGGGGAACTATTCCGCCGCTATAGACGCGGATCGAAGAGCTATGGAGCTTGCGCCGCTCAGGGACGAATTCAGGGTACAGGCGGCCGAGCACCTTTTTGCCAATATACAGACCATGACAAAGGGTAGCTATGAAGCTCAGGAGTGCCACCGGCTTATACTTGAAATAGGGGAAAAGGCCGTGGATATAGAACAAAAAAAGTTGATCAACGACATTGCGGACAAGGCTCAGCCTTATACCAGAGTGGAAATTCCGGAGGATGAACAAGCAGAATGAAAGCGGTAGTACAGAGAGTCAGCTCCGCCTCAGTAAAGGTGGACGGCTGTATTGCAGGAGAAATATCCAAAGGCTTTTTGGTGCTTTTGGGGGTGCAGAAGGGCGACGATGAGCGCCACGGGGATTATATTGCGGATAAGCTGTCCAAGCTCCGTATATTTGAAAGCGAAAACGGGCGGATGAACCTTGGACTAAGTGACGTAGACGGGGAAATACTCGTTATCAGCCAGTTTACATTGATCACCGACATTCCCGTAGGCAACCGCCCGTATTTCGGAAACGCTGAGGAACCGAACAGGGCATTGGAGCTTTACGAATATGTGTGCCGCAGAGTTGAGGAGCTTACCCGTAAGAAGGTACAGCATGGCTCCTTTGGCGCTCATATGGAGGTGTCCCTTGTTAACGACGGCCCTGTCACGATCATAATTGACAGCAGGGATAAGATTAAAGAATAAATAAAAATGCAGAACAGGAGCTTTGTGGACTGTGTTTGCTATGAATAGGATTAGGAGTAAAGCTTATGCTGCTGTTTAATATTCAACGATTTTCCACCCATGACGGGCCGGGCATCCGTACCACGGTGTTTTTCAAGGGATGCCCGCTACGTTGCCTGTGGTGCCATAACCCGGAAAGTCATATTTATAAAAAAGAAGTGTTTCACAATTCCGAGCGCTGTGTCCTTTGCGGCAAATGCGTGGAAAACTGCCCGACCAAGGCCATATCGGTTGCGGGCGGCCGCCTTGTTACCGATAAGGAGCTTTGCGTTGGCTGCGGGCTGTGCGCCGACGAGTGCTTTAATTGCGCCCGTGAGGTTGTGGGCCGGGAATATACCGTCGGTCAGGTAATGGATGTGCTGAATAGGGATAAAACCTTTTACAGCGAAAGCGGCGGCGGTGTCACGTTCTCCGGCGGGGAGTGCATGAGCTATCCTGACGAGCTGCTTGAGCTTTTGAAAAGCTGCAAGATGCAGGGGATACATACGGCTGTAGATACCGGCGGCATGGCCGACAGGGATGATTTTGCCCGCACCCTTCAATATACCGACCTGTACCTTTATGACATAAAGTGTACGGATCCCGTTCTGCACCGTGAGCTTACGGGGGAGGACAACGGGCTTATACTGGAAAATCTTCGCTTCCTTAAGAAAAACGGTGCAAATATATGGTTCAGGCTTCCTCTTATGGAGGGGGTCAACACTTCCGATAAGGACATTGACGCTCTTGTAGAGCTGGCAAAGGAACTGCGCCCCGCAAGGGTGAGTCTGTTGCCGTATCACAATACAGGAAATTTTAAATATGAAAAGCTTAACCGTGATGTAACACGGTTCTCCGCCCCGGACGGGGAGAGGCTTGATGAGATAAAGGCCCGGTTTGAAGCCGTCGGTCTGGAAGTAAAAATTGGAGGTTGAAAAAATGCGCGGATATACCGAAAGAACAAAAAAGCTCCGTCAGCAGAGCGTTGATACGGAGCCCCATATTTCTACCGAGAGGGCGTACTGGTTTACTCAGGCCTACAAAAAATACGAGGGTAGCGTGGACATTCCCGTGCTTCGCGCCCTTGCCTTTAAAATGTATATGGAAAACCGTACCCTGTGCATAAACGATGGGGAACTTATTGTGGGTGAAAAGGGTACTGACCCTCAGTGCGCTCCTACTTTTCCGGAGCTTTGCTGCCACACAATGGAGGATCTGCAGGTGATGAATGACCGTGAGCTTATCAGCTTTAAGGTTGACGATGAGACAAGGCGCATTCACGCTGAAGAGATTATCCCCTATTGGCAACACCGGAGCATACGGGAAAAAATCATGAACTCCACCAGCCAAAAGTGGAAGGATTGCTATGCGGCGGGTATGTTCACCGAGTTTATGGAGCAGCGAGGCCCCGGGCACACAGGCGCCGGCGGCGGCATTTACAAAAAGGGCTTCAGTGATTACAAAAAGGATATTGCCGCCAAGTTGGCGGAGCTGGACTTTGCCCATGACCTTAACGCCTACGATAAAAAGGCCGAGCTTCAGGCAATGGATATTGCCTGCGACGCCATTATCGCCTATGGACGGCGCTACAGCAAATATGCCGCCGAGCTGGCGGAAAAGGAGACCGACCCCCGTAAGAAGGCCGACCTTCAGCTTATATCCGAAAACTGCGCCGTTGTGCCGGAATTCGCTCCCCGCACATTCCATCAGGCATTGCAGATGTACTGGTTTGTACATATCGGTGTGACCAGCGAGGTCAATCCATGGGACGCGTTCACTCCCGGACGACTTGACCAGCACACCTATCCTTTCTATAAAAAAGACGTGGAAAACGGCATTATGAACTATGACAAGGCTCGTGAACTGATGGAATGTCTTTGGATTAAGTTCAACAACCAGCCTGCTCCCCCCAAGGTGGGTATTACACTTAAGGAAAGCGGCACATATACCGACTTTGCCAACATTAACACCGGCGGCGTGACTACGGACGGACGGGACGGCGTCAACGACGTCAGCTATATAATTCTGGACACTATGGACGAGATGAAGCTGCTTCAGCCCTCCAGCAATGTCCAGATCTCCCGCAAGACCCCTCATGACTTCCTTATTCGCGCCTGCGAGATCAGCCGTAAGGGCTGGGGTCAGCCTGCCTTCTACAACACTGAGGCCATTATTCAGGAGCTGCTTAATGCCGGCAAATCTATCGAGGATGCGCGTTGCGGCAGCGCTACCGGCTGCGTGGAAACCGGGTGTCTGGGCAAGGAAAACTACGCCCTTACCGGCTATTTCAATATACCTAAGGTCCTTGAAATAACTCTTAACAACGGCTTTGACAAGTATACTAACAAGCAGATCGGCCTTGAAACCGGCCATGCGGAGGATTACAAGAGCTATCAGCAGCTTTGGGACGCCTTCCTTAAGCAGATGAATTATTTTATTGACGTTAAGATCGAGGGCAATAACATTATCGAAAAGATCTTTGCCAAATATATGCCTGTTCCCTTCCTCAGTGTGATCATGGACGACTGTATACAAAACGCGAGGGACTACAATTGCGGCGGCGCGCGATACAACACCTATTACATCCAGGGCGTGGGCATTGGCACCATTACAGACAGCCTCAGCGCCATTAAGTACAATGTTTTTGACAAAGGGCTGTTTACCATGGCACAGCTTAAGGAGGCTGTTGACGCTAATTTTGAGGGTCATGAGGACATTTACAACAAGGTCGCCAACCATTCCCCCAAGTACGGCAATGATGATGATTATGCCGACGATATCATGAAGAGCGTGTTCAACGCCTACTACAGAGGCGTTACCGGACGGCCCACTGTCAAGGGCGGCACCTACCGCATTGATATGCTGCCCACCACCTGTCACGTGTATTTCGGCGAGGTCTGCGGCGCTCTGCCCAACGGACGTCTTGCCGGCAAGCCTGTTTCCGAGGGCATTTCTCCCGAAAAGGGCGCGGATCGCAACGGACCAACTGCTGTTATCAACTCCTGCGCCAAGATGGATCACCTTAAGACCGGCGGTACGCTCCTTAATCAGAAGTTTACTCCCAAGGTTGTTGAGGGGCAGGAGGGATTGGAAAACATGGCTGCCCTTATCCGCTCTTACTTCTCTATGGACGGCCATCATATCCAGTTCAATGTCATTGACCGCAAAACATTGTTGGACGCACAGGCTCATCCGGAGGAGTACAAGGATCTTATCGTCCGTGTAGCGGGGTACAGCGACCATTTCCGTAATCTCAGTAAGGCACTTCAGGATGAGATTATAAATCGCACAGAACAGAGCTTTTCTTGTTAAAAATGCACAAATAATTTATGCAAATTTTGTAAAATGTTTACATGATAAAAATATAATAGGCCTTGACATTTTCCGGAAAATAGTGTAGGATAAATACGTAAGCAGAAAGTAATATATGCTTAAATCAAAATGAGGAGGTTTTTCACAATGGCAAAATTTGAAATTCATGACCTGGATGTGGCAGCGTTCGTAAAGGAGCTTAACAACTGCAAGGGCGAAGTTATCATGACTACTCCCGAAGGAGACTCAATCAACCTTCAGTCTGCGTTTTGCCGTGTAATCGGCATCATGAAGATTGTCGAGGGCGGAAAACTGAGTAAAGCAACTATCGAATGTAAGGATCCTGAGGATGAAAGCCGTCTGTTCAGACTTAATCTGTACGGAAAGCCCCAGGAGCAAAAGGCTGAATAATGAGTAAAAAAGCGACTGCCTAAGGGCGGTCGCTTTTCTACGGTGCGCTCGGGAACCTGAGCTATTCTCTTCCCTTGGGCTTGACTGAATAAAGAAAGACAGTGTGGAAAGCAAAAATACATTCCACACTGTCTTTTTCAATAGGGGCTGAAAGCCCGCCTTGGGGTTTTTACTTAGCTACGGAAACTCCCGTCAAGGGTTGTTTTAAGCCGTAGACGGGAAATATTCAGCGCTTCCTTAGTTATTATTTTTTTACTTTTCGCACATATATGGATAAACAATGTCCGTGGATGGAACAAGGCTTTCCTTTGTGCACTTGATGTTTACCCAGCGGATAAGGTTGAATATGCTGCCGGCCTTGTCGTTTGTACCGGAAGCACGGGCTCCGCCGAAGGGCTGCTGACCTACTACCGCGCCGGTAGGCTTGTCGTTGATGTAGAAATTGCCCGCGGCATTGTTAAGAGCCTTTTCCATATGTATTACGGCATTGCGATCCTGAGCAAAGATAGCGCCGGTGAGGGCGTACGCGCTGGTGGTGTCGCAAAGCTCAAGTGTTTCATCAAGCTTGTCGTCATCGTAAACATAGATCGTGATCACAGGCCCGAAAATTTCCTCAGCCATTGTCTTAAAGTCGGGCTTCATGGCCTGAATGACAGTGGGCTGAACAAACCAGCCCTTGGAGTCGTCGTATGAGCCGCAAAGCACCTGAGCGTCGGGGGACTCGTTTGCGTAGTCTATGTAGCTCTTGATATTGTCAAAGGAGGCCTTGTCAATGACCGCACCCATAAAGGTGGAGAAGTCGCTTACATCGCCTACAGTCAGCTTGGCTGTTTCCTCAAGAACTCTTGTTTTTACCTGCTCCCAGATGGAAGCGGGGATGTAAGCACGGGAAGCGGCGGAACATTTCTGACCCTGAAATTCAAAAGCGCCGCGTACAATGGCAGCTACCAAGGGTTCGATATCGGCGCTCTTGTGCGCAAAGATAAAGTCCTTGCCTCCGGTTTCGCCAACTATGCGGGGATAGCTTTTGTAATTGGCAATATTCTCGCCAACAGTGGTCCATACGCCGCTGAATACCTTTGTGGAGCCTGTAAAGTGGAAGCCGCCGAAATCCTTGTGGGGAATAACGTACTTGCTGATGTCCACGCCTCTGCAGGGGATAAAGTTGATAACACCGGCGGGAAGTCCGGCCTCTTCAAGCAGTGTCATAAAGTAGTAGTTGGAAAGCACAGCGGTCGTAGAGGGCTTCCAAAGTACTGTGTTGCCCATGACTGCGGGGGCGAGAGCCAGATTGCCGCCTATGGATGTAAAGTTGAAAGGGGTGAGGGCTGTTACAAAGCCGTCAAGAGGACGGTACTCGTTGCGATTCCATACAGCGCCTACGCTGTTGGGCTGTATTTTATAAAGCTCCTGGGCATTGTACACATTGTAACGGATAAAGTCGGTAAGTTCGCAGGCGGAGTCGATCTCAGCCTGAAAAGCTGTCTTGCTCTGCCCAAGCATTGTTGCGGCGTTGAGCTTGTCTCTCCAAGGGCCGGAAAGCAGCTCGGCGGCCTTCATAAAGATAGAGGCCCTGTGCTCCCATGGCATATCAGCCCAAGAACCCTTGGCAGCCATGGCGGCGTCGATAGCCATTTTAAGCTCCTTTTCACCGGCGAGACAGCACTCCGCCAGAATATGGTGATGGTCGTGGGGCATGGTGACCTTTACGGTAGTTTCGGTGTAAACCTCTTTTCCACCGATTACCAGCGGGATCTTTATCACCTGATTGCTCTGACGATCAAGCTCGGCTTTGAGGCTTGCTCTTTCCTTGCTGCCGGGCATATAGCCGTGGATAGGCTCGTTGGCAGGCTCGTGTATCGAAAAATATGCGTTGTTCATGGTAGTCATCCTTTCACTTTTTTGTTATTTACATTATTAATTATATGTCTTTTTTTTGATTTGTCAATATGTTTTTCGCGCAAAACCGAAAGGACCTCACCGGAGGTCCTTTTCAATATTCCGTTTGACTTAATCAGTCGCCGAAGCAGATCCCAAGAGCCTTAGCCATCTGTACAAGCTCACCGTTGGGATCAACATTTTTGGTCTTTTGTCCGATAACATCCTCAAGAGCGGCATAGCCGATCTTGTCGCCGTGGAGGGCGACAATGTTGCCAAACTTGCCCTGCATAGCCAGTTCAACAGCCGCATAGCCGTAACGACATGAAAGCACACGGTCATGGCCTGTGGTCGTGCCGCCTCGCTGTACATGTCCAAGCACTGTAGCACGAGCCTCGTTGTGACACAGCTCTTCAAGCTGATCGGCTACAACCTGGGAAACGCCCCCAAGTCGTATGGGATCGGGGCTGTCCTCCCGAACCTTGAGCACTACGGCCTCGCCGTCCTTGGACTTAGCGCCCTCCGCACAAGCCACAATAGCAAAATCCTTGCCGCTTGCAAGGTCAGCATTTATCTTGGCAGCCACTTTGTTTATATCGTAGGGAATCTCTGGAATAAGGATGACGTCAGCAGCGCCGGCAATGCCTCCGTGCAGTGTCAGCCAGCCTGCGCCGCGGCCCATAATCTCAACGACCATTATTCTGCCATGGGATTTGGCAGTGGTGCGGATGCGGTCAAAGGATTCGGTAGCTACACTGATAGCTGTGTCAAAGCCGAAGGTGTAGTCTGTTTCGGCAAGGTCATTGTCGATAGTTTTTGGTATACCGATGACATTGACGCCCTTGCGGGAGAAGTCCCGCCCACTGGTAAGGGTGCCGTCTCCCCCTAAGATAAACAGTGCGTCGATGCCGGCTCTCTTAAGGTTTTCAACTGCCACGTCGCTTACGTCCTCGTAAACGATCTTGCCGTTTTCGTCCCGAACCATTTCGCCCTTTTCGTCCCTTACAGGGTACATGAAAAGATTGTCCTTGTTGGAGCTTTTGAGGATGGTGCCGCCCTCACCTAGGATCTCCTGAACGTTGTCAAGGGTCAGGTCAACGAAGTCACTGTGATAAAGACCGTGATAACCTTTCCTAATGCCCACAACCTCAAGGCCGTACTTGCAGATAGCTGTCTTTGTCACAGCGCGGATAACAGCGTTAAGACCTGGACAGTCGCCGCCTCCCGTGAGAATTGCGATTTTTTTGATTTCACTCATGTCAGAGTCCTCCTGTATATAAAAATAAATAAATTATTACTCAAAAGGCATAAGGGCTTTATTCTGCATTACCCCTACTATGTATAATATACTAAAACGGGAAATTTTTCAAGTGGTAAATAATATTTTTTTTACAATAAATTTATTGTTTACCATATTGAACAAAAAATATGGGTCAATATGGCAATCTTTATATTGATTTTTGGAAAAACTTAGGTTATAATATATTAAAGAAGCGCTGAATAATTCGCGCCTTCGGCTTAAAACAACCCTTGACGGGTAGCTTCCGCGGCTCGGCCAAAAAGCCCAAGATACAACAAGTATTCATGCGTTTTTTGTCCTTATTAAATACCCTTTGGCAATGAAGCCATATTGAAAGGATGACCAAAATGGAATACAATTATTCAAACTTTATTCATGATATAATCGACGACGACCTTGCATCCGGACGGGAAAACAGGGTACACACCCGCTTCCCTCCCGAGCCTAACGGTTATCTTCATATAGGTAGCGCTAAGGCCATATGGATAAATTACACCGCCGCAAAGAAGTACAACGGCCTTTTTAACCTGCGATATGATGATACCAACCCGGTGAAGGAGGATGACGAATATGTCCGCGCTATTGAGGCGGATCTTCGCTGGCTTGGGTGTGTCCCGGACGGGATATATTACGGAAGCGACTATTTTGACAAGTGCTATGTATTTGCCGAAAAGCTTATCAAGGACGGCAAGGCCTTTGTCTGTGACCTAAGCCAAAAAGAAATGAGCGATTACCGAGGCACTCTCACCACACCCGGCAAGGAAAGCCCCTACAAAAACCGCACTGTTGAGGAAAACCTTGACCTGTTCCGACGCATGAAGGCCGGTGAATTCCCTGAGGGAAGCCATACCCTCAGGGCAAAGATCGATATGGCGTCCCCCAATATGAACATGAGGGATCCGGTAATTTACCGCATAATTTACGCCGATCATCACCGCCAGGGGAAAAAGTGGTGCATATACCCCATGTACGACTTTGCCCATCCTATTCAGGACGCTCTTGAGGGCATTACTCACTCCCTTTGCTCGATCGAATTTGAAAACCACCGTCCACTTTACAACTGGGTCATAGACAACATATGGGATGAGTCCGATCCTGACCTTGCTACCAAGCCTCATCAGTGGGAGTTTGCCCGTCTTAACATGACATATACCGTTATGAGCAAAAGGTATCTGCGCAAGCTGGTGGAAATGGGCTATGTGGACGGCTGGGACGACCCCCGTATGCCTACTTTACAGGGCCTGCGCCGCCGGGGCTATACCCCAACGGCCATCTTTGACTTCCTTGGACGCAGCGGCGTTGCCAAGGCGGACTCCATGTCGGATATCAGGCTGCTGGAATACTGCATTTGTGAGGAGCTCAACACTGCCGCTATGCGCCGCACGGCGGTAATGGAGCCCCTTAAGGTGGTAATTACAAATTACCCCCAAGACAAGACAGAGGTGTTCTCAATGCCTAACCATCCTCAAAATCCCGAGGCCGGTACTCGTGAGGCGGTGTTTGGCAATGAACTGTGGATCGAGCGCAGCGACTTTATGGAGGTCCCGGTTCCCGGCTTCAAACGCCTTATCCCCGGCGGTGAGGTCAGACTTATGGGCGCATATATAATGAAGTGCAATGAGGTGCTCCACGATGCGGACGGAAACGTCACCGAACTCCGTTGCACTGTTGATCTTGAAACCGGCAACGGCAAGCCCGTGGACGGACGCAAGGTAAAGGGCAACATCCACTGGCTCAGCGTCAGTGTGGCTCGGGACGCGGAGGTTCGGTATTATGACAATATTTTTAACCGGGAAAACGTGGCCACCCTCCTTGAGGATGACAATTTTGACGAATTTATAAATCCCAACTCAATGATCGCTTATCCCGATGCCAAGCTTGAGCCTTCCCTTATGGACGCGGAGCCCGGCACACCCTTCCAGTTTGTACGGATGGGCTATTTTACAAGGGATAACAAAAACCCCCGCGTATTTAATCGTACAGCTCCTCTTAAGAGCAGCTTTAAGCCCGAATAAGACTATCAAACAAAAACATGAACTCCGAAGCGTACAACCTCGGAGTTCTGTTTTTTGTCGAAAAAGTATTTTCCGTAAGCGTCAGCGCCCGATTATTCGTGACTCCTCAATGATGCTTACGCCGCAACAGCGGCCTTGTTTATCTTTATCTTTCCGTCCTCAGCGCATACGACTACCTTGTCGCCCTCTTTAATAAGTCCGTCAAGCATTTCCTCGGCAAACAAATCCTCTACCTTGCTCTGGATAGCCCGGCGAAGGGGACGGGCGCCGTATACCGGGTCAAAGCCCTCTTTTGCCAGCAACGCCAGAGCCGAGTCGTCAAAGGAGCACTCTATACCATTTACGCTCAGGCGCTTTTTAAAGCTCTCAAGCATAATAGAGGCGATCTTTTTGATGTCCTCGTCTGTCAGGCGGTTGAATACGATTATGTCATCAATCCTGTTCAAAAATTCGGGCCGAAAGGCGCGCTTCAGCTCATCCATCACGTTCTTGCGCATATCTGTGTCAGCAACCTCGGCGTTGGCTTGAGTATCTGCCTTAAAGCCAAGATTTTTAGCGCCTACAATGTTCTTGCTACCGATGTTGCTGGTCATTATGATCACAGTGTTCTTAAAGTCCACCTTGCGCCCTTGACTGTCCGTAAGGCGACCATCGTCAAGAATCTGGAGCATCATGTTAAATACATCGGGATGGGCTTTTTCTATTTCGTCAAAAAGTATTACGCTGTAGGGCTTGCGGCGCACCTGCTCGGTGAGCTGACCCCCTTCTTCAAAGCCCACATATCCCGGAGGCGATCCGATCAGCTTGGAAACCGAGTGCTTCTCCATGTATTCGCTCATGTCTACGCGAACCATGGCGTTTTCGTCACCGAACAGCGCCTCGGCAAGAGCCTTGCACAGTTCTGTCTTTCCTACGCCGGTAGGGCCGAGGAATATAAAGGAGCCAATGGGCCTCTTGGGATCCTTAAGCCCCACACGTCCCCGGCGCACTGCCTTAGAAACAGCGGTCACGGCTTCATCCTGACCCACTACCCTCTTATGCAACACCTCTTCAAGATTGCGCAGGCGTTCGCTTTCCTCCTCAGCTAACTTTTTTACCGGAATGCCCGTCCATTGGGCAATAATTTCCTCAATGTCGCTGCGGCCTATGGAGATATCCCTGTTCTGACTGCTGTTTTTCCATTCGTCCCGCTTGTCCTCCAGTTCTGCTTTAAGGGCACGCTCCGCGTCTCTCAGGGCGGCGGCGCGCTCAAATTCCTGATTGTTGATGGCTACGTCCTTTTCGGCCGAAGCGGCGGCAACTCTGGATTCCAGTTCCTTCAGGCTTCCCGGCATGGTCAGTGAGCCAAGCCTTGCCCGGCTGCAGGCCTCGTCAATCAGGTCGATGGCCTTGTCAGGCATGAAACGATCGTTTATATAACGGTCGCTTAGCTTGACAGCGGCGTCAATGGCTTCGTCAGTAATCTTTATACCGTGGTGGGCTTCATATTTTTCTCTTATGCCTTTTAATATCTGTATAGTGTCATCAACGCTGGGCTCTCCCACGGTTACCGGCTGGAAGCGGCGCTCTAAGGCGGCGTCCTTTTCGATGTACTTGCGGTATTCGTTAAGAGTCGTAGCTCCAATGATCTGCATTTCACCTCTGGCAAGGTTGGGCTTAAGTATGTTTGCGGCGTCAACTGCGCCTTCGGCGGCCCCGGCTCCGATAATAGTGTGGAGTTCGTCAATAAAGAGTATGACGTTGCCGCTCTTGACTACCTCGTCCATGGCTTTTTCAAGCCTTTCCTCAAATTCGCCGCGGAATTTGCTTCCGGCCAGCAGTCCGCCCATGTCAAGGGAAACTACCCTCTTGTCCCGAAGCAGCTCCGGCACGTTGCCGGAGGCGATCTCCTGTGCAAGCCCTTCCACAACGGCGGTCTTACCCACGCCGGGCTCACCAAGCAGTACGGGGTTGTTTTTTGTCCGGCGTGAAAGTATCTGGGTCACACGGGATATTTCCGGCTCACGGCCTATTACGGGGTCGAATTTACCGTCCCTTGCCATGGCGGTAAGATCCCTGCCGAACTTGTCAAGGGTAGGGGTCTTGCTGTCGCCGCTGCCGCCTTCCTGACCGCGGACATTGCGGTATGCTCGGGCAATATCCTCCTCCATCTGGGAAAATTTTTCCGCCGTAACGCCAAGGGAGCGGAGTATCCTGTTCGCGGAGCAGTCTGTGTTTTTGGCCAAGGCCATCAGTATATGTTCCGTCCCGATCAAACGGGAACGGAAGCTGTATGCTATGTCGGCGCTAAGTTGCAGACACTGCTTTGTACGGGGAGTAAAGCCGGCAAACCGGCTTTGGGTATAATATGTGGCGCCGTATTGCTCTATGCGATGCTCCACAGCCTCGAGGGTCACGCCCCATTTGCGGAAAAACTGCTGGGTTATGCCGCTGCCCTCCATAATAAGGCCGCAGAGCAGATGCTCGGTGCCTACGTAACCCGCCCCCATCTTTTCGGCCTCGGACTGGGCCAGTGAGATGGAGGTTTGGGCCTTTTCGGTAAAGTTGTAGTTGCTTTCCATCATAGAACATCACTCTCCTTTTATTTTTTTGATTTTGTCACGGAGCTTGGCCGCCTCCTCGTAGCGTTCGTCCGCTATGGCGTCAAGCAGCTTGGCTTTGAGCTGGTCGATCTCCTCACGGGGGTCAAGCTTTTTCCCCTTCTTAGGCGCTTCCTTTTTGTCGTCTTCGGTGGTTATGGACTCGATGCTTTCCACCGGGTCGTTTTCAAAGAAGCCTCCAATCTCGGGGAAGCTGCCAAATGGATTTGAAAACGCGCGGGAAAGTCCCCGTCCAAAGAGGGACGCCCCGCCAAAGGGGAAAGCAAAAGCGCTCAGCATTTCCCTCTCCATATTCTGGAATATGCCATCGGTACGCTTAAGCAGCCCTGTCTCCTTGGCACATTCGGAGCAAAGACAGATCTCACGGGTGGTTCCGTTGATAGATTCACGGTACTGAACATTGGCCTCGTTTTTATTGCATTTCTGACATTTCATAATAAATACCTCCTAAAAAATTATTGAAGAGCCAAAAGCATGTTTTTAAAAATATTTGCTCTCAGCCGGTTTCTCGCCGCGCCCTGAATGGGGATAGAGCTGTCCTTGAGCGCACCCAATATAAGCTTTTCCTCTCTCGGCGAAATAAATTCATAGTCAACAAGATTTTGGGCGAAAACTCTTGCGGTGTTGTAATCCAGATCCGTTCCTATTGTATTAAGGACGTGCATCAGATAGTTGCTTTTGTTAGGAGCGACGCGCATTATTGTTACGCTGCCGCCGCCTCCTCTGCGGCTTTCGATGGAGTAGCCTCTTTCCGGAGTAAAGCGGGTCTGTATTACGTAGTTGATCTGGCTGGGGACACAGTTGAGCTGCCCGGCCAGAATGTTGCGCTGAATTTGGGCTGTTCCGTCTCCTTCGCTCAACAGCTCCATCAGCATTTGCTCGATTATGTCTGACATACTGTGCTTCATTTTCCTACCAGTCCTTTACTCTTTGGCTTTTGCTCTTTTGTCAAGGCTTGTCGATGTTTGACTTTGACTATCTTTGACCTTGTGATTATAATATACCACACTTTAATTGATTTGTCAATAGTTTTTTTTAAAATTTTTTTGACTTTTTTTGACCTTCACTTTTTTGTGATTTTCGGGCATTAAATCATTTCGCTTCTGCCGGCTACTTTGTTTAAAAGACAACGCTGTACAAGCGGCGCTTTAAGCTGTAAGCGTGAATTATTCGGCGCTTGCTAAAAATGTGTATAAAATTTGAGCCTTCTTCAGTAGAATTTTATGCTTCCCTCTCATTGACAGGAGGGAGAAATTCATGTTAAAATAATTACAAAAGGAAGTGTGCAAAATGAACAGACCCAAGCTTCGCCCAATGACCTTTGTAATTTTACTCGCGGCAAGCATAATAAACGCCATAGGCGTGACCCTTATACTTGCTCCGGTAAATCTGTTTGACAGCGGAATCTCCGGCACGGCCTTTCTGCTGGACATGATAACCCCGCCCTGTCTGGTGATGAGCTTTTTCCTGATCGTGTGCAATTTCCCCTTTTACATAATAGGCTTCAAAAAGCTGGGCAAGGAATTTGTAATATATTCGTTGTTCGCAATAACAGTCTATTCACTGGCGGCCTTTCTTTTTCGCAACGTTCTTCCCTTTGACTTTTCCGACGGATCCCCAATAACACACAGTGATCTGCTTCTTTCGGCTCTGTTCGGCGGACTGCTTTCCGGCGTCGGAAGCGGCCTTGTGATCCGCAACGGCGGCGCTATCGATGGAGTGGAGGTCATGGCAGTGCTGTTTGCGAAAAGGCTGGGCATCACAGTGGGTACCTTTGTAATGTGCTACAATATTTTGCTGTACACTGTCTCGGCAATAGTATTCAAAAGCTGGGTGATCCCCCTTTATTCCATCCTGACCTATTCTGTGGGAATTAAAACCGTGGACTTTATTGTGGAGGGCCTTGACAAGGCAAAGGCGGTTTTCATCATTTCCGATAAGCCCCAGCAGCTTCAAAAGCTTTTGTCTGAAACCTTGGGCCGGGGAGTTACCGCAATTGACGCCCACGGATATTATTCCGGGGAGAAAAAGGTACTTATCTATTGTGTGGTGAACCGCTTTGAAATACGTACGGTCAAAGGCATAGTGCAGTCAATTGACGGAGCTGCCTTCGTGACCATAAATGATGTTTCCGAAACTATCGGCGGGGAAAAGATGCTCAGCTTCAACAAAATATGACTAAACGAAAG
>CAYTWZ010000002.1:0-2110 GCA_964442035.1 uncultured Oscillospiraceae bacterium
ATAAACAAAAAAATTATGAAAAACATGGAACTTTTTTGCAGCTCCTGCGTCTATATTACAAGAAATAATTTTCAAACAGGAGGAACCGGAAATGAAAAGAATTATCTCAGCAGCTGTTGCCGCTTTAATGCTGGCATCGGCTATCCCGGCCTTTGGGGCTGAAACAAACACCGAAGCAGCCATTGTGGCGGCAAAAACCACCTTTGATATCCCGGCGGAATACACTCAGTTCAGCTGTGACATCTCGGAGGGTGTCGGCTTTGGCGGCCAGACGGAAAAGGAATACGATCTGTCCTGGTATGACGAGGACTTTGACAAAGGTGTAAGAGTCCGTCTCAACGGGGATCTTATACCTATAGGCTATTACGCGGATTATGAGTGGCACAGCGGCCTTGCCAAGCTCCGCAAGGAGGAACTCGCAAAGATAGCTTCGGACTTTATTGCCGCCACTGTGCCGGAGCTTAAGGATCGGCTTGTCCTTGACTATGACAACAGCAGTGTCAGAAACTTTATGTTTGAGCGGCACGAAAACGGTATTCCCGTGGAGGGAAATTACGCCAATGTAAATGTGGATGACCGAACCGGCAAGGTTGTGTACTATGACCTTTCTTGGGACTTTGAAAGCGAATTCTCCGGCACTGACAAGCTGGGCAGCGAAGAAGCTATGAAGCTTTTGGCTGAAAACGGCTTTTACGCCCAATACAATGTTTTTGACGACAAGGCCATACCTGTATATTTGCACGATTCCGGCATTTATGCGGATGCTGTGGGCGGCGGCACCTTTGAGCGAGGGTATTTCAGATATGGTATCTCCAACAGCTCTGCCGATCAAAAGCTGACAATGGATGCGGCAACAGCCGAAGCTTCCGGAGGAGGCGGCGATGGGGGATATAGATTGACCCGTGAGGAGCTCACCGAGGTAGAGACATTAAGTAAATTGATCGATAAGGCGCAAATAATGAATATTGTGGCGTCCATGCCTGAGCTGATGATTCCGGCGGACTGTGAACCTACCGTAAGCTATTATACCATCAAGTCCAAGGATGAAACAAAGTATCAGGTTGTTTGCAGCTTTTTAAAGGAAAGCGATGATACCTATGAGAATGCCGACATGCGTCTTGACGCCGAAACGGGTGAGCTGCTCAGCTTTACAGCGTACAATAATGAGCTTTATGCCGGAACCGAAACCCCTCTTCCCGATGAGGCGGTGACGAAGATAGCGGACGATTTCCTTGCAAAGTATACGGAGCTTGAAGGCTATCGTGTGGCAGAGGATACATATAACGGTATTTCCTCAACCTATACAAGACGATATGAGCGTTATGTGGGCGAGATACCCTATCCCGCTGATTATAAGAATGTAAGAGTCTCCCGCCGGAACGGGAAAATAATCTCCTATAGCATGAACCGGCCCAAAGCGGAGATAGTTATACCCGATAATATGACTGATAAGCTGACAGCGGCCAAAAACGGCTACGAGCCGAAGCTTGTCTATGCTTATAAGGATAGCAGTGAAATGAACGAGGCAGAGGGTAATGCTCTCATTCCCGTGCTTGCTTACAAGCTTGAAGTCACTCATGATTTCGACTGCCTGCGCTGTGAGGACGGTAAGCCTATTGACTATAGCGGCAAGGAAGCGACGGACAAGGAGACTAAAGCCGATGAGCTTGAGCACTATGCTTGGGAGGCCTTTGAGGTCCTCCGTGAAAACGGCGTATACATTGAGGGAAGCTACAGCCTCAACGACAACATAACAAAAGGCGAGTTCGTTTCCTTTGTACGCATGCTGGCGAATAAGGATGTTGTGCCTTACCGTTATTATCGGATAGAGACTGAGGACGAGGAAGCCCTTGAGCAGCCCATTGACAGGGAGGAGGCAGCGCGAATCATTGCGGTACAGCTGGGCTGGGAAAAGCTTATTGACCTTGATGTTTACTCCGTAAGATTCAGCGATGAGTCTGATTTCACCGGCGGCAAGGGGGCGGCTGCTCTGCTTCAGGGACTTGCCGTAATGGAAGGCGACGGCAGCGGCGCATTCAAACCGAAAGAGACAATGACCTACGGTGAAGCTTATGTAATCGGATACAAGCTTGCAGGACTCGATATGGAC
>CAYTWZ010000002.1:2210-31173 GCA_964442035.1 uncultured Oscillospiraceae bacterium
TTAAAAATATATCAGAAAAAAGCAGTCCCTTAGGGATTGCTTTTTTCATTGATATATGGTAAAATATTCATAATGAACATCACAAAACAAAGACAGCGGGGAGAACAGATGGAGAACACGCTTAAGGTCATAGCCAGAATACACACCGATTTTCCCGAAAAATTCGGTATACCACGCCAAAGCGGACTTGTGCCGGAAGTAGAGGGACGTATCGTTTTTGAACCGTCGTTCAGAAATCCTCAGGCTCTCTTGGGCATTGAGGAGTATTCCCATATTTGGCTGTTGTGGGACTTTTCCCTTGCGCATACTGAGGATTTCCGCCCTACTGTGTACCCTCCCCGGCTTGGGGGTAAGGTGAAAAAGGGCGTTTTTGCCACAAGGTCACCGTATCGGCCCAATTCAATAGGACTGTCCTGCGTCAGGCTGGAAAGGGTGGAGCATGGGCTTGAGGGCCCTGTCCTTGCGGTAAGCGGGGCGGATATGCTGGACGGAACACCAATATATGACATCAAACCGTATCTCCCTTATGCGGACAGCCGCCCGGAGGCATCAGGCGGCTTTGGACAGGAGCATATGAATGACGCGATAGCTGTGGACTTTCCTCCGGATATGCTTGAGCTTTTGCCCCAAAGCAAGCGCTCCGCGGCACTTAAGGTGCTGGGACAGGACCCCAGAGCGGCATATAACAAGGGCGATGGCTATGTTTACGGAATGGAGTTTGCGGGCTTTGATATACGCTTCAGGGTAAAGGACGGACTTCTGACAGTATGCGGAGTTGTGGAAAGCACTCATGGGCAGTGGGATAAGATCAAGTGAGGTAATGAATTTTATGATTGAAAAGCTTAAGGGTCTGTACAAGCAGTATCGGGAGCTTATTGCATATGTTATCGTTGGGGGAATGACTACAGCGGTCAATCTGGCGGTGTATTGGCTGGACAAGGAAATACTGGGCATCAGCCGCGATCCCAATGTGGTGATCGCGTGGATCGCATCGGTGATATTTGCTTATTTTACAAATGCGCTGATCGTTTTCCGCAGCAAAAATACCGGCAGGATAAAGGAGTTTTTAAGGTTTGTGAGCAGCCGTTTGGCGTCGCTGGCGCTGGAGCTTGTGCTGATGAAGGTGTGCAATGACTTTATCGGTCTAGGAGAATGGTTGTCAAAGTACATTGTGGCAGTTGCTGTAATAGTCGCCAATTATGTGTTGAGCAAGCTGTGGGTCTTTGCCAAACGGGAGACGGGGACTAAAAAAATGGGAAGCGCGGAAGATAAGGGCGTTATTCTTACAAAAAGCTGGGTGGTTTGCGCTCTGGCTTTTGTCTGCTGCGCACTTTGGGGCAGCGCCTTCCCTTGTGTAAAGATCGGCTACAGCCTGTTTGAAATATCGGCCTCCCACGTTGCGTCGCAGGTGCTTTTTGCCGGTGTGCGTTTCACTTTGGCGGGGGTGATGACCGTTATTATAGCCAGTATAGGGCAAAAACGACTTGTTTACCCCAAAAACGCCGGAGAGGTAAGGGGAGTATTTAAGCTTTGTCTTTTTCAGACAGTTATACAGTATATTTTCTTTTACATAGGACTTGCCAGAACAGACGGGGTGAAAAGCTCCATCATTGAGGCATCCAACGTTTTTGTAGCCATACTTATTGCGGCGCTTGTATTTAAGATCGAAAAGCTGACAGCGGTCAAGGTGATAGGCTGCATTGTGGGCTTTGCCGGAGTTGTGCTGATAAACTTAGGCAGCGGCGGCTTTGACGCCAGCATGAGCCTGCTGGGCGAGGGATGTATTTTCCTGTCTACGTTTTCCTATGCAATTTCCTCTGTGGTAATGAAGTCTTACTCCCAAAAATACGATACCGTGATGATGAGCGGGTGGCAGTTCCTTTTGGGCGGAGTGATACTTACCTTGGCCGGACTTGCTTTTGGGGGAGGACTGCCGGTGGTATCATCTCAGGGACTGGCTATGCTTTTTTATCTGGCCTTTGTGTCGGCGGCGGCTTATTCACTTTGGGCGGTCCTGCTCAAGTACAATTCCGTGTCCAGAGTGTGCGTGTACGGCTTTATGAATCCTATATGCGGAGTTCTGCTTTCCACCTTGCTGCTTAATGAAAGGGGAAGCTTCGGACTTAAGGGACTTGTATCGCTGGCACTGGTTTGTATCGGCATATACATCGTAAACCGTCAGGAAGCAAAATTATGTTGACATTGGCGCGTTTTGGTGTATAATTAAAGTAAGGGATTTTTGAATAATTTGCGCTTGCGGCTTAGAACAACTCTTGAGGTTATTTTACTTACAATCAGCGTTTTAGAATTAATCAGGGCTTCCTTAGGATAAATTATAGGGAAAATTATTCCGGGAGATGATAATTTATGGATGAGTATATGGATGAACTTGACGAAACAACTATTGATATAAAGAAAATATTTTTGGTTTTGTTTAAAAGTATGCCGGTGATACTTATTGTGACGCTTGTCTGCGGGGCTGCGGCCTATATTTACAGCAGCCGCTTCATGACTCCGGTATACTCTGCCCGGGTGCGTCTGTACGTAAACAATCAGCAGGGAGATTCGCAGAAAGTGCAGAACTCAGATATCGCAACGGCCAATTCCCTTGTGCACGGATATGTGGCAATGATAACTACTGACAAGGTACTTCAGGAGGTAGCCTCCAATATCAATCTGGACTATTCAGCCGAACAGCTGGCATCCATGATAAGCGCCGAGGGTATTGAGGACACGTCTGTGTTTGTGGTGACGGTTCGAAGCACCAACCCACAGCATGCCCAGCAGATCGCCAATGTTGTTGCAGAAACAGCACCTCCCCTTATACAGGATATCGTCAAGGGTAGCACTGAGATCATTGACCGGGCAAGCCTACCAAAAACACCGGACTCACCCAATGTTCTTAAGATCAGCCTTATCGGTATGATCATAGGCTTTGCCGCCGGGGTAGTCGGGGTACTTCTGAAGGACAAATTTGACGTTCGGGTCAAAAGCAGTGCCATACTTACTGAAAAATTTGATCTGCCTGTGCTGTCTGAGGCCGATAGCTGCGCCGATGATCCTCTTGAGGGCGGCGAAGCCTACAAAAGGATCAATTCCGGCATTCGGTTTTCACTTCCAAGACGAAAATGCCGGGTTATTGGTGTAACAAGTGCTGTTAACGGTGAAGGAAAAAGTTTTACCGCATCCCGTATGGCTGCGGAAGCTGCCCGTGCAGGAAATAAAACCCTGCTTATAGATGGTGACATGAGTGGTCATGGCTTAGGTGCGGCATTTGGTTTTGACAAAGGTAATGGACTGAGCAATGTTATCGCCGGGGATGAGAACTGCGAAGCAGCGGCATTGCATACAGCTGTCAGCAAGAACCTTGATGTAATAACAGGGGGAGATATTCCGCCTAATCCGGAGGAGCTGCTTGCCAGCCCCGAAATGAAGTCTATTGTTGAAGGCTATAGGAATGATTACAGCTATATTATAATAGACATGCCTCCCGTGTCTCGGCAGACAGCGGAAGCGGCAGCCTCTGCAATGGATGGGATAGTCATGGTGGTGCGCGCACGCAAAACCGGCGCTGATGTGATTTCCGATGCATTGAAGTGGCTTGCCGACGCGGGTGCAAAAAATCTTGGCTTTGTATTCAATGACCCTGTCAAAACCAATGATTTAAAAGGATAAAGTGAGGTACACTATGGACTATAAGCTGATTGATTTTCATACACATATTCTGCCCGGCATTGACGATGGAAGCAAAAATGCGGAAACGTCGGTCAAAATGCTCAAAAGACTGGAAGAACAGGGTGTAAGCGATGTTGTACTAAGCTCCCACTTTTACGCCTCCCAGAACAGCATTGAGGAATTTGCACTCCGGCGAGAAAAAAGCCTCGGCCGTCTTTTGGAAGAGCTTGATAAGACTCCCGTAAATATCAGGCTTCACCTTGGGGCGGAGATATTGTTCATGGATTACATTGACCGGGTAGAGGGCCTTAGTGAGCTTGCCATAGGCAAAACCAAATATATTCTGTTGGAGATGCCCTTTGTCAAGTGGAGCGAAAGGATGCTGGGAACAGTCTACAAGGTCATAGGCAACGGCTACATTCCTGTTATTGCCCACTTTGAGCGCTACATTCCCATACAGGGAAAGCTGGATTATATATATGAGCTAAAACGTATGGGCTGCATACTTCAGATGAATGCCGGCAATTTTAAAGGCTTTTTCCGGAAGGGGAAGGCGTTGAAGTTTTTTGAAGATAATACTGCATCGCTTTTAGGAACAGACTGCCACAATCTGGACAGCCGACCTCCCGAGCTGAAGGCGGCCTATGAAGCAATAGGCCAGAAGCTTGGGGAAGATGAACTTCGGCGCATAAGCGCTGTAGGGGAAAAAATCCTCGAAAATTCCCGGACAGTGTATAACTAAACGAAAGATGTCCCCCGTTGGCGGGCGATCCTTTCGTTTTCGGGGAGATCAATCTCCCACCGAAAACGCCCCATGACGGGCTTTCAGCCCTTATTGAACTAAAAACAGGAGAACATTCGGTGGGAGAAAGGCTTTGTATTTTTAAAAGGAGGTATTTGACATGGGTGACGATTTTACCCTCAGTGACAAGCAAATTCGTGAAAACCGAAATCGGGAGTACCGCAAAGATCCGCCGGAGCTTATCTTAGTCATAATATGCGTGGCCGCTGTAGTGACGGGTGTGTTTTTCCCGGGGGAAATGTATGATTCGGTGTTTGGTACCGAGCTTATACTCAGCAATCTCATCCGCGTGTTCTTGGCTGTACTTGGTTTTATATTCGGAGTGCGAATTATTGTTCCTAACCATAAGATCACTTATATTTTTGGCGGAATAGTGATTCTTGTGTCCGTCATACTGGCCTTTTCTGCTACGCCTGAGGCCATGATTGCGTTTGCGATGGGCTTCGCGTCTATGATCGTATCTGCGGCAAGACCGTCGGTGCTTGTAATTACGGCAGCTGCTGTGATACTTGTGGAAATAATAAAGCGGCTGTATATTATATTCGGCCCCGGACAAAAGGCTTCCCGTGGGGGAAAGGTATTGACCCGTGTATCTGCAATCTTGGGCGGGCTTTCCATATTTATTGCGCTGCTGATGCCTATGGTCGATCAGGAGTATCCCGGCATGGCAACGGTCGTGCTTTGGATAGTTGGGCTGATATGCGCCGCCGGCGGGTTTATTACAGGAGTTGTTGTAAAGCAGCCGTCATATAATACCGGGGACTGGCTCCGGCTCATAGCTTCAGCGGTGGGTATGGGAATACTGCTTTCCTGTATTACTACAATATTCGGCCTCCCCGTGCTCGACTTTATGAGGTGGTAAGGAATAATAAAAGACTTCCTTTCGGACTCTTGAGATAAGGTCTGAATTGAATACTAAAAAACTTTGTTTATTAAGCCGCAAATGAACAGACCCCCAAAGGTTAGACCTGAAAATCTAACTTTTGGGGGTCACGTCATCTGATAGGGAGTATTTTATTGCCTGTTATTTAAAATACGCCAGCGCTGTCTGCATCTGTATGTCAACTACCTTGTTCATATTGTATTCGTAGTCGTTCAGCGCCATGGCTGTGTAGAAATCTACCTCACCGGTGATCTCGATTTCGCTGTACCGCTGGAATACCCTTACAGCCGCCTCAGTGCGGCTGTTGTATATTCCGTCCACTTCGCTGTCGGCCAGCAGCTTGAGGGCGTTAAGCCTTTGCTCCACCCCAAGCCTTGTGCTGTCGGACTCCAGCATGTCTGGGGCAAGTAATATGTCTGCAAAATCCTCCTCATTTACGGGAGAAACCTCGTTTTCAACCGCGTAATCCGGGGTAAGTCCTGTGCCGTGGATGCGCTGATCGGAGGGGCTGTAATATTCGCCTATCGTGAACTTCAGCCCGCTGCCTGTGGGGGTATGCATTATTACCTGCATACAGCCCTTGCCAAAGGTTTTGGTTCCCATCAGCTTTGCGGCATTGCGGCTTTGAAGAGCCATTGCCAGAAATTCGCTGGCGGATGCGGTGTTTTCGTTTACAAGCACCAGCATTTCGTAGCCCGGAGCGTTGTAGTTTTCGGAGTACAGATCCACATTGTTTGCTTCATCCCGATATTTGAGCTTGCCGATAATTCCGGCTGAGATCAGCTTACGGGCTACCTCAATGGCCGCGTCGATATCTCCGCCTCCGTTGTCCCTCAGATCGATTATAACATTGTTTATGCCCTGATTTTTGAGCTGGTCAATGTAGCCGTCAAAGTCCTCAGGCAGAGATGCGGTGAAGGAGTCAACATCGATGTAACCGATTTTGCGCCCGGCCTCGTTTTCAATGATATCCATGGTGGAATGACTTTCGGTGACCTTTTGGCGTACAGCACGTACATACAAGAGCTCATCGCCGCGAACAATGCCTATATCCACAAAGGTGCCTTCCTCGCCAATGATCAGCTCGCGTGTGGCGGCAGGCTCGTAATTGGAGGTGTCAACTCCGTCCACCGATACGATCTGATCGCCTACCTGAATGCCGGCCATCTCGGCTGAGCTGCCGGAAAACACATTCTCGATAACTGTGCCGCCCTTTTGTATAGTCATAGTTACACCTATGCCGTAAAATGAGGCATTGTAGTAATCAAGCTGCTGGGAGTAGAGCTCGGGAGGGTAATACTCCGCATACTCATCCCCAAGGGTCTTTACCATAGTTTCAAGGGCAAGATCAATGTCAAACCGACCACCGTTGTCAATGGTGGCACAGATCACGTTGTAAAGCAGGTTTTCGTCAGACACTCCGTAATAGTAGTTGTCGGCCAAAAGGTGGGCGTAATCCCTGATAAGGTTCTTTTGGCGGAATGCGGAAAGGGCATTTTTGAGCTTGGGATTGTCACTCTCTATTTCTGTGCTTTCCGTAATTGCTGGAGTATCCGCCTCGGCTTCTTCGGTAGCGGTAGGTGTGTTGACCTCCGTGCTTGCGGGGCTCTCGGCCAAGACAGGGGTAAAAATCAGCGTCAGCGCCAGCAGCAGTGATAAAAGTTTGTTTTTCATGGCAGTTCCTTTCTGATGTGGCCATATATGGAGGCCAGAGCATTGTTAAGTAAAATATATCGAGCCATGGCTAAAGGAGCATATCCGTCTCTTAGCCCTTCCCGGTCATAATATTCCGACGCCGCGGAAATGATTTCCTCCGGTTCATCCCAGCCCAAAGCCCACAAAAGCCTTTCGGCCTCAGAGGATATAAGCAAATTTGCGTCTTCCCGGCCGTCGGGGGGCGTTCCGTGGAGCTCAAGCATTTTTTTCAGCCTGTTATAAATATATATGTGCCTGAATTTCGGGTCAGACATCTCCGGCATAGGTAGCTCAGGCAGCTCCGCAGCAGGGCTCAGAGCTTCGGACAAAAAGCCCGTATCAGAGAAAAAGCTTACAAAGCCCTTCCCCGTATTTGCCGGGCGCAGACCCCCACGGGGCTCTATTGCTGTTACAAGATTCGCAGCGATTACCTCCGCACTCACAGACAACTCCTTCGCAAGTACAAAGGCCGCCGTGACGGAAAAAGCCCCGTTGCTCCTATCCTTGGGACGTATTACGGAAAATTCGGGACAAAAGCCGTACAGCCTGAACGCGGCTTCCTCCGTGATGGAGCAGACCAGCCCCTTGCGGTTCTCTAAGGCCGCTTTCACGGGCGCACCTTTACACTCAGCAAATTGTGACTGTGAGAAATATTGTTGATGGAAAGATTGTAGTCTATATCCAGTTTTCCGCCGTCCTCATCCATGTTTACGGAAACGTCGTTGGCGGTTACGCTTACGGTGAGGTTGCCGAAAGGTGTTTCGTAGCAGCTTATGTGACACTGTCCCTTTTCAAAAACCATCCTCGTGTTTGCCTCACCGCTGCGGAGCATTGTTATTACTCCGTCAGGGGAAATCTTGAGGGTGGTGCTGCATTTTTCCCGGCCTATAAGCTCACCCTCAGGATAGTTGATGTAATATTTGCCGGACTTCTTATAAAAGTGTCCTTCTGTGCAGTAATTCATTTTGTCGGTGTCACCGCCGGCAGTGACATGTCCGTTGATCTCTACATATACCTGTTTCATTTGTTTAACCTCGCAAGTGTATCCTTTAAAGTACGGTTCTGTGGACGCTGAGCTCAATTTCCCTGCCCAGAAACATCCCTCCCAGCTTTACAAAGCTTTCGGTGCTGTCAGAAACATAGAACTCGTAGTGTCCCTTCTTATTTCCTTCGTTGAGCATGTTTTCTTCACTGAGTATCTTTTTGGTGTAGCAGGCTGCTTCACGGCCTGAGGATATGAGCTTTACGTCTTCTCCCATTATATCACCGATCACCTTTTCAAGCAAGGGGTAATGTGTACATCCCAAGATAAGCGTATCCACGTTTTCCTTTTTAAGGGGAGTAAGGTAATCTCTGGCCACTATACGAGCCACCTCACTGTCAGCGTAGCCATTTTCCACAATGGGTACAAACATGGGGCATGCCGCGCTGAACACATGTACATCCGGCTCAAGCTGGCGGATTATCTGGGCATATTTATCGCTTTGGATAGTACCGGCAGTGCCGATTACACCGATATGGCCGTTTCTTGAACGCTTGATCGCCGCCCGGCAGGCGGGCTCAAGCACGCCGATGATCCTTACCCCCATGTCTCCAAGGTAGGGGAGGGCAACGCTGCTGGCAGTGCCGCAGGCGGCAAGTATAATCTTGATGTTGTATTTAAGCAAAAAATTTACATCGTCCTTTGTGTAGCGTATAAGTGTTTCCCGGCTCCTGTTGCCATAGGGGACACGTCCCGTGTCTCCGAAGTATATTATATCCTCGCCGGGCAAAACGCTTATTAGCTGCTTGACAGAGGTCAGTCCGCCTAACCCGCTGTCAAAAACCCCGATAGGGCGATTGTCCATAGAAATTCCTCCATAATTAATGATAGTGGTATTATTGAATCTCCCGCTGAAATCCTGAGGAGTGAGCGTCCCCTGCGCAGGTTGCAATCGTTCGCAAGATCCATTTCAAGCAAGCTTGATGGAGCGTTGTTCCGATTTAAACCGGCAGATCAATTTAAAACCAGCATTTTGTCCCAGTGCCTTTGACTGTGATTGCGAAAAAACACCGCCATAGCGCCGTTGTCATATATTTCCAAAAAAGCACTGCGTATGGCGTTGCCACGGCCCGTTTCAAGGCTGGAAATATTAATCTGGGTCAGCATGTGGTTATCTGTGCCGCATATTTGACGACCCCAGTCCTTGCCCGCCCATACACTGTCGCCTATGTGAGCATGACCGTAAAAATGTGCCCTGACGTTATTTTGGATAGGCAGGAAGTTGCCCATATACTCTGTGGCCCGATTCCCTCCTGGATAGGAATAATGTCCGGCGGTAATTACATCCGCCATGTTGTCGCGCTTTGCCGCAATAGCCTGAAAATCTTCATATGTATACGGGTAACCGACACCAAATGCCCTTCCGTGGCAAAAATGCCAGCTTCCGTCCTCCGCCGCACAGTCCGCCAAAAAAAGAACATCTATGCTGCCGATCTTGTCCCAAAAGTAAAAGTCACTTACACGCTTGGTGGTTTTCCAGCCGTCGGAGACATGCGAGACTACCATTTCACGGAATGGGAGCACGGCATCGCCGTGCTCCGATATATAGTCCATGTCGTGATTGCCCGGACAGTAGCATACCGGAACCTTCATTCGGAGAAATACCTCCTCCTGCATCCTTGCCATCTGCCAAAGCTTCCCAAGGTCAGCCCCTTCCACACTGTCACCAAGATACCATGCCTTTTCACAGGTCAGGCCCAGTGAAGCGATATCCTCCGCCGCAGTGTACATACAGCGGCGGCTCCGGTCAGGGTCATGCTGCTGTAGGTCACTTAAAAGCCATACTCGGTGCAGAACATGTTTCTTTGATTTTTCAAGAAAATATTCAATCATGCCGGGTATCCTTTCACAGATTTATTTTACCAGACTTTCGCCGGTCATTTCCTTGGGCTGTTCTATGCCCATAAGCTTGAGCATGGTGGGCGTGATGTCCGCAAGTCTGCCGCCCTCGCGGAGTGAACCGCAGTCCGCGCCTACAACGATGAAGGGAACAGGATTGGTAGTGTGGGCTGTGAAGGGAGCCTTGGTCACAGGGTCGATTAGCTGATCCGCGTTGCCGTGATCGGCAGTGATGCACACTATGCCGCTTTTTTTGAGTACAGCCTCAGTGACCTGACCAACGCAGTCGTCAACAGCCTCAACGGCCTTGATGGTTGCGGGGATTATTCCGGTATGGCCTACCATATCGCAGTTGGCGAAATTGAGAATGATAACATCAAACTTGTCAGCTTCGATTTCCTTTATGACTGCATCCTTGACCTCGTAGGCGCTCATTTCGGGCTTAAGATCAAAGGTCGGTACATCTGGAGACTGGATAAGAATTCTTTCTTCCCCGGGGAACTGTTTTTCCTCGCCGCCGTTGAAGAAGAAGGTAACGTGGGCATACTTTTGGGTCTCGGCAATTCTAAGCTGAGTAAGACCAAGCTTGCTTACATACTCGCCGAATGTCATTGTAAGGGCTTCGGGAGGATAGGCAACTGTTACGTTAGGCATGGAGGCATCATACTGAGCCATGCACACAAAGTTGACGGGGAAGAATCCGCGCCTGCGCTCAAAACCGTCAAAATCCGGATCCACAAAGGCGCGGGTAATCTGACGTGCCCGGTCAGGACGGAAGTTGAAGCAGATAACGCTGTCACCTTCACTGATCATTCCGTCGCTGTCAACCACAGTGGGAAGCATAAACTCGTCGGTAACGCCATTTTTATAGGAGTTTTTGATGGCCTGTACAGGGTCATTCTCGCTGACGCCCTCACCAAGCACCATTGCATCGTATGCCTTGACTACACGATCCCAGGCTTTATCACGATCCATAGCGTAGTAACGGCCTGCTACAGTGGCTACCCTGCCAATACCGATCTCAAACATTTTTTCAACCAGCTGTGCCATATAGCCCGCTCCAGAGGTCGGAGGTGTGTCACGTCCGTCCAGAAAAGCGTGTACATATACTTTTTTGACCCCAAGCTTTTTAGCCATGTCGATAAGACCGTAAAGGTGCTCGTTGTGACTGTGAACGCCTCCGTCAGAGAGAAGTCCGAACAGGTGAAGAGCCTTTCCGCTGTCGGCAGCGGCCTTCATGTTAGCCTTAAGGACACTGTTGTCCAGTATAGCGCCGTCCTTGATGTCCTTTGAAATTTTCACCAGCATCTGATATACAATACGTCCGGCGCCGATGTTGGTGTGTCCAACCTCACTGTTGCCCATTTGTCCGTCGGGAAGGCCTACATCAAGGCCGCTGGCGGAAATTATGGTGTTGGGGCAGGTTGCCATATATCTGTCAAGGTTAGGCTTTTGTGCGGCCATTACGCAGTTGCCCTCTTCATTGGGGTTGATGCCGTAGCCGTCCATTATAAGCAGAGCAATAGGTTTTTTAGGCATTGTTATTACCTCCGTATCAATAGTGTTAATAGAACCAAAGGGGCGCTAAACGCCCCTTTTATTATTTTGTGAAATTTACTTTGCGGCTTCTGTGATCTGTGCAAAGTCAGCGGATTTGAGGGAGGCTCCGCCGATAAGTCCGCCGTCAATGTTGGGTTTTGCAAGCAGTTCGGCAGCGTTTTTGGCGTTCATGCTTCCGCCGTACTGGATGGTGATTTCGGCGGCTGTGGCCTGATCGTACAGTCCCTCAAGCACCTTGCGAATAGCGCCGCAGACCTCCTCAGCCTGATCGGCAGTAGCGGTCTTGCCTGTACCTATGGCCCAGATAGGCTCATAGGCTACTACTACCTTCTTGGCATCATCAGCGCTTACACCGGAAAACGCCTTCTTGATCTGTATTGTGATAAGATCCATAGTGATACCGACTTCTCTCTGGCCAAGGCTTTCACCTACGCAGAGAATGGGTATAAGGCCCTTTTCCAGCGCTTTCTTTACCTTCAGGTTGACGGTTTCGTCTGTCTCGGCAAAGTACTGGCGGCGCTCACTGTGGCCTATAATAACGTACTTGACGCCAAGGTCAATGAGCATGTCGGCGCTTACCTCGCCGGTATATGCGCCCTTGTCCTCAAAGTGGAGGTTTT
Source organism: uncultured Oscillospiraceae bacterium (assembly GCA_964442035.1). Taxonomy (GTDB): domain Bacteria; phylum Bacillota; class Clostridia; order UMGS1883; family UMGS1883; genus JAFLUQ01. The sequence continues at coordinate 14,327 of CAYTWZ010000002.1, forward strand.
CCGCGCCGATCTCTACGTGAGTGCCTTCCGCACCCTTAACTGCTTCGGCAAGGTTGACAAAGGGGGTGCAGCAAACAACTGTGCAGCTTGCGCCCTTGGTGGCCTCGGCCACTTCCTTGACATAAGCGCAGGTTTCGGAGGGAAGCTTGTTCATCTTCCAGTTTCCCGCAATTATATATTTACCCATCTGAATTACTCCTTTTGCTGATTACTTGTCATTGAGCGCCGCAATACCGGGAAGGTCCTTGCCCTCAAGGTACTCAAGGCTTGCACCGCCGCCTGTGGAAATATGGGTCATCTTGTCGCCAAGACCGGCCTGGTTTACAGCCGCAACGCTGTCACCGCCGCCGATAACTGTGGTAGCGCCCTCAAGTGCGGCAAGCACCTGAGCGATAGCGTTTGTACCCTTTGCGAAGTTGGGCATTTCAAACACGCCCATTGGTCCGTTCCATACTACTGTCTTGGCGTCCTTAAGAACCTCTGTGAACAGCTCAACGGACTTGGGTCCGATGTCAAGTCCCTGCCAGCCGGCCTCGATGCCACCCTGAGGAACGACCTTGCTTTCGGTGTCGTTATCAAAATCCCTGCCCACAACCGTATCAACGGGAAGCACCAGCTTGTCGCCGGCCTTTTCCATCATCTTCTTGGCGTAGTCAACAAAATCAGCTTCAAGCAGGGAGTCGCCGACTTCCTCACCCATAGCCTTCATGAAAGTGTATGCCATGCCGCCGCCGATAATGAGCTTATCAACCTTGTCAAGCAGGTTCTCAATGACAGAGATCTTGCTGGAAACCTTACTGCCGCCAAGGATAGCTACCAAGGGACGTACAGGTGCGTTAACAGCGTTGCCAAGGTATTGGATCTCCTTCTGAATCAGGTAACCGGCAACAGCGGGCTGAAGATATTCCGTAACGCCAACGTTGGAGCAGTGTGCTCTGTGCGCTGTACCGAAAGCGTCGTTTACAAACATATCGGCAAGAGAAGCAAGCTCCTTGCTGAAGGCTTCAACATTCTTTGTTTCCTCAGCTCTGTAGCGGGTGTTTTCAAGGAGTACAACGTCTCCGTCCTGCATTTCAGCAACGGCTTTCTTCGCGTTTTCGCCTACAACATTGGCGTCAGCGGCAAATACAACAGGCTTGCCAAGCTTTTCACTGAGGCGCTCCGCCACAGGAGCAAGGGAAAGCTCGGGCTTAGGCTCGCCCTTGGGCTTGCCCAGATGAGAGCAAAGAATTACCTTTGCGCCGTTATTAATAAGATACTGGATAGTGGGAAGGGCAGCTACGATTCTTGTCTCGTCTGTGATAGTGCCTTCCTTAAGGGGTACGTTAAAATCGCAACGTACAAGAACCCTTTTGCCCTTTACCTCAACATCCTCGATGGTCTTTTTGTTTGTCATGCTCATTTGAATCACCTCATAATTTATTTTTAAAAAATAACCAACAAATGTTATGGAACAATTTCCCGTGTCCCACTGTCACATATATATTATACCATCTTTTTAAGGAAATGCAAGAAAAAAATATACAAATTTGCATTTAATTTACATAGCCTTTAATTCACTTTAATTTGCGTGATTTTTGACATAGAATGTTCAGTTATACCATATGCGGCTAAGGGCAGCCGGCCGATTGCGGCCGACTGCCCTTAGCAAGAGATCGGTTATTTGCTTACTGACGTCAATGCGCATGAGGATGAGCCTGAGTACGTGCCGCCGGTCACTATTCCGTATGGCTCTTTCCCCGTGAAAGCGCCACCTGTTACGCTCCCTCCGTAATTTAATGTGTATGAGCCGCTTTTGATTTCAGGTGTTGATATAAATACCCATGCGTATGCTTTTGACGGTACATATGTCACAATTTCATCCCCGCTTGAATTTGTTAGCTTGAACGCCTTACCCGCTGATTGTGATGAAAAGCCGCCTGAACCGCCCCACATACCGCTGCCGGAGGAACTTGACGAAGTCACAACGTAATACTGCTTCGCGCTGTCGGGAGTTATCGCCATATCGGATGAACCTGCGCCAATTACAGTACCTCCTGTAATTGAAAGTGTGTCGCCGTTGTTATCGCCTATGTCAAACACGCCGTTCCCGCCGCTTGTGGGGCCGTTTACAAGAAGCGTACCGCCCGAAATTAGAGCGCTGCCGTTGCTGTCAAAGCCATCGCCCTCTGCTTCGATATAGACCAGTCCGCCGGATATTTCAACATATCCGTATGTCGACGAATCCTCACCGCCCCAGTTGGGACCGCTGTTCCAGCCTTGATTGCCGCCGTTCCAGCCTTGATTGCCGCCCGGCCCCGCTAAAAGCTCAACTGACAAAGCGGAAACGGTATCAATGTCATATGCGCTGTCTGTCGGCTTGTCGCCTGCCGCGTTTACACCGTCGTCAGAGGAAACGATTCTTGTTTCACCGCCTAAAACATATATATTTGCGGCTTCTATGCCTTCATAGCTCTTTGTAATATTTATATCGGCGTTATCGCTTATATAAAGATAGCTGTCGCCGTGTATCCCATCGTCGCCTGTGGCGGCGGTTATGCTTCCGCCGATTATGCGCACAGTATGGTTTGAATGAACGGCGTCATCATAGGTGTTTATATTGAAAGTGCCGCCACTGATATAAACAAGGTTGCCGCCCTTTACGCCCTTACAGCTGCTCGCCGCCTCGGGATTGTTTGCCGAAACGGTCTGGGGCGCACCGCCGTATGCGGTCAAATCAAATGTGCCGCCGGAAATATTTGTTATGTTCTCGCTTTGTATACAATCCTGCTGGGAATTTACAGTGATATTGCCGTCTGTAACAACAACATTTCCGGTCCCGCACTGTATTCCGTCCTCGCTACAGGTTATGTCAAGAGTTCCTCCGTTGATATCAATTTCACCCTCTACATAGGCGAGAACCGTTGCTCCGTCTGTGTCGTATATTACCTCATTTACTTGAATTCCCTCCAAGGCTTTGGTGATCGTTATATTTGCGCCGCTACCTATTGTAATGTTTTTTACCGCTTTGATTCCGTCCTCACCGGCCGACGCGACAATTGTGCCGCCTGTGATCGCCACACAGCCATCGCCCTCGGCAGGCGTGCCACTTGTTAACGTCGTGTCCTCAAGGTATGCAATGCTCGAAGCATTAGCCTTGATAGCTTCACCCGCGGCGTTGATCGTTATGTCGCCGCCAGTGATCGTGAGAAGAGTATCAGCTTGTATGCCGTCCCCGTTTGATACAGTGCCGTCCGTGCCTGTTGTTGTTTTTGAGGTTATATTTATTGTGCCGCCGTTTATCGTAACAGAACCGCCGGAAACGTATTCATTTGTCAGCGCGTCAATTTCAGGATCCTGATCGGACTTGATTCCGTCTCCTCCGGAAACAACCGTTATCGAATTGTTTTTCTTTGTGATTTTTACGGATTGGTCACCCTTTATGCCGTTGTTTGCGGCAGTAACATTTAAATCGCAGACGCCAATTTCGATGTCGTTCTTACAGCGTATGCCGTTCCCGTAATCGGATATTGCGTTAAGCGTTCCCTCACCCTTTATTGTAAGGTCATTCTTGCTGTAAATTGCTGTTGTATCCCCGTCCGATGAAGCTGATCTGAATGTGCTTTCGTTTTCTGTGGGAACAAGTGTTACCGTTCCCTTTAAACCGTCAAACGCGTTCCCCGTTGTGCTTGTTACGCTTACACCGTCAAGATTGACGGTGATTAAATCTGTCTTTTCGGAGGAATTAACTATTATCTGTCCATCGTTTAATGTGCCCTCAACGGTATATTCTCCCGCCGCCGTAATTGTAACGGCAGTTCCAGATACGGTTACATTTTCAATGCCATCGGCATTCACGCTGTCACCCATAAGATGTATTATTCCGTCACCCGCGGAAATTACGGGATCCTGTGGAGATTCCTCCTCAGTCGCTTTGGTGGTGACGGTAACAGTGATATCGCCTGTTATCTTGGTTATTCTGTATGTATTTTCCCCAAGCTCGGAGGGCAGCTTTAGATTTTTGTAATTTGTTGACGGGGTCACTTCAACAGATTCGATCTCGTAGCCCTCATCCGCGGTAATCTTAAAATTCACCTGTCCGTTGCCGGAGGTATCGATTTCGCCGGTGTCGCCGCTTCGCGCGTATGCCTCTGTAACAAACTGCTCATCGCCTGTAAACACCTGCGTGTCAGACACGGCTATTGATGCGTGGGAATCGGTCTCAAATGTCGCTTTAAAGCCCTCCGCTGTCGTTGCCTTGGTGGTGACGGTAACAGTGATATCGCCTGTTATCTTGGTTATTCTGTATGTATTTTCCCCAAGCTCGGAGGGCAGCTTTAGATTTTTGTAATTTGTTGACGGGGTCACTTCAACAGATTCGATCTCGTAGCCCTCATCCGCGGTAATCTTAAAATTCACCTGTCCGTTGCCGGAGGTATCGATTTCGCCGGTGTCGCCGCTTCGCGCGTATGCCTCTGTAACAAACTGCTCATCGCCTGTAAACACCTGCGTGTCAGACACGGCTATTGATGCGTGGGAATCGGTTTCAAATGTTGCTTTAAAGCCCTCCACAGGAACAAACACATCACTTAGCGGCTCAAGGGTCAGTACGCCGTTTTCTGTTTTCCAGAAAAAAGCTTTTAAAACATCGCCGTCATCTTTTAATGTGCTGTTAAAGACAAGCGACTTGTTGCCGGTTCCGTTTGTTTCTTCGGATACCACAATGCCCTTGAGCTGCCCTAAAGAGTCATATACCGCAACAATTCCTTTCCCGCTTTCGTCTGAGCCTTTGCTTACGACCATTGATATATTTCCGTTCTCGTCAATATCCAATGAGGTAATTGAGCAGGCAAGCTCTGCCGCCTCCGCGGCAATTGAAAAAACCATCAGCGATAAAACGATGATAAAACATAGAACCTTTGTGGAAATGGATCTCACTATTATTCCTCCTCTTTCTTTTTTATTTTATAATTATTTTTTTATTTATATTTATTTATCGACTATCATTACCTGCGTTGACGTACTTGGGAGACATTATGCTACCGACTGAATAGTATTTCATTTGCTTAAATTATAACATGATTTGTAAAAAAGTCAACGCGCGTTGAAAAAATAATTTACAATTTACATCGGCGTAAAAGTGTATTAAAAATTATTTAAAAAAGATTTGAAAAACTCTTGACATTTGTGGAAAAACCATATACAATACACTTATAAAAACGGTACGAGTGGCGGATTTGGCGTGCATAGTCCTCCACAGTACCGTTTTTTATATTCCGCGGTGCTTTTCGCGGAAAATCGTGAGGGAGCGCTACGATAATTGCACTTCGTAAAAATTAAAGGGGTGACGCAGTTGTGAAGGACAACAAAAACATTATCATCGAGCTGAAAAACGTCTCGAAACATTACGGTCAGACTTATGCAGTAGAGGATTTTAACTTATACGTGAAGAAGGGTGAGTTCGTTACTTTCCTAGGGCCTTCGGGCTGCGGTAAGACCACTACGCTTCGTATGATCGCGGGCTTTGAAATGCCCACCGGGGGCGAGATACTGCTTAACGGCAAGAATATCGCCAATCTTCCTCCCTACCACCGTCCGGTAAACACGGTGTTTCAGCGCTACGCTCTGTTTCCGCATCTGGACGTTTACGACAACATTGCCTTCGGCCTTAAGCTGAAGAAGATCAACGACGGCAACGGGAAGAAGCGCAAGCTTACCAATAAGGAGATCAGCGAAAAGGTCAGGGGAGCGCTAAAAATCGTTGACCTTGAGGAGTATGAGGACCGGGACATCGCCACACTGAGCGGCGGACAGCAGCAGCGCATTGCTATTGCCCGAGCTATCGTAAACGAGCCCGAGATACTTCTTCTGGACGAGCCTCTGGGTGCGCTGGATCTTAAGATGCGCAAGGATATGCAGCTGGAGCTTAAGGAAATGCACAAAAAGCTGGGTATCACGTTTATTTATGTTACACATGATCAGGAGGAGGCGCTTACTCTGTCGGACACTATTGTGGTAATGAAGGACGGCATGATTCAGCAGATCGGCACGCCAGAGGGCATCTACAACGAACCGGCCAACGCCTTTGTGGCCGACTTCATTGGCGAAAGCAATATCTATAACGGCACAATGATTGACAAGCTTAAGGTTCGGTTTCTCGGTCATGTGTTTGAAGCCCTTGACGACTTTGACAAAAATGAAAAGGTGGATGTTGTGGTACGTCCCGAGGATATCCACCTTGTGCCTCCGGGAGAGGGAATGCTGGACGGCAAGCTTATCAGCAAGATATTTAAGGGTATACACTATGAGTATACTATGATGGTGGGCCGCAATGAGGTGATCATTCAGGATACCCGGAACATGGATATCAACTGTGAAGCAGGTATAATAATCGAGCCTGACGGCATACATATAATGAAAAAGGAGCTCACTGCCAACGTATATGATGACGCCTACATTGACAAAAACAACAATGTAGTTATTTCAGATTCCCACTTCCCCTGTGATGTGACAAAGCTGGTAGAAGGCTCAACTCTTGACAGTGATGGCTATGTGGTTGGACCTGACGGTACGGTGTACGACTTTACCGATGCGGATGTAAAAGCCACCATCGGCCTTGCGGATGTGGAAATACTTGACAACGTGGATGAGGGCGCTGTTCAGGGCAATGTTGTGGAGATTATATACAAGGGCGACCACTATGTTCTCACTGTACGTACCGATGAGGATGAGGACTTTGTTCTGGGTACGGAATATACATATGACGAGGGAGACCGCGTGGGTATACGTGTAAAGCCCGAGCATATCGGCCTTACTCTGAAGGGGGAGGCAAAGAAATATGCGAAATAAAAGTCTACGATTTCAGCGTAAATATCTTTCCATTCCTTATATGGTATTTATGGTCCTGTTTGTGGTGATACCATTAGTTCTGATCATTGCCTATGCCGCAACTGATCAGGGAGGGCAGCTTTCGGCGGAAAATCTGCTGTCCTTTTTCAGGGACACCAACAATATTAATACCCTTATTATCAGCTTCTATATCGGCATCGGGAATACGGCTCTTTGCCTTTTGATAGGCTATCCTGTGGCTTTTCTTCTGGCTAAGAAGAATTTGGGCTTTACCATGGCTACGGTCCTGCTCTTTGTGATGCCAATGTGGATCAACTTTGTACTTCGTACGGCAGCTACAAGGGATCTGCTGTTCTGGTTAGGGCTCAATGGCGGTGAGCATCCTTACGTGGCTACAATGATAGGTATGGTATACAATTATCTGCCATTTACTATACTTCCCCTCTATACCACAATGATAAAAATGGATCGAAGCCAGATCGAAGCCGGTTATGACCTGGGGGCTACTCCGGCGCAGGTGTTTGTGAAAAACATACTGCCCATGACCATGCCAGGTATAGTTTCTGCGGCAACGATGGTTTTTATGCCCACTATGAGCAGCTACGTAATTTCCGACGTTATGGGTGAGAGAAAAATTTCCCTTATAGGCAACAGCATTCAGTTGTACTTTGATCAGGGTCTGTGGCATATGGGCAGCCTTGTGGCGCTGGTAATGCTGGCAATTATACTTTTCGGCTCCTTCCTGACGCGTAATATTAAGACTGACGACGATGCAAGAGGAGGGCTTTGGTAAAATGAAAAATTCCCGTTTTCTTGATTTTGTATCAAAGTTTTATGTTTATTTAGTGTTGCTGGTAATGTACGCGCCCATTCTGGTGCTGATTATTTTCAGCTTTACCAATACCAAGCTAATTGGCAGCTGGAACGGCTTCAGCCTGCATCTGTATTCGGCACTTTTCAAAAACAAGGAGATAGTAGGCGCGGCGGTAAATACCTTTGCAGTGGCCTTCTCCTCCGCGGCGGTTTCCACTGTGCTTGGTACGCTGGGGGCTATTGGTATTTTTTACAGCAGCAAGCGCAGCAAGGCTATTATGGAAGGCATTGGCCAGATACCGGTAATGAACGCCGAGATCGTCACCGCTCTTTCCCTGACAATACTGTTTGTATTCTGCGGCGTAAAGTTCAACTTTCTGACATTGCTTGTGGGCCATGTGGTTCTGACTATCCCGTTTGTGGTACTCAGCGTCCGTCCCAAGCTGACGCAGATGGATCCTAACGTCTATGAGGCGGCTCTTGATTTGGGAGCCACCCCAAATAAGGCGCTGATGAAGGTAGTAATGCCAGAAGTCATCCCCGGGGTGATCAGCGGCTTTATCCTTTCAGTCACCTTGAGTCTTGACGATTATATCATCACTGCCTTTACAAGGGATACCTCCTTCCAGACCCTGAGCACCTACGTTTACGGTGTGACAAGCAAAAAGGGCACACTGCCCCCGTCTCTCAGGGCGCTTACCACTATTATAACCCTTCTTGCCATGGCTGTGCTCCTGGTGGCCAATCTTCGTAGCGGCGGCAAAGTAAAAAAGACAAGGCGCTAAGGGAGGTAATGTATGAAATGAAAAGAATTATTGCCGCACTTATGGTGACTATGTTTTTTGCGTGTCTGCTGCCCTGTGCTTACGCTACAGGGGACGAGCAGGTGCTTCGGGTCTACAACTGGCAGGACTATATTAACGAGGGCCTTGACGACGATGGGGAAAAGGTGGATGACTCCGTTATTGAGCTGTGGGAGGCGGACTATTTTGAACGCACCGGCAAAAGAGTCAGGGTTCAGTATGACACCTTTGAGACCAACGAGACTATGCTGAACACCCTTCGCACCGGCAAGACTCAATATGATCTGGTCTGCCCTTCGGATTATATAATCCAGAAGATGCTTATCGAAACTCAAAGCGGTGTTGACGAAAACATCATGATTGAAAAATACGATCTTTCCAAAATGCCCAACTATAATGCCAACTGCTCTCCCTATATTCGGGATATATTTGACCGTTACGGCTGGACAGATTACGCCGTTGGCTATATGTGGGGTAGCGTAGGTATAGTTTATAACCCCGAGACTGTCAGGGAGGAGGATGTAAAGACATGGGACATCCTCTGGAATCCTGACTACAAGAATAAGATTACCTGTAAAGATACCTCGCGTGACGCCTATGTAATAGGTCTGCTTAAGGTCTATGAGGATGAGCTGAGGGCCAACCGCGCCGCCTATGACAAGGGTGAGATCACCGGGGAGGAGCTTCAAAGGCGAACTCACCAAATCGTTAACCGGGTGGAGGATCAGGACATATACAAGGTCGAGGCTGCCCTAAAAGAAATGAAGGACAACATCTACGGCTTTGAGGCTGACAGCGGCAAGACTGATATTGTTTCCGGCAAAATTACCGCTAATGTTGCCTGGAGCGGCGATGCGGTCTACGCAATGGATCTTGCCGAGGAGGAGGACAACAAGTATCTCAACTATGTTGTTCCCGATGAAGGCAGCACTATCTGGTTTGACGGCTGGGTAATGCCGAAGGGAGCCAATGTGGAGCTGGCTCAGGACTTTGTAGACTTCCTTTGCCGTCCCGAAATCGCCGCCCGGAACGTGGAGTACATCGGTTATACCAGTGTGGTGGCCGGGGATGAACTGTTTGAGCTTGTATATGACTGGTACGGTGACAGTGATGGAGATATTGAGCATGACGTCAGCTATTTCTTTGACGGAACTCTTTCACCCCAAAACCTTACCGACGGCAGGGCCATTATCCGCACAAGTGAGGAAAACCGTCAGCTTATGGCCATGTACCCGGATATGGACACATCCTTCCGTTGCGGCATAATGGAGGATTTCGGCTCTCAAAACGAGCAGGTTCTGAGGGCTTGGAGCCGTGTCAAGGGTACAAACCTTCCATTCGGAATGTATGTTGTTGCTATAGTGATAGTTGTGGGCGCTGCTGTCCTGTCAATACTGTATGGAGGAAAATACAAAAAAAGAAGAAGATAAACGCAAAAATCCGGGACAATAAGCCCCGGATTTTTGTGGGTCAGGGACTTTTACTTGGAGCCATTCAATCCTCCAATATCTCGTCCACACACATATCCGCCAGCTCACGGGCGTATTCTTCACAGTACCCTTGGCTGGTTATATTTATGGAAGAGAAACCCTCCGATGGAGTCAGCAGTACCCAGCCCTTGTCAAAGCTCAGTTTTATACCGTCGGTCAGATCCATAGGCTGGCTTTGATGACGGCTGTATATTTTGTTCATAGCTTGGGAGGTTTCGGCGCAGTCTACACCGGTGTGTATCATGTGGGTCTCGGGCAGACGGGCAAGAAGCTCGGACAATGAAGCGTTTTCGCTTTTCATAAAGTCAATCAGCTTGATCAGCGCGCCCACCGCATCAAAGGCGTAGATAAACTGGTCATACAGCATGGGGTCATCGGATTTGGTCAGCTCGCGCATAAGCTCCGGCGGAGAATTACGGGTGCGTACCACTACAGCACCGTATTTTTCAGCCAAAAGCTCAACTCCCGAAGGCGCTGATATCGGAACGTAGATTTTGGCGCCCCTGTGGGTATGCATTACAATCATAGCGGACAGAAGAGTGTATATATCACGGCTGATTATTCTCCCGCTAATATCGATGAGGGTCAGTTCCTGACAGGACGGGTCGATAACAGCTCCCAGATCCGCGCCTTCTTCCTTTACGGCCTGGGCGATCTCATGAGGGCCTTTGTCAGAGGTCTCCACATGGCAGTTGAGATCATTGCCGGCGCTTTTCAGCAGACGCTTTGCCCAGTCGGAGCTGCCTCCTACCAGCAACTTGTAGCCGAGGCTTTGCTTTTTAGTGGAGTTGATAAGGTTTTTGAGATAAAACAGCTTGTATTCAAAAAGGTACTCCGCATCCTTAATGTTTTCGCTGCTCCCCCGGGAAAAGTCCTCCAGTCGAAAGCTGCTTTTAAGCCTGTTCATCAGCTCGGACTGCGGGTCTGCACCGTTGGGACCTATGAGCTTGATTTCTCCGTAGTCAGCTCCTCCCCGGGTATATACGTTTACCGCCGCACCGCCCCACAGCCGATGAAAGCGGACTCCGCTTCGGCTTACTGGAAGAGGCTGTTCCCCAAAGTCAAAGATTTTTGCTCCTGTGGAGAGCACTCCGCCGATGAAGGCGGATTTCAGCATTGCCGCCGCCGGTGAGCCGCTGTCGGATACGCCTACGCCGCAGCCATCCGCTGCTGTGCCAAAGGCTGCACCAAGGAGGGTCATTGTTTCGGGAGTTATTTCGCTGCCAAGCTCTCCCTGTACTCCGGCAGAGCTCCATATCCGTCCTCCCCCTACGCTACCCCATATAAGGTTGGAATGCTGCACGGTATCCGGAGGAAGCTCCTTATGTGGCCATATACGGACACCGGGCTTTACGGCACAGTTTTCACCTACCACGCTGCCGCTGCCTATCACTGCCTGCTCGTATACGGCGCTCCCGCGTTTAAGGACAGCTTCGCGGTCTATTACCGCACCTCTAAGCTGAGCGTTTTCCTCCAGTCTGCATCCGTCAAGGGCAATGCCCCGCTTGATGCCGGATCCGGCACAGAGAGTGACCCCGCGGCCTATTACGCTGTAGGGCTCTACTCTGGAACCACGTAGGATACGGCTGCGCCCTCCGATAAATGCCGGCGGGCGCAGTACGGCTCCCTGCTGTATTTCGGCCCCGCTTTCAACCCAGATGCCCTCACTGTATTCCTCCGGCATGTTCAGCGCGGTTTTCCGATCAAGTATATCCCCGTGACAGCGGCGGTAGTCCCCAAGGCTCCCGATGTTGCACCAGTATCCGCCGTGGGGCATACCGTATATACCGCGTTTGTCATTAAGCAAAACCGGAAATATGTCTCGTATCAGGTCAGTAAAAATTCCCTCGGGTATCAGTGTCAGCAGCTTAGGCGAGAGCACTCCCACTCCGCAGCTTATATATGAGGATGCAACAAGCCCCCAGTCCGTACTTTCGAACAGCCTGTTTATCCGTCCTCCTTCTCCGATGGTCATTGTCGCCCGGTGAGGATATGGGGAGGCGGGTGCCAGCGCAATGGAGGCCAATGCTTTGCGGCTTTTGTGGAAACGAATAAGAGACGTAATGTCCATGTCCGTTATCACCGAGCCGCTCATTGCAACAAAGTCCCCATCTACAAAGTCCCAGGCGTTTTTTAACGCTCCGGCAGTACCCAAGGGTGTATCTTCATTAAAATACGTCAGTCTAACTCCTAAGGCCGTACCGTCACCGAAAAATTCGCGTATTTTGCCTGCCATGTACCCTTCTGTTACGGCAATTTCAGTTATGGCGTGCTTCTTCAGTAGCTTTATACAGTGCTCCATTATGGGCGCACCCATAATATTGAGCATAGGCTTTGGCCTGTCACAGGTGAGCGGCCTAAGCCGCGTGCCCTCGCCGCCGGCCAGAATTATAGCTTTCACCGTTGTTTCCCCCTTTTGTTTTCAGAAAACGCTGATTGATTCTAAAATGCTGATTGGCGGGAAAATTTTTCTCGCAGTAAGGCAAAAAGCGCATGATTACTTGCTGTATTATGGGCTTCTTTAACCGAACTGCGGGGGAAATAACCGTCAAGCAGCGTTTTAAGCCGTAGACGTGAATTAATCAGAGCTTCCTTGATATTATTTGCCGGGAGAAAAATCTTATTCCAGGAAAACTACGGATCCATACATTTGATATAGTTCGGTTCCATCCATGCGATTTTTGCTTTAACTTTTTTGCCCGCAATCAAAAATACAAATAATACAAAAAAAATTACAAGATTGTTCTTGACAATCATATGACCGTGTGATATAATCATATCATAAGCAAAGAGGGTGATCAGATGTATGTGCTTCCCGGAACAAATATTGAAGTAGGGGAGCTGTCCTTTGACAGCGTTAATTCGCTGCTGAATTCAATTTTTCTCACAGGAGGACTGGTGCTTAGTCAGGTGGCAGGAATGACTGACTGTGCTCCACATGTGGTGCAGAATTGGGTCAAAAGAGGGTTTGTTTCGCCGCCGGTGAACAAGAAATACAGCAAGCGGCAGTTTTGCAGAATAGCCTTTATCAACTTTTTGAAGGATGTGATGCAGATCGACAAGGTCACGGCGCTGATGGAATATATTAATGGGGCGCTGGATGATGAAAGCGATGATCTGGTGGATGACTGTACGCTGTACTGCTACTTTGCTCAGGTAATAGGACAGCTGACGGACTTCCGCCGGGACACCATAGAGTCTGTGGTGGAAAAGTCGGTCTCCGGAGGAGGAGACAGCTATATCCAAGTCAGGCTCAAGGCCACACTTATAGTTATGGCCACCTCTTACGGAGCGGCAATGCTTCGAAGCAGGGTCAATTTGCTTATAAGTCAGTTGGATATATAACTAAACGAAAGATGTTCCCGACTATATGGGCGGTGAGCGACCCTTTCGTTTTTCGGTGGGATATCAATCTCGAAACGTTGAAAGAGGGCTTTCAGCCCTTATTGGAAAAAAAGGGGGTCAAGGGGATAATGTTCATTGTGAATTGGTGGAATGCCATGACAGCGGCTCAGCACGGGTTTTTGTATGTAGCGGTTCCGGCTACTTTAGTACTGGTCATTCAGACACTGTTGCTGATGTTTGGCATAGGCGACAGTGACGGTGATGTGCCGGACGGGGATATTCCCGATGTGGATGTTGGCGATGGAAATTTTCAGGCGGTGGAGGATTTCTCCAACTGCGATGTTTCCGGTGACTTGGACGGTGATCTGAGGATATTTACGGTCAGGGGTATGGTTGCGTTTTTCTCGGTGTTTGGCTGGTCAGGCGCGGCAATACTCGGAGGCGGACTTCCGCTGTGGTTTTCCGTTGTGGGGGCTGTAGTGGCGGGAGCTGCCGCAATGCTGGCGGTGGCGTTTATCGTCAAGTTTGCCCTTAATCTTCAGCAGTCGGGCAATATCAATCCCCGCAATGCCGTGGGTAAGTCCGGAACGGTTTATATAACTGTTCCTCCGGCTCGAAGCGGCAGCGGAAAGGTCAATCTTGTGCTTCAGGAGCGCTACTCCGAAATGGAAGCTGTTACCGATGGAGAACAGCCAATTTCGCCCGGTCGTGAAGTAACTGTAGTTGGAACTACAACAATGGGAACACTTATAGTTAGGGAAAAGTAAAAAATAGGGGAGGAAAATTGTTATGACTGTTTTAATTCTGATCTGCGTTATCGTTGTGCTGCTTTTGTCAACGATCATGCTCATCGTCAGCCGTTACCGCAAATGCCCCTCTGACAAGGTAATGGTCATCTACGGTAAGGTGGGGGCTAACAGCGACGGCACAAGCCGTAGCGCCAAGTGCATCCACGGCGGCGCGGCCTTTATCTGGCCGGTGATCCAGGCCTACGAATATCTGGATCTTACGCCTATTTCCATAAGCGTTGATCTTAAAAACGCACTGTCACGGCAAAATATACGTATTGACGTACCAAGTCGCTTCACAGTAGGCATATCCACAGAAAACGGCATTATGCAGAATGCCGCCGAAAGGCTTTTGGGACTTAAGCTGTCCGAAATTCAGGAGCTTGCCAGGGATATCATATTCGGTCAGCTACGTCTTATCATTGCGACTATGGATATTGAGGAGATCAATACCGACCGTGATAAGTTCCTTGAGGCTGTGAGCCGCAATGTGGAAAGCGAGCTTAAAAAGATCGGTCTGCGTCTCATCAACGTAAACGTAACCGACATCACTGACGAAAGCGGATATATCGCTGCTCTTGGTAAGGAAGCGGCAGCCAAGGCCATCAACGATGCCAAGCAGTCCGTTGCGGAAAAGGATCGTGACGGCGCCATTGGTCAGGCCAACGCCCAGAGGGATCAGCGTATCTCCGTATCTGAAGCAAACAGCCTTGCCATAACCGGTGAGAACGAGGCTCAGATAACCATTGCCAAGTCTAACGCTGTTCGCCGTGAGCAGGAGGCCGAAGCTCTTCGCAGGGCTACTGCCGCCGAAAAAATTCAGGAGGCAAAAGCCCTTGAGGATGCCTACGGTGCCGAAAAAGAGGCCGAAATGGCCCGTGCCGCCAGAGAGCAGGCCACTCTTGAGGCTGATGTGCTCGTAAAGGCCGAGATCGAAAAGCGTCAGAAGGAAATCGCAGCCGCCGCCGAAGCGGAGCAGTTGCGTATTAAGGCACAAGGCGAGGCGGACGCCATATTTGCAAAAATGGCCGCCGAGGCAAAGGGTATGCAGGAAATTCTTACCAAGCAGGCGGAGGGCTTTGAAAAGATCGTTGCCGCCGCCGGAGGCAACGCATCCGATGCCATGAGGCTTATGCTTGCCGACAAGATGGAGGAGCTTATGCGCATACAGGTCGATGCCATCAAGAATATTAAGATCGACAAGGTCACTGTATGGGACAACGGTAAGGAGGGCAATTCCACAGCCAACTTTATCAGCTCTATGGCTAAAGCTGTGCCTCCTATGAGCGAACTGTTCGACATGGCGGGCATGAAGCTGCCGGAGTATCTTGGCAAGAAAAAGGAAGCGCCCGCCGCCGACGCGGAAGCAGTGGGGTAAAGCTGTAACCTAAGGAAACGCTGAATAATTTACGCCTACGGTTTAAAACAAACCTTGGCGATTAATTCACCGGCAGCTCGGTTAAAAAGCCGAGCTGCCGCAAGTATTCATGTGCCTTTTGCCTTGCCTCGAAAAAATATTCTTTGCCAATCAGCATTTTAAAATTAAACAACGCTTCATTTAATATCTTGACAGGTCATCAAAATGTGATATAATAAATGTTGAAATGATGAACGTATCCCGTATTTGTTGAGCTTGCCTCATTCATCATTCTATCACTTTTTAGAAAGAAGGTTCTATGTATGAGCAAAGGAAAGCTTTTGCCGATACTGATGAGTCTGACAATGTTGGGCTCATCGGTCAGTATCCCCGTTTCCGCGGCGGAATACACCGACAATCAGATAGCGGACACGGTAGCCCGTGTAGCTGTGACGGAGATTTTTGCCACGGATGTGAGCGAACCCTCTGAGGATGAATTTATTGCTCCTGCCGAAGATGTAGAAGAGAACGAGGCGGAAAAAGCGTCACAGGAGGATGCTTATGTCATGACAGACAGCGATGTTAAACTGTTCGCGGATTCATTGACATATGAAAACCTGCAATACGAAGTAAATGACGGCAATATTACAATAGTGGGCTGCAATGACGGTGTGGAAAGTATTGATATTCCCGCAACTATCGATGGGGAAGCAGTTACGAGTATTTCCGCTTACGCTTTCAGCGGACATTCAGATTTAAAAAAGCTCACCATACCGGAGGGAGTGACATATCTCGGGGCTTACTTTTTGACGGGAACAGCCGTAGAGAGGCTGACCATCCCCTCCACAGTGACGGAATCCGGGGGCAGCATCAACGGCGCGTTGGCCGGTTCCGCGGTTACAGAGCTGACCTTTGCGCCGGGCACGGTAAAAATTCCGAATAACATTTGCCGCAGCGATTCGCAGGGCAGTCTGCTTGAGATAGTCAATTTGCCGGACGGAGTGGAGACTATCGGAGATTGTGCTTTTACAAACGCCAAGAGCCTGACAAGGTGTGACCTCCCGGAGTCCGTTGTTACGATAGGAAATAACGCTTTTCAGAACTGCGTCAGTCTGGACGGCGAGATAAATATTCCCGCCAGTGTAAAAACTATCGGAGATTACGCATTTGATGGCTGCAAAAGTATTACAAGCGTAAAAACCAACCTGAACACAAGCTCCGAGTGGGTAGGGACGGATAAAGTTTCCTTTTCAGCAACAATTGGAAAGATGGCTTTCCGGAACTGCACTTCAATGAACGGTTTTGAGCTTGCCGCCAGCGTGAAAACGCTGAATAACTATGCGTTCGAGGGCTGCTCATCCCTGAGCGAGCTCACCATACCGGAGGGAGTGACATATCTCGGGGCTTACTTTTTGACGGGAAC
>CAYTWZ010000002.1:31273-48340 GCA_964442035.1 uncultured Oscillospiraceae bacterium
TTTGCGCCGGGCACGGTAAAAATTCCGAATAACATTTGCCGCAGCGATTCGCAGGACAGTCTGCTTGAGATAGTCAATTTGCCGGACGGTCTTGAGGCCATTGGCGATTATGCGTTCCAAAACTGTGCGAACATAGAATCTATGCGCATTCCATCGTCCGTAATAAGCTTGCCTTCTTCCGCACTGTCCGGGACCAAAATTAAGGATCTTCGAATTGCTTCAGAGGATACGCAAATCGCTTTGACATTGATTGATCTTGAATTACCGTATACAGCGGACGAAACCGGAATCAAGGACGCGAATGACCGACTGTTGGACAGAAGCAAAACGGATTACTATACAGCCGGCAGTTCAGTCTCTTCGGCGGGTCAAATCCCGCTGACGGCAAAGTACGCATTTAAGACCTCCGCCGCGGGAAGTGTTTCTAATCTGCGCTGCACGATTAAAATTCCCAGTTCCGCATACATAACGCTGAATACTCTTAAGGTCAATGGAGTAATGGTGGATTATCAGGAAGACAACGGTCAAATAACTTTCCCGCTTGATGATATATCTGGAAAAATCAGTTTCTGTGTATCACCGGAAAGTTCAAGCTACTTAATGAGTTATATGAAGCTCACATACAGTTATTGCGGATTTGACAGAACAGAAACGATCGGGATCGTGAATATGGCTGATGACGTTCTTACCTTATTTGTCCCGGCTGAAAGCGCCAGCAGTCAAATTGTCGTCTCAGGCATTACTATGCCAAATCAGGAAGTTTCTATATATATTGACGGCTCATTAGTACGGACTGTAAATGCATCCGCTACAGGCAACTACTCCGCTTCTGTATCGTTACCATCTCCGACAGATGGAAGATCGTATAAAATAGAAACAATGACTGTCGGAACAAATGGTACAACAACGGTCGCGACGGATTATGTTACCTACCGGATAAACGCCGCAACCCTCACAAAATTCGAAATGTATTACAGGGGAAATCAGTACGATCTTCTGAATATGAGTTCCAAGAGCCCCGTTATCAGCTGGGCAATCGGTTATTCTTTCACCTTTGTGATTGACTTTGACGATTGTAGCAAGGTTGACGTTGTACGGGTAGTAAGCACAAAGGGGACCGAAGAACGTGTTCTGGACGCGGTATATGATGAAAAAGAGGATCGCTTCATCGCTTCCGGATTTACGGGCTATGTCCCCGGGATAATCTACGTTGAATACGCGGAGCCGGAAAATGACCCATACGAGGGAGCCAGCACTCGCATCATAGGCGCGAATCACGAAGGAGACAGTTCCGGTCAGCAGGTATTCTATGTTGATATGGGAGATGAGAACGCTAACTTCTATTATCTCACAGAGTACGAGAGCAACGCGACATTTGATTATACCATACGAGAGTATATTCAGGGAACCTATAATGGTAAAACCTGTTATATGGCGGTTGAACCTTTTGAATATGAAAAGGACGGCGGCTGCTTCTATGCTCAAGAAATTTACGTTGTTGAAAACGACGGGAGCTATACGTTAGTCAGAACCGGTATCGGCCTTTACAGCGACGAAGCTACCCGGTCTGCCACACTTCAGGGGACAGTTTCTGATATTAGTGATTTAAAGGACACATGGGAGAAGGTAGAAAATCTTTATGAGGTTCTTACGGATACATCTAAGAAAAGTGATGACAGCGCTGTCTATGATGCGCTCTACGATTATATTGACTCGGCAATGAAAACTGCTAATGATTCGGCTGATTATAATGAACTGCTTATGCTGAAAACCGAACTGCAGATGAGCGAATTGATGGATTTTGGCGGTCAGGCGATCAACAAAGCAAAGAAAACCGCCAAGCAGGCTATCCGCGCCGCAGATGATCCAGCTTATTTACTTCCCGATACAATGGAAGATAAAATGAGTGATTGCTTTGACGCAATGGAAAACCTTGCAAATGCCACTAAAGATAAGCATCTTAAAAAGGTTCTGAAGGAGCTTACAGATAAAGGATGGTTTGATGAGGATGACAGTCTACTTGAAAAATTCCTAAAGGATTTGGAAAACCAGTATAAACAATCTAACGCTAAGTTCCGCGGAAAATACTCCATTGACCCGTCCGGTTATGTATATGAAGGCGTTGAAAGCAACAGACTCCAGGGAGTTACCGCAACCATCTATTACAAAGAAACTATGGACTCAAATGCCTCAATTTGGGATGCTGACGAATATGATCAGTTCAATCCTCTCTTAACAGATCAGGACGGTTGCTATGCATGGGATGTTCCGGAGGGCTTCTGGCAAGTAAAATACGAAAAGGATGGATACGAGACCGCTTACAGTGATTGGCTGCCCGTGCCTCCTCCGCAAATGGATATCAACATGGGTATGATATCTGAAGCAGCGCCGGAAATCAAGCTGATTAACGCTTATGAGAAAGCTGTAGAAGTAGTTTTCAGTCAGTATGTTGATGTTGCCACTGTAAATAGCGATAATTTCCGATTTGAAGTGGATGGAAATGTGATTTCCGGCACATGGGAACCTGTTAACGCTGAGAAGTGTCCCGCGGACTCAAACGTTGATTTAGCTACCACATTCAAGTTCATGCTTAAGAATGCATTTTCGGGCAATGTGGCCTACAGTGTTGACAATGTCCGGAATTATTCGGGACGTCTTATTGAAAGCGTATCTGAAACGCTGCCGGTTAAGCCGGATATAAAATCAGTTCAGGTCACAAATCGGGTTACAGTTCCCTATGGAACAAGTAAGTCCATCGTTTTTAGTGCGATTCCTGGAGAGGCGGTAGCAGGAAAACAGATATCTATAACCAACAATGATCCATTTTTACTCTCAACGGATCAATACGCAACGTTTGACGAAAATGGCACCGCATCATTCTCGGTCGCATCTCTTTTGCCGGGAGAAGCCGTGCTCAAATACACAATAGAAGACACAACCTATTCCGGAGAGATAACGATAGTATCAACAATGGAGGATAAAACCACATATTCTGTAACTGTAACAAACGGGATCGGCAGCGGAGATTATGCCGAAGGAGACGCAGTTACTATCACGGCAAATTCCCCGGAAAATAGCAAGAGGTTTGTGGAATGGAGCGGAGCTGACAACCTTGAATTCACAGATGGCGACAAGACAACGGCTACAGCCACGTTCACAATGCCCGCAGAGGATGTCAGTGTAACGGCAATTTATGAGAATGTGGCGGCATCTCTGACAGTGAGAATTGAAGATGGAAGCATGTCCTATAATGTTAGCGTTCCACAAGATACATTGGCTGACTTAATAATTGCCCGGTATGACAGCTCAGGTCGCATGATAGGCGCAAAGATCATTGAGAATGTCACGATTGAGGGCAATACCCCAATTGAGGAAGCTGAAATATATCGGGTATTCCTTTGGCAGCACAACACAACTATTCCTCTTTGCCCGAAGTGGGATAGTAGGGAAACGACTGTATAACTAAACGAAAGATGCTGCCCGCGTCTCGTCTGCCGACTCGGTCGGTGCTTCTGCCTTGCGGAGGCCGCCACCGGCAGAGAGCATCCTATGCAGGCGGCGGGCGACCCTTTCGCTTTTCGGATTGAGACCCTTTCTCTCACCGAGAACGCCTAATGAGGGCTTTCAGCCCTTATTGAAAATTATTCAGCGCTTGCGTAGGTCAGACTAAATAATCCGGAGCCCGCAGGGATCTGCGGGCTCCGGATTAAATTTAAACAGTGTATCTATTGACAAGCCGTGGTATTTATGATAAAATTGCTTTAAAGATAAAATGTTGGGCTTTCAGCCCTTATTGAATATACAGGGAGATGGTTCCTTTAATGGACAGTGACATATTGGTTCAGATAATCATTCTTGCGGTGTTGATCATGTGTTCGGCATACTTTTCCGCGTCGGAGACGGCATTCCTTTCCTTCAACCGCATCAAGCTTAAAAGCGATGCTGATGAGGGTGACAAAGGCGCAAAAAGGGTATTGAGCGTGGCGGATAACTATGACAAGATGCTTTCCACAATACTCATTGGCAACAATATAGTCAATATCGTGGCAACGTCACTTTCCACTATGCTCTTTGTTTCGATCATAACCGGCAGCGAGGATCTGGCGGTGACTGTTTCAACTGTGGTGATGACTGTTACCGTACTCATATTCGGCGAGATCACTCCCAAGACCCTTGCAAAAAAGGCTCCGGAGAGCTTTGCCCGTTTTTCAGCTCCTATACTGCAGGTGTTGTCCGTACTGCTTACCCCACTTGTTGCCATATTTAACGCATGGCAAAGCTTTGTGACCGGATTTTTCGGCAGCAAGGGAGAGAACACCGTCACTGAGCAGGAATTGCTTACTATGGTGGATGAGGCTACGGAGGACGGCGAGATCGATAAGCAGGAGGGCGAGCTCATCAAAAACGCGGTGAAGTTTTATGAGCTGGATGTTACTGATATACTTACTCCAAGGGTGGACATGGTTGCTGTCAACCGCAAAATGAACCGGGAACAGGTGGCGGAGGTTTTTTCCGAAACCGAGTTTTCACGCTTGCCTGTGTTTGAAAATACTCTTGACAATATTGTGGGCATTCTGTACCAAAAGGATTTTAACAAGGAGTCTTCCGGTTCTGACTGGCAGGAGCTTATTCGCCCGGCGACCTTTGTGTTTGCGGGTATGAAAATTTCCCGTTTGCTCAAGCTTTTTCAGGAAAGCAAAAGCCATATAGTGATCGTTCAGGATGAGTACGGCGGAACTGAGGGCGTAGTCACCCTTGAGGATGTGCTGGAGGAGCTTGTGGGCGAGATATATGATGAGCACGATGATGCCCGGGAAGAATTCCGCAAGGTCACCGACACTATTTACATAGTGGGCGGCGCGGCCAGTGTGGACGACTTTTTTGAGATGTTTGAGCTGGAGTCTGAGCCTGTGGACTCTATTACTACGGTGGGTGGTTTTGCGGCTCATCAGCTGGGTAAGATACCCGCCGCCGGGGAAAGCTTTGACTTTGAGCATATTAAGGTGATAATCAGCCGCACAGATCTCAACCGCGTTCAGGAGGTCAAGGTCATTGTGGGGCCTAAGCCCATCAAGATCGACTGATTTGAAAATTTTTCATAAAAAATCAAAAAAAGACTTGCTTTTTATATAAAAGTGTGGTATCATTAACAAACGGTGGGCGGTCCGCTGCAACTTTCGTAAGAACGCCCATATACTTAACGCGAAAGCGGGTACGAAAGGAGTGTTTTGAGTGGACGTTTTAAGGGCGATTACTCAGGATCAGATCAGGGAGGATCTTCCCAAGCTTGCGATCGGTGACACAGTTAAGCTGTATGTCAAGATCAAAGAGGGAAGCAAGGAAAGAGTTCAGATGTTTGAGGGTACCGTTATCAGCAAAAAGCACGGCGGCATCCAGGAGACTTTCACAGTTCGCCGTATTTCCTATGGTGTTGGTGTTGAAAGGACTTTCCCCGTTAATTCCCCCAGTATTGACCGAATTGAAGTCGTTCGTCATGGTAAGGTAAGACGCGCAAAGCTGTACTACCTCCGCGACAGAGTGGGCAAGGCGGCAAAGGTTACAGAAAAGCTGTAAAATTGTTGAAGGGTTGGCCTTGGGTCAACCCTTTATGCGTTTATGTGTGAAAGGGGCAATCTTTATGGACGAAAACAAAGTAAGTCAAGAAACTGATCAGGCGGCGGAGCTTAAGCCTGAGCCTGATGATACAGCGCCGGCAAAGAAAAAGGGAGGTAAAAAGAAAAAGACCTTGGGACAGGAAGTTCTGGAATGGGTCGAGGCCATAGCTATTGCTATAGTTGTCGCCCTTATTATACGCAGTTTCATATTCACCGTTGTTCGTGTGGACGGACATTCCATGGACAATACCCTTGCCGATAACGACCGCTTGATCGTGTGGAGACTGGGCTATGAGCCTCAGCAGGGCGATGTTGTGGTATTTGCCCCTGATATTGATGAAAATAAGGGCAGGAATTCCTTTAACAGGATATATTATGTTAAGCGCATCATTGCCACAGGCGGTCAGCATGTGGAAATCGATTATTCTCAGAATGCCGTATATGTTGACGGCGAGCTACTTGATGAGGAATATATCAAGGCGCCTATGCTGTCTCCGTCGGGAGATACGGTGGACGCATATGACGTTCCCGAAGGTGAGGTCTTTGTTATGGGAGATAACCGTAATAACAGCCGTGACAGCCGTTCTATCGGAACAGTGGAAAAATCCAGCATTGTGGGGAAGGCTGTACTTATGCTCAGAATAGGTGACCTTACTCCTTCAAATCGTCCCCGCTAAACAAGGAGTGCTTTATGGATATACAATGGTTTCCCGGCCATATGGCCAAAACACGCCGGATGATCGCGGATAATATACGCCTTTGCGACTGTGTGGCGGAGATAGTGGATGCTCGCTGCCCCCAGAGCAGCCGTAATCCCGAGCTGCCAAAGCTTAAGGGAAACAAAAAAAGCTTTATTATAATCAATAAGTGTGATCTGGCAGACCCTGTCTGGACCGAAAGATGGCGCAGATACTTTGATGGGCAGGGAATGCCTGCGCTATGCACCAGTTCCAATGACTCCAAGGGTGTAGGCAAGATCACTGACCTTGCCGCCGGCGTTATGTCTGAGCAAATCGAAAAAAACAAAGCAAGGGGCTTGGTCAACAAGCCCTTGCGAATTATGATCTGCGGAATACCAAATGTGGGCAAAAGCTCGTTTATTAACAAGCTCAACGGCAAGGCCGCCGCCAAAGTGGGTGACCGACCCGGCGTGACCCGGGGCAAGCAGTGGATAACCCTCAAAAGCGGTATTGAGCTTTTGGATACCCCCGGTATACTGTGGCCCAAGCTTGAGGACAGGGACGCTGCGCTGAGGCTTGCCTTTACAGGGGCAGTTAAGGACGAAATACTGGACGTGGAGGAGCTTGCGGCTCATTTGGCTGAATTTTTGAAGGAAAATTACCCATCTGCTCTAAAACAGCGGTATAGGACGGAACTCAATGAGGATATGGACGGCTTCGAGGTGCTTGAGGAAATATGCCGCAGGCGTGGATTTATCGTAAAGGGCGGAGAAGTTGACCTGCTCCGTGGGGCAAATGTGCTCCTTGACGAATTCCGCGGAGGCAAGCTTGGACGTATAACCGTGGAAAGGGTTCCGCTTTGGGAGGAATGACATTATGGCTGACAGAACTGAGCCTGTAGAGCTTACAAATATGTGCATGGTTTTTGACAGGGACGGAAATGTGCTTGTTCAGAGTCGGGTGGCCTCGGGCTGGCCGGGGCTGACCTTTCCCGGTGGCCATGTAGAAAAGGGAGAGTCCTTTGGAGAGTCGGTGATCCGTGAGGTGAAGGAGGAAACCGGCCTCAGGATCAAGAACCCTACGCTTTGCGGCGTGAAGCAGTGGATCGAGGAAAACCGCCGCTATATGGTGCTTTGCTACAAGTCCGGTGAATATGAGGGCGAGCTTCATTCCTCCAAAGAGGGGGAAATATTCTGGATGCCGCTGGCGGATATGCGTAACAGCGGAAGACTTGCCAGCAACATGAAAAGTATGCTGAGACTTTTTACCGATGAAGCTGTCAACGAGGAATATGCATGGTTTGAGGATGGCGTCTGGAAAAGGAAATTGATATGAGAAACAAAATTGATGAAGCCCTTCGCCTTAGGGAAATGTGGACGGAGGAAAATAAACTTTATGACCGGGGCTTTACCGCCGTGTGCGGAGCGGATGAAGCGGGCCGCGGCCCATTGGCTGGGGACGTGTTTGCCGCCGCCGTTGTTCTGCCCCGGAATATTGAGATAAAATACCTTAATGACAGCAAAAAGCTCTCCCCCAAAAAGCGGGAGGAGCTTTTTGATATAATATGCGAAAAAGCTTCCGCCTACGCTATAGCGACGGCAAGCGTTGCTGAAATAGAGACGATCAACATCCGGAACGCCGCTTTCCTTGCCATGCGCAGGGCAATTGACAGGATCGAAACGGATTTTGCAATAATAGACGGCAACGCCTTTAATGGCTGCAAAACTGACTATATGACCCTTGTCAAGGGGGACAGCAAAAGCGCCAGCGTAGCTGCCGCGTCAATATTGGCAAAGGTCAGCCGTGACCGATATATGCTGGAGCTTGACAAGCAATACCCACAATACGGTTTTGCTCAGCACAAGGGCTATGGCACAAAGCAGCATATTGAAGCCCTAAAGGAGTTTGGTGCCTGTGAAGTTCACAGAAGTCTTTTTGTCCGCAAGTTTGTCTAAAAAGCAAATAGGGAGCAAAGGCGAGGATCTCGCCGTCCGATACCTTAAGCGTCATGGATACAATATACTCGAACGCAATTTCTCCGCGGGAAAAGTCGGCGAGATAGATATCATTGCAATGGACGGTGAGTATTTGTGCTTTGTGGAGGTGCGCCTGAGGAAGCGGACGGACTACGGCACTCCTGCCCAGACCGTCACATCAGTCAAGCGGAATCGCATAATTCGTGCGGCTCAGTGTTATCTTATGCGTAAAGGTTTGGAGAATTGTCCCATAAGGTTTGACGTTGTTGAGGTTTACGGTGATGAACTAAAACTTGATCTTATTAAAGACGCTTTTTGGATGAATTGATATTGACGTATAAGCTCTGTTTATGGTATAATATACATAGAAGTTTTGCTTTGTTTAGGAGGAAATAAATGTGGATCGCCGATAAATGGAAAGATTATGAATGTATAGATGCCGCTGACGGTGAAAAGCTTGAACGTTGGGACAGCATACTGCTTGTCCGGCCTGATCCTCAGGTAATATGGAGCGTCAGATCCGCTCACGACCGGTGGACAAAGGCCGATGCCCGGTATATCCGAAGCAGTAGCGGGGGCGGCGAGTGGAGATACAAAGCTGATCTTCCCCAGCGATGGCAGGTTAAATACGGTGATATCACTTTCAATATCAAGCCAATGGGCTTTAAGCATACGGGTCTTTTCCCCGAGCAGGCTGTCAACTGGGATTGGATGCGTAACAAAATTGCCCGCCGAGTGGGTGAGGGACGTCAGGTGAAGGTGCTCAATCTTTTTGCCTATACCGGCGGAGCCAGCGTTGCCTGTGCCAAGGCGGGGGCAAATATCACCCATGTGGACGCGTCTAAGGGAATGGTTCAGTGGGCTAAGGAAAACGCCCGATCCAGCGGGGTGGAAAACATCCGCTATTTTGTGGACGACTGCATGAAGCTTGTGGAACGGGAGGTACGCCGTGGCAATAAATATCAGGGCATAATTATGGATCCTCCGTCTTATGGCCGTGGCCCGGGGGGCGAGGTGTGGAAGCTGGAGGACAGTCTTTTTGACTTTGTTCAGCGTTGCGCTCTGCTTTTGGCTGACGATCCGCTGTTCTTTGTGATAAATTCCTACACTACCGGCCTTCAGGCGGGAGTGCTTAAAAATATTATGAGCCTAACCCTGCCAAAAGGGCGGCTCACCTCTGACGAGATCGGACTGCCGATTTCCTCGTCCGGCCTTGTGTTGCCCTGCGGCGCAACCGGAAGATGGGAAGAATGAAATTTACTGTGCGGTGATATGGATGATAAAAGCTGAAAATTTGTCTTTTTCTTACAACGCCGAGGACGAAGTCGTCAAGGTGTTTGAAAACCTTAATATAGAAATCGGCGGCGGTGAGTTTGTGGCAGTGCTTGGCCACAACGGCAGCGGAAAATCCACCTTTGCCAAGCAGCTTAACGCCATCCTTTGTCCTACGGGCGGCAAGGTTACGGTTTTCGGCTTAGATGTCTCAAAGGAAGAAAACGTTTTTGAGTTGCGTAAAAACGTGGGTATGGTGTTTCAAAATCCGGACAACCAGATTGTAGCTACTGTTGTGGAGGAGGACGTTGCCTTTGGGTTGGAAAATCTTGGCGTACCGCGTGATGAAATGCGCCGTCGGGTGGATGACGCCCTTAAAACCGTCAGGATGTATGAGTACAGAAAGCACGCGCCTCATCTTCTCAGCGGAGGACAGAAGCAGCGGGTTGCCATAGCGGGTATTCTGGCAATGGAACCCAAATGCATTGTGCTTGACGAGCCTACCGCTATGCTCGACCCTATAGGACGGGACGAGGTCATGGAGACTGTGCGCCGCCTTAACAGGGAAAAGGGCATAACTATCATCCTTATAACCCATTATATGGATGAGGCGGTCAAGGCGGATCGCTGCATAGTTATGGACAAGGGCCAGGTGGTCATGGATGATGTTCCGGGTAGAATATTTCCCAGAGTGGAGGAAATGCGGGCATTAGGTCTTGACGTGCCTCAGGCCACCGAGCTGGCCTATGAGCTGAAAAAGCGGGGTCTGCCCATAGAAACCAATGTTTTGAGGTCAAAAACCGTTATTGAAGCAATTTTAAACTGCGCGGCCAAGAAGGAATGACTGCAAAATGATAGAACTTAAAAACGTGACATATACTTATAGCCCCGATGAGCCATCGGCTCGCGTGGCGCTGGATAACATAAGCTTTGCCTTAGACGACGGGGATTTTGTGGGACTTATCGGACACACCGGAAGCGGAAAGTCTACCCTTGTCCAGATAATTTCCGGCCTGCTGACACCCATGTCGGGCAGCATAGCCATTGACGGGGAAGAGATTAAGGATTCCAAGCAGACCGCAAGAGAACTGAGAAAGCGGGTGGGGCTGGTATTTCAATACCCCGAGCATCAGCTCTTTGAGGAGACTGTGTACAAGGATATCGCCTTTGGCCCGACAAATCAGAAGCTTAGCCACGAAGAGGTGGACATAAGGGTCAGGGAGGCTGCAAGGCTTGTCAACCTGAGCGATGACCTTTTGGAAAAATCCCCATTTGAGCTTTCGGGAGGACAAAAACGGAGGGTGGCTATTGCCGGAGTTGTGGCAATGAAACCCCAGATACTCGTCCTTGACGAGCCTACTGCTGGCCTTGACCCGGGCGGACGGGATGAGCTGCTGAAAATGCTTAAGGAGCTTCAAGGCAAATGGTGCAAGACCGTTGTGCTGGTGTCCCATTCTATGGAAGACATTGCCAAAACCGTGAAAACTGCCGCTGTTATGAATCACGGTTTCATGATAATGAATGGCCCCCTTGACGAGGTTTTTACAAACGGAGACCAGCTTAGGGAGATCGGGCTTAACACTCCACAGATATCCCGTATAGTTGACGGTCTTATAAAGG
Organism: uncultured Oscillospiraceae bacterium; assembly: GCA_964442035.1. Classification (GTDB taxonomy): domain Bacteria; phylum Bacillota; class Clostridia; order UMGS1883; family UMGS1883; genus JAFLUQ01. Next base: position 42,437 of record CAYTWZ010000002.1, read on the forward strand.
CGGGTATGCCCCTTCGTAAGGACATTTTTACCGTCAGTGACGCGGCTGACGAAATAATGAAGTGTCTTAACGCAAAATGAAAGGATCCTTGTAAATGCTGAGAGATATAACCCTTGGTCAGTATTACAACACCAAATCGCCAATCCATTCCATGGACCCTCGCACAAAGCTGCTTTGGACGCTGTTCTATATGACAGTGCTGTTTGCGGCCGGCTCCGTGTGGGAATATGTCCTTGTGGCGCTGTTTACCGCAACGATCATAAAAATATCCAATGTGCCTATTAGGTTTATTACGCGCGGGCTTAAGCCGATTTTGGTCATTATGCTCTTTACTGTGGCGCTGAATATTTTTATGACCCCTACGGGAGATGTGATTTGGCGGTTCGGTATACTTAAAATTACTGACGATGGCCTTATTACAGCCGGCAAAATGGCCGCCCGTCTTATAATGCTAATAATGGGATCCTCGCTTCTGACCCTGACCACATCCCCTATAGCCCTTACCGGCGGCATTGAGCGGCTGCTTAAGCCATTTCGTAAAATCGGGCTTCCCGGCCATGAGATTGCAATGATGATGAGTATAGCCCTGCGCTTTATCCCTACACTTATGGAGGAAACCGATAAAATTATTAAGGCTCAGACGTCAAGGGGAGCTGACTTTGAAAGCGGAAATATTTTTCATCGGGTAAAGGCAATGATCCCTATACTTGTGCCGCTTTTTGTCGGCGCGTTCCGCCGGGCGGATGAGCTGGCGTTGGCTATGGAATGCCGCTGCTACAACGGCGGTGAAAACCGCACATCCCTAAGGGAATATGCCTACAAGCGGGTGGACTTTGCGGCGCTGCTGTGCGCTATATTACTTTTGGCAGGAATAATTGCGTTAAAGGTTGTGCTTAAAAATGCTTAAATACAAGCTGACCCTTATGTTTGACGGAACCGGTTATCACGGCTGGCAACGTCAGGTCAACGGGATAACCGTTCAGGAGATTATGGAGGACAAAATATCTCGGGCTGTGGGGGCAAGCACTGCTGTGACCGGATGTTCCCGCACTGACGCCGGAGTTCATGCTGCAATGTATGTGTGCAGCTTTTTTGCCGAAACGTCCATTCCGGCGGACAGAATGCCGTTTGTGCTCAACACTATGCTTCCCCGGGACATACGGGCAGTTGACTGCCGAATCATGCCGGATAATTTTAACGCCCGGTTTGACACCGTCAAAAAAACATATCAATACAGCATACTCAATGCCCCATTCGGCGATCCGTTTTTGCGCAACTATGCCTGGCATTATCCGTCAAAGCTTGACTTTGACGCCATTGTCAGAGCCTGTGATGTGATCAGGGGAGAGAGGGATTTCCGTTGCTTTATGGCTGCCGGAAGCGCGGTTAAAAACACCGTCCGCAACCTTATGGAGCTTAAGGCCGAAAAAGACGGGAATCTTATCACTGTGACCGCCGCAGCCAACGGATTTTTGTATAATATGGTACGGATAATCGTAGGCACTCTTGTATATATTGGTAACGGGAAGCTCGGCATTGACGAGCTTGAGACGCTTATGGAAAACGGTGACCGTCGCATGTTGGGCGTTACGGCGCCTCCTCAGGGACTCAGGCTGGTAAAAGTGGAATATTAGAGGGGGATACGGATGAAAAAAGAGACAAAGACCCTTGTTTTGCGTATAGTTATTGTGATAGCGATCACTGCCGCTCTTGTGGCGGCGGTGGCTTTTCAGAAAAAGGAGCCTGACAGCGGAGTAATATACATATTCGGCGGTGACGGCGGCAATGCTTGGGGCATTGAGGGCTATGCCTCAGGGTCTGTGGCTGTCTACGAAAAAAAGGCTCTTCTTGTGACCACAAACACCTTTTTGCCCCTTGATGAAAACGGCGCGGGTGAGTCAACCGAGATTAGTGTAAATAACCCAGAGGTCATCACCCGTGGGAAATATGCCCTTGTTTATGACAAAAACGGATATAATTTTTCGGTTTACAAAAGCGGGAAGCGTCTTTACGGCGCATCGTCAAACTTTGCAATAGTGGCAGGTAAAGTCAACGAAAACGGCTATGTGGTCACAGTGGGCGAGAGTGAAGGCGGCGAGACTCCCATAATGGTTTATAATGCCAAGGGAACGGCTTTTTACTCATGGAAGCTCGGCAGCGGCGAATTTATTGATGTGGATATTTGTGACGACAACACAAGGATCGTTATTTCCTCCATCGGAAGCAATGAGGATGAGCTTAACGGACAGCTGACGGTTGTCAGCCTTGACAAGGAGTCCAAGGCGGCCTCAGGTGTGACCTCTGACGAGATATATCTCAAGGTGCGTATCAGCCGGGACTATACTATCGCGGCCCTTGGTACGGAAAAGCTTGATTACTACAATCCGGACTGCACATTACGCTGGAATCTCCCTTACGATGAAAGAACTATCCGTAATGCGGACATTGACGATCACGGCTCAATGGTGCTGTGTTACGCTCCGGCGGCTAACGGACTTGTGGGCAATACCACCGAAATTGAGATCGTTAACCGTATGGGTGAGATTACCGCTTCCGCCTCATTCGACGGCCTTTGCGAAAACCTCAGCGTAAGTGGGGAGTATTTTGGCGTTTCTGCCGGCAAAAAGATATATGTATACAATATGAAATGTGAGCTCGGCAAAGAGCTTGTGTCCAATGCCGCCGTCAAAAAGCTTGTGGTATACCGGGGCGGCAAGTCAGTGTTTGTAATGAGTGACAGCGGCGGCTGTATAATAAAATAAAGGAGTCTCTGAAAAAAGCTTTTTAGAGGTGACCGTAAGTCGGGAGGAGATAATCAATGCTCGTTGATGTTATAATGCTATTGCTGCTACTGGTATTTACCCTTTACGGCGTAAAGCGCGGCGGCGCGAAAATGCTTTTCAGTATGGGGAGCTTTGTGCTTTCGCTTATAGCCGGATTTCTGCTTTACCGTCCTATCAGTGAGACCTTGGAAAAGACAGGTATGGTGCAGGGACTGTCAGCCAAGCTTGAGACGCGGATGGATATAACCGGTCAGCTGCCGGAAATAATGCGCGGTTATGCCCTCAGCGCAGAAAAAGAGTTTTTTGCATCCATTGCCGAGGCGGCGATTTCAGTAATAAGCTTTATTGCTGTTTTGCTGCTGGTACGTATCATTTTGTGGGTAATAAGCACATTCTTAGGCGTTGCTTCATCGCTACCTGTTTTACATCAGGCCAACGGTGCGTTGGGCGGAGTGATCGGGCTCTTGCTGGGAGTAATGGCTGTGCTAATACTCTTAGGTATATTCGCCTTGATAGAGGCCTTTGGCTCCGGCGGAATAGTCGAGCCCTTGCTTGACGGTAGCCTTGCTACAAGGGCCGTTTATGACAACAATCCATTGTTAGGGCTCTTGATACGTTAAGACAATGGCACGGAGGAAGCCGCTTTGGGGCATCCTACGTGCCGCTTTTACAAAAACGTAAAACGATTTTAACGCCGATTTAACAAAAGATTTGTATAATTTGATATGTAAGGAGGTGTTGTGGTATGGCAATTGAGGTCTTTTCCCGGTATGAGCTTAAGTTTATGCTGGGGCAAAGTGAATATGACCGTATTCATGACCGTGTCAAAGGTCAAATGACCGCCGACCGATACAGCATGGACGGGAATTATTACACAATATCAAACATATACTATGACACACCTGACGACCGCCTTATATCCGCGGCTTCCCGTCATGATGGGAAATACCGTTATAAGATAAGGCTGCGGACCTACGATCCCACAAGCGATAAGGCCTTTTTGGAAATCAAAAAGAAGTACATGGGTCTGACTAATAAGCGGCGCACCAAGATATTTATTGACGATGCCGCCGCTATGCTGGATCGGCTGATCTTCCCCGAAGAAAAGGACTTTATGAATATGCAGGTCACTCGTGAGCTGTACGATATTGCCAAAAGCACACCGCTTGTGCCAAAAACCGTGCTTAGCTATGACCGGAGGGCATATTTCGGCTCTGACGACTACGAAAAGGACCTGCGCATAACCTTTGACCATGCCATTCGCTTCCGCCGTGAGGATCTGGAGTTGCGTCATGGCAGCTATGGAGAGCTGCTTCTTGATGAGGGAAAATATATTATGGAAGTCAAGGTAAGCCACAGCGTTCCTTTGTGGGTGGCAAACATGCTCAGCGACGCAGGGGTCACCCGCACAAGGTTTTCCAAGTACGGAGCGGAATATAAGCGGTACATACAAAACAGAAAATCAAATTTTGAGGAGGAATATGACTGTGGAAGAGTTTCTTGAAATGCTGGCTGACAGTGGCGAGGTACACAGCCTTGATCTGGGCGAAGTAATGATAATGGTTGCGCTTGCGTCAATTATCGGATTGGTAATAGGTGTAATTTATAAGTATTCCAACCAGACTATGGACTATACACGGGAGTTTACTGTAACGTTGGTAATGCTTTGCGTCATTATTGCGGTAGTGGTTGCCGCCGTAGGCAGCAATGTTGCCCGCGCGTTTTCTTTTGCGGGTGTGTTGAGTATTATACGTTTCCGTACGGTGATAGGACATCCCCGGGACATAGCCTTTGTACTTTTTTCGGTGGCGGCGGGGCTGTGTGTGGGCATAACCGCGTATTTATACGCTATTATCGTTGTTGCGGTGCTGTTTGTGCTTATCCTTATAATGAACAAATTCAATATTTTTGCTCCCAGGGGCAGCGCAAAGCGTCTTAAGGTGACAATAGCCGAAAACATGAACTATGAAGGCGTCTTTGACCAGGTGCTTGATAAGTATTGCTTGCAGTATGATTTGGAAAGGGTCTCCTCTATAGATCTGGGTACGCTTTTTGAGCTTGTGTACAGTGTTGAGGTCAAAAATGACATAAGTGAAAAGGAAATGCTTGACGAACTCCGCTGTAAGAACGGGAATTTGAATATATCACTGATAATGGCTCCTAAGCAGAAGGATTGACGTCGTGAAGTAAAAGAGTCTCCCAAAGCGCTGTCTATACAGCTCTTGGGGAGACCTTTTTGCGTATTACGAAAAAATGTATTTTAGCCTTGACTTTTTACATCGGTATGGCGAAGGCTGCCTTGCCTGTAGGGGCAGAGCATAAGACTAATCGCGGTCAGCGCAGGTAAACGCCCGATTTCTTAATTATACCCTGTAAATATATCCGTCCTTGCGAGACTTTGCGGGAACCTTGACTCCGTGGCCGAGTACGCAGTGACCTATACCCTCGTAATCGCCCTTGATGCCCCACTTTTTGAGCAGCTCTTTGCCCTCAGCGCTCTCAAATTCTTCTTTTGCGCGGTGTATCCAGCACGACTGCACACCTATAGCTTCGGCGGCGTTCATTAAATTTCCCATTACAAGCGAGCCGTCGTAAATATACGTTGGGATGCTTTTATCGGCAAGTACAATTATAACTGTGGCAGCTCCGTAAAACGGGTCAATATCCGCGCCCATAACCGCAGCGTTCATTTTTGAAAGCTGTTTAATCGTTTCCTTGTCTGTGACCGCCACCATAACCGGCGACTGCTTACCCATTCCGGTAGGCGCGTACATTCCCGCCTCAAGTATTGTGTTAAGCTCCTCGTCTGTAATCGGTTTGCCGTCGAAGCTCCTGCATGAACGGCGTGATTTCAACATTTCAAGCGCATCCATAATAAGTTCCTCCTTGTTTTAAAATTTTCGTTTTGATCGTTTTATAAATTCGGCAAATATCATTTTGCTGTCATTATCTGTTATGTATGAAAATTCGGGGTGCCATTGAACGCCCCATATAAATTTCCTTTTCGGCATATATACCGCCTCGATAAGTCCGTCAGGCGCTTCTGCCATAGGCAACAGTCTGTCGGACAAATCCTTTATCGCCTGATGATGATAGCTGTTGACCGCCAAGGTATCTTTTT
>CAYTWZ010000003.1:0-47570 GCA_964442035.1 uncultured Oscillospiraceae bacterium
CCAACGACAACGCGGTTAACAGCCGCGGGCTCTACCGACTGAGCTATTGAGGAATGTTCACTTCTCACTCAACAAAAAATATTATATCACATATAAAATAGAAAATCAAGTACTTTTTTTAAAATTTCTAAAAAATTTACTCCGCTTGACCATCAGAGTAAACGCAATCTCACACAAAGCGCAAACGCATTTGCTCTGACAGTCAGACAAGTAATACAAATATAAGGAAGCGCCGTCCGAGTATTAAAACAAGACCCGGAGACATCTTTCGTTTTTCGGTGAAAGGTCCCTTCCCTCACCATGGCGCCCCATGACGGGCTTTCAGCCCTTATTGAAAAAGCCTCAGTTTTTCAAACTGTGTATAGGTGCGGGGATACGTCCGCCGCGGGCGATAAATTCCGCGCAGCTTCCGTTGTTTACCGGCATTATAGGCGCTGTACCCAAAAGGCCGCCAAACTCCACCTCATCTCCTACTTCCTTGCCGATGGCCGGAATAACACGGACGGCGGTGGTCTTTGTATTTACCATGCCTATGGCCATTTCATCCGCAATAATGCCGCTGATAGTGTCAGCACTTGTACTGCCGGGTACAGCGATCATGTCAAGGCCTACGCTGCACACACAGGTCATGGCCTCCAGCTTTTCGAGAGTAAGACAGCCGCTCTTAGCCGCAGCGATCATGCCCGCATCCTCGCTTACGGGGATAAAGGCTCCGCTTAGACCGCCCACATAGCTACTGGCCATGACGCCGCCCTTCTTTACCGCATCGTTGAGCAACGCAAGGGCCGCTGTGGTTCCGTGGGTGCCGCACTGCTCAAGGCCCATTTCCTCAAGGATATGAGCCACGCTGTCACCTCTGGCGGGAGTTGGAGCAAGGGACAGATCTACTATGCCGAAGGGCACATTGAGCCGTCTGCTGGCCTCCTGAGCCACCATCTGCCCCATGCGTGTGATCTTAAAGGCAGTATTCTTAATTGTATCAGCCACAATGCCGAAGGGCTGACCCTTTACACGCTCAAGAGCGCACTTTACAACGCCGGGACCGCTTACGCCCACATTGATGACACATTCAGGCTCGCCGGTGCCATGGAAGGCTCCGGCCATGAATGGATTGTCCTCAACTGCGTTGGCAAACACGACCAACTTGGCGCAGCCGAAGCCGCCTTTGTCCGCTGTTGCGGCGGCTGTATCTTTGATTATTCTGCCCATATGACGCACGGCATCCATATTTATTCCCGCCTTGGTTGTTGCCACATTTACGCTTGAACAAAGGAAATCCGTTGTGGCAAGAGCCTCAGGGATAGTTTCGATAAATTCATAGTCGGCCTTGGTATATCCCTTGGCCACAAGGGCGCTGTAGCCACCAAGGAAGTTGACGCCGGTGGTCTTTGCCGCACGGTCAAGGGCCGCGGCAAATTCAAGGCTGTTGCCGCAGGCAGCGCTGATAAGAGACACGGGGGTGACAGATATACGCTTGTTGACAATGGGGATGCCATATTCCGCCTCGATCTGTTCGCCTGTGGAAACAAGATTTTCCGCCAAACGTGTGACCTTGTCGTAAACGCGCTGAGCGCCCTTTTTGCTGTCATCACTGATACAGTCAAAAAGTGAAATTCCCATAGTTATGGTGCGGACGTCAAGGTGTTCGTCCCGAATCATATTAAGGGTCTCGATTATTTCTAAGGGGTTAACGCTAAGCATTCGACCCCCTCCTTTCGATGTTTTTCATAAGGGCTGAAAGCCTGTCATGGGGCGCCATGGTGAGAGAAAGGAACTCCCACCGAGAAACGACAGGGTCGCCCGTCCCCGCGAAGCAGAAGCACCGACCGAGTCGGCAGGCAAGACCCGGGGGACAGCTTTCGTTTAAGCTATATGCGATGCATTGAGTTGAAAAGATCCTCACGCTGGATGGAGATGGCGACACCCATTTCCTCGCCCACAGTCTCCAGTCCCGACTTAAGTCCGGCGATATCAAGGGGACTTCCAGTGGTATCGATCAGCATTATCATTGTAAATATGTCCTGCATTATGGTCTGGCTTATATCCAGAATGTTGATATTATTGGAGTAAAGCAGGCCGCTGACTCTGGCGATTATGCCGGTCTTGTCCTTACCAACTACGGTTACAACTGCTTTCATCTTAATATTCCTCCCTTGGATTGGTTTAATAAGGCGCACAGCGCCGACATAAGGCTTTAACGGGAACCGACATTTCCCCGCCTAAAAACAAAAATGATGCCCAGCCCCTATTAAGGCCGGTAAATGCTTTCGTTTAATATATCATAGTATTATGTATAATATAATATTCCGGTAAAATAATCAATTGCTTTTTATCAGAAATGTTCAGGTTTTTTTCGGATTTTTTTGTGTATATTTGGGAAGCGCCGATTAATTCTTAAATGATGATTGGCGAGAGAATTTTTCTCGCAGAAAGGCAAAAGGCACATGAATACTTGTTGTATTTCGGGCTTTTTAAACGTAGCCTTAGGGAGAATTAACCTCAAGCAGCGTTTTAATCCGTAAGCGTGGATTATTCAGCGCTTCCTTAGCCCAACAACAGTGTTTTTAGCACAGCGAGGCTTTCCCGCAAATAGTTTTGAGGATAGGTATACCAATCCGTGTAGCTGTGAACATGGGTGATGCTGCTAAAGCCCGCCTTTTTAGCCATAAGTCCGGCTCTGAACACATGGAAATCGTTAGTGATATACGCTACGGTATAATTCCCGTCAAAGCGCTTGTCCAGTATTTCCTTTGAAAAGCGGAAGTTTTCCTCAGTGCTGACGGCCTTTTCTTCCATAAGGATGCGTTCCTCCGGGACATTACAGGCAAGAAGGTATTCCTTCATTGCCAGAGCCTCGGTCACATTCTCCTGAAAGCCCTGACCGCCGGAAACCACGATCAACGCGTCGGGATCATCACGACTGTAAAGCACTGCCCGGTCAAGGCGACGGCGCAAGTGCAGGGACGGCGTACGTCCGTGAACTCCCGCCCCAAGCACGATTACCGCATCTTCTGTATAATCGGCATTGTCCAACACTCCGTAACAGGCCAAAAAGCAGGACAGTGTCAAAAAGCAGCATAGGCCCAAAAGTATAAGTCTTTTGCACCACATGAGAGGGCCTTTTGCTGTAAGACTGCTTATCTTTTTATAAAACACTCCCCAAAGCAATACCGCTATTCCCAAAATAACAGTAAGAAGTATCCCAAGACTGAAATTACTCCTTGCCGCCACAATTATCCCGTCCAGCAGCAGAAGGCTTCCCACAGCTGTCAATATCCACTGTAAAGCCTTAGTCCTCTTCATTGGTTTCCACATCCTTTGCCGGGCGAAGGGCATCAAGCCTATCCAGAGCGTCAGTCACATCCTGACGCTTTATGGCAGTAACGCCTGTAAAGGAGCAGCGCAAAGCTTTGTTGAGCATGTCTTCCGCATCCTCGTAATTACCCATAGCTTCCAGAACCTTTGCATAACGGTAATATGGCGTAGGGCTGGGCTGACGGTTAACAAGCAGCTTTTTGTAAACCTCGCCCGCCTCCTCAAGCTTGCCCTGAGTATAATACATATTGCCCAAATTGTCCGCGATGGTTCGGTCGTCGGCATTGTAATCATAAGCCTCGGTCATAAACTCCATGGCTTCCTCGGTCATTGATGGATCCGCATTAGCCTTGTCAATGTAGATTAGTCCCAAAGTGCCATAGGTATCGGTCGCAGGCATGTCGGCATGTACTTCCTTCATAAGAGCAAAGGCCTCGTCCAGCCTTCCGTCCTTCCAGAGCATAATAGCCTTGTTGTGCTTTGCCCGGCATATATCCCCCTTGCTGCCCTTTCCGGAGGAGATAAATTTGTCAAGCACCTGATATGCCTGATCGTTTTTATTTTCACGAATAAGGCAGTAAGAGTAGTAAACCGTCATACTGCTGTTGAGCCGTCCGGTGTTATAAGCCTTTTCCATCATGGCAAGGCCGCCCTCTCTGTCTCCCCGATTGTATTTTGAATTGCCACGGAGCATGATGATCTGAGGCCATTCCAAGATAAGGAAACCCGCAATAAACCCCGCAAGCAGGATAAGGCCAAGAGTATGGTCAACAAAATTGTACACTACAAATACCGCAACCAGCGGGAGAATAACCTTTAGCATACTAATCATCCTTTCCTAAAATTCCGCGTTTCCGGCAGTCCGGGGGAAGCTTTGGACATCTCTGATATTGGAAACGCCGGTAATATACATAAGCGCCCGCTCAAAGCCAAGACCAAAGCCCGCATGCCTTACACTGCCATAGCGCCGCAGGTCAAGATACCACCAGTAGTCCTTTTCGTTGAGGCCAAGCTCCGCCATTCTGGCGGTAAGCGCGTCAAGTCTTTCCTCACGTTGGGAGCCTCCTATGATCTCACCCACTCCCGGCACAAGGCAGTCCATGGCAGCAACGGTTTTGCCATCGTCGTTAAGCCGCATATAAAAGGCCTTTATCTCCTTGGGATAGTCCGTAACAAATACCGGTCGCTTGAATATTTTCTCTGTAAGATAACGTTCGTGTTCGGTCTGAAGGTCTATGCCCCAAGACACGGGATATTCAAATTTTTCCCCGCTCTTTTGAAGAAGCTCCACCGCGTCGGTATAGGTTATCCGGGCAAAATCAGAATCCACCACACCATTAAGCCTGTCCAAAAGGCCCTTGTCCACAAACTTATTGAAAAACTCCATTTCATTGGGAGCATTATCCATAACGTAACGGATTATATATTTAAGCATATCCTCCGCCAGTGCCGCGTCATCATTAAGATCAGCAAATGCGATCTCCGGCTCCACCATCCAGAATTCAGCCCCATGGCGGGGCGTATTACTGTTTTCCGCACGGAAAGTCGGCCCAAAGGTGTACACGCTACCAAAAGCCATTGCATAAGTTTCCGCATTAAGCTGGCCGCTTACGGTAAGATTAGCCGCCTTGCCGAAAAAGTCCTTTGACCAGTCAATTTTTCCATCCGAAGCACGGGGCGGGTTTTCCATGTCAAGAGTAGTCAGACGGAACATTTCTCCGGCGCCTTCACAGTCACTGGACGTGATAATCGGGGTATGAACATACACAAAGCCCCTCTCGTAAAAAAAGCTGTGTATAGCATAAGCAAGCACACTGCGCACCCTGAACACCGCCGAAAACAGATTTGTACGAGGTCTGAGATGAGCGATAGTCCGCAGATATTCGCTACTGTGGCGCTTTTTCTGCAGTGGGTAGTCAGGCGTAGATCTGCCCTCAACCCGAGCGTATTCCGCGTTAAGCTCAAAAGGCTGTTTGGCATCAGGCGTCATACATATAACACCCTCAAACCACAGTGCCGCTCCAACGTTTTGGGAAACAATCTCATCATAATTGGATAACTTTGATTTTTCCACAACTACCTGAAGGTTCTCGAAAAAGCTGCCGTCATTTATTATAACAAAGCCAAAGGAGCCATTGTCCCTTATACTGCGGATCCAGCCCGCCACCCGAACCTTTTGCCCCTGAGACAGAGCATTACCTCTGTACAGGGCTTTTATTGTTGTGCGCCGCATAGAATATTCCTCCAGAAAATAACATTTTTAAAATCAGCATTTATCAACATAATATAATTATGACACAAAAGATAGGATTTGTCCAGACTTTAATGTGAAAATTTTCCTAAACTTCTTGACTTTATGAGAATTTTAATATAAAATATAACTAAACTTCCAATAAAGGGCATTACGCCTTATTGAGATAAAGCATTTTAGAATACATTATGTACAAAACTCGGAGGAATCGACAATGAAAAAAAATGCCGGACAAACAAAGAATGACAAGGCTGTCAAGCAGAAGATACGTCAGGAAAGCGAACGCTTTTCAGACAAGGCTGTACTGCTTTCCACCTTTATAATATTATACGTATTTCTTCTGATGCTTCTTCAGCGCATGAGCCGGTCCACCTTGACGGTGGTCGGGGCAAACGCCTTTACAAACATACTTTTCGGTGTTAGCATAGCCGGGGCCATGATATGCGCGGCTTGGGCAGCCTACAAGGAACGCAAGGGACTGCTCACTTACTGCGGAGTATTCGTATTCATACTTTGGAGCACTGTTGTAATCAAGTTCTGCGGTCACCCGGCTAGCAGTGCCTATGCTCTTATTTACGCCGGACTGGCAGTGGCATTCGTTTATGTACAGGTTTTCTACGGAATGCATGCGGCAGGCAAGGCAAATTCAAAGAAATCCAAGCTTATTTTGGGTATTGTGGGCGTAGTGATCATAGCCGCATTTGCCGCAGCGTCAATATTGCTGTATCTGAAAAAGTAAAGTGAAAAGCCTGAACATGGCGGTAATGCATGGCAAAAGCAGTGCATACTGTTTAAACAATGATAAAATCAATTAACATCAATTTTGGATTTCAACCTTGATATACAAATGAGCGTAGATTTGGTTTACGCTCATTTATTTGTCGAATTTTATTGTCTTCCGCGAAAAAGGAGCTGAAAAACCAGCTCCTTTTATTACGTTTTATTTTTAGTCTACAAGCTTGATTATAGCCATTGGGGCACAGTCACCGCGGCGAACACCGGTTTTGATGATCTGTGTGTAACCGCCCTGACGCTCCGCATACTTGGGAGCAAGCTCATCGAATACCTTCTTGACAACGTCCTCCTTAGTGATGAAAGAAAGCGCCTGTCTTCTTGCGTGAAGGTCGCCGCGCTTGCCGAGAGTGATCATGTTTTCAGCAAGTGCACGCACTTCCTTTGCGCGTGTTACTGTAGTTTCGATTTTGCCGTTTTCCAGAAGAGCAGTTACCAAGCCGCGAAGCATAGCCATTCTGTGGTCGGTTGCACGACCGAGCTTTCTTGTTCCAGCCATTGATATTTCCTCCTATAACGGGTCAATAGACCACGGTTGATTTTTTGTGATGGGGCAGGCTTAATCCTCTTCAGGGGCAAAGCTTAACCCAAGGTTCTGGAGCTTATTGCAAACCTCATCAAGAGACTTGCGGCCAAGGTTACGAACCTTCATCATTTCTTCTTCTCTGCGCTGTGTCAGATCCTCAACTGTGTTGATTCCTGCGCGCTTCAAGCAGTTGTAGGAACGAACCGAAAGATCAAGCTCTTCAATAGTCATTTCGAGAACCTTTTCCTTCTTGGTTTCTTCCTTTTCAACCATTGTTTCTACGTTCATCGCCTCATCGGTGAGCTGGATGAAAAGCATCATATGGTCGTTGATGATCTTGGCAGCAAGGCTGACCGCGTCATCAGCGGTTTTTGTGCCGTTTGTCCAAACCTCAATTGTGAGCTTGTCGTAGTCTGTGTTTTGCCCTACACGGGTATTCTCAACAGTGTAGTTCACCTTGTGAACAGGGGTATAGATGGAGTCCACAGGGATCAGGCCGATAAGCGGCTGGCTAATAGCCTTGTTCTTTTCGGCTGAAACATAGCCGCGACCCTTGTTCACCATAAGCTCCATATACAATTTAGCGTCATCATTAAGTGTGGCAATATGATGGTCGCCGTTGATAATCTCCATATCGCTGTCACATTTGATGTCACAGGCACGAACCTCACCGGCGCCCTCAGCCTCAATATAAACGGTCTTGGGGCCGTCCCCGTGAAGCTTGATTATTACCTGCTTTATGTTCAGCACGATCTCGCTCACATCTTCCTTTACTCCGGGGATAGTGGAGAACTCATGCTGGATGCCATCGATCTTTATTGATGTGATAGCTGCACCCTCAAGTGATGAAAGCATCATTCTGCGAAGGGAATTTCCCAAGGTAGTACCGTAGCCTCTCTGAAGAGGAGCAACAGTGTACTTTCCGTAGGAACCGTCCTCGCTGAGCGCTACACGCTCAACGCGGGGCTTTTCAAATCTTAAATCTGTCATAGTTAAACCCTCCTACTTTATTTACTTGATGTGAATAAGTTAACCGAGGGAGCCTATTACTTAGAGTACAACTCGACAATAAGTGTTTCGTTGATTTCAAAGTCGATATCATCTCTCTTGGGAGTATCGGCAACCGTCGCTGTAAGAGTGTTTTTGTCCATGCTGAGCCACTTGGGTACAACTCTTGTAGAGTTAGCTTCTACGATGTCTTTCATCCAGTCAGCGGTAGCTGTCTTTTCCTTGAGAGAAACGACTTCACCGGTCTTTACAAGGTAAGAAGGAATATCAACGCGCTTGCCGTTTACAAGTACGTGGCCATGGGTTACAATCTGACGAGCCTGACGGCGGGTATCCGCTAGGCCAAGTCTGAAAATAACATTGTCCAGTCTGCTTTCAAGGATGGACAGCAGGTTTTCACCTGTAATTCCTTCTTTCTTTTCAGCAAGCTCAAAGTATTTTCTGAACTGCTTCTCAAGCACGCCGTAAACAAACTTGGCTTTCTGCTTTTCATTAAGCTGAAGACCGTATTCAGACTGCTTTCTTCTCTGGGGCTTAGGATTACGATTGCTCTTCTTGTCGATGCCCATAACGCTGGGTTCAATGCCCAGTGTACGGCAGCGCTTCAAGATGGGCTGCATATTTTTAGCCATTGCTGTAACCTCCTTCTATAATCAGACTCTTCTTCTCTTGGGAGGACGGCATCCATTGTGAGGAATGGGAGTTACGTCCTTGATAAGAGTTACTTCAAGTCCTGCTGCCTGAAGCGCGCGGATAGCGGCTTCACGGCCTGCGCCGGGTCCTTTGACATATACTTCTACAACCTTGAGGCCATGCTCCATAGCGGCCTTAGCTGCTGTTTCTGCTGCTGTCTGTGCCGCAAAGGGAGTGCTCTTCTTGCTGCCACGGAAGCCAAGTCCGCCTGCGCTTGCCCAGGAAAGAGCGTTTCCGTTTACATCAGTAATTGTAACGATGGTATTGTTGAATGTGCTGCGGATATGAGCTGCTCCGCGCTCGATATTCTTACGCTCTCTGCGCTTACGTACAGCTCTCTTAACTGTTTTTGCCATTGCCCTTTCCTCCTTACTTCTTCTTATTGGCTATTGTACGCTTGGGACCCTTGCGGGTTCTGGCGTTTGTCTTTGTTCTCTGGCCGCGGCAGGGAAGTCCCTTCCGGTGGCGGGTCCCGCGATAGGAACCAATTTCAATAAGGCGCTTGATATTAAGGGCCACATCTCTGCGAAGATCGCCTTCAACAACATAGCTCTTGTCGATAGCGTCACGGAGCTTCGCAACTTCTTCTTCTGTCAGATCCTTAACGCGGGTATCAGGGTTGACACCCGTTTCTGCAAGGATCTTATCTGCACTGCTTCTGCCTATGCCGTAAACGTAGGTGAGACCGATCTCAACACGTTTTTCTCTGGGCAAATCAACACCGGCTATTCTTGCCATCCTTTAATACACCTCCAAAAATTTTGCTTTTGATTTAGGTATTTTTAATCAAAGCACTGACTTAACTTTTCTTTTTAGGTAGGGTGGAATTTATATGCGCGCAGGGCAACCGCCAAAAAGCGGCTTCAGCCGCGCCCGCGGCGTAAATAATCAGCCCTGCTTTTGCTTATGCTTGGGATTCTCGCAAATCACCATGATTCTGCCTTTTCTTTTGATAACTTTGCACTTTTCGCAAATAGGTTTTACAGAGGGTCTTACCTTCATTTTAATTACCTCCTTGTATATCACACATTGTGAAAATGTTGTATTACTTTGCTCTCCATGTAATTCGTCCACGGGTGAGGTCGTAGGGAGAAAGCTCCACCGTAACCTTGTCGCCGGGTAAAATTCTTATGAAGTTCATACGCAGCTTGCCCGAAATATGAGCCAGAATACGGTGGCCATTGGGCAGCTCCACCTGGAACATAGCGTTGGGAAGGGCGTCTACTACAGTACCCTCCAGCTCAATTGCATCGTCCTTAGCCAAGGTGACAACCTCCTTCAGATTTTAGCCTTTTTATTGCTTTTCTGATATGCGCATCGCACCTGAGAGCAGAGACATCTGTTTCCGCTCCCCGAAAAGCAATATGCCTGAAACGTTTCTTTTTAGGCTCATTCAAGCCGTGGTGCTTTCCGTCCGCCACATAGGCGAAATCGCCGTCAGTCCAAAGGACAATATAGTACCAGTCCTTGTCATGTCCGGCCAGTGACTGAACAAGCATACCTGTCTTCATAATAGGCCTCACCTTCAAGCCTCAAGCGTCAGACAGATAGGCCCGTTTTCCGTAATCGCCACAGTGTTTTCGTAATGAGCCGCAAGACTTTTGTCGTTTGTCCTCACTGTCCAGCCGTCATGCTTATCGATATTGATATGATAATCACCTGCGGTGATCATGGGCTCAATAGCGATAACCATATTCCTGACAAGCCTTACTCCGTGGCCTGCCCGACCGAAATTCGGAACATCGGGAGCCTCATGAAGTTCTTTTCCCACGCCGTGACCCACAAGATCACGGACAACGCCAAAGCCGTTTTCCTCAGCAAGAGTCTGCACAGCGTAGCCAATGTCGCCCACTCGATTACCCACAACCGCCTTGCTGAGCCCCGCGAAAAAGCACTCGCGGGTCACATCAATAAGCTTCTGAGCTTCGGGGCTGACCTTTCCTACCGGGAATGTACGGGCAGCGTCGCTGTTATAGCCCTTGTATAAGGCGCCGGTGTCAATGCTCACAATATCCCCCTCCTTGAGTATCTCATGAGCTGAAGGGATACCATGAACAACAACATCGTTGATGGAAATACAGCAGCCGGCGGGAAAACCTCCATAACCCTTGAAAGAGGGCTTAGCATTGTGAGAAAGAATGACCTTTTCCACTTGAGCATTGAGTTCATAGGTAGACATACCCGGACGAATTATCTCGCCTGCTCTGGCCAGTGCCTCAGCGGTAATTCGTCCCGCATCGGCCATTTTTGCAATTTCAACTTTTGTCTTAATTATGATCATTTTACACTCCAAGAGCGTCAAAAACATTCTTTGTGGTGTCGCTCAGTTCGTCACAGCCCTTCGCGGTGCGAAGGAGACCCCGTTCTTCGTAAAATTTCTTAAGGGGTTCTGTCTGGGCGTGATAAACGTCCAGACGCTGACGAATTGTTGCCGGGACATCGTCAGAGCGTGTGATGAGCTTTCCGCCACATTTATCGCACAAACCTTCCTGCTTTGGAGGATTAAACTTAATATGGTATGGGGCGGCGCACCGGCTGCACTCGCGTCTGCCGCTGAGCCGTTCAACTATAGCATCGTCTTCCACCTCAATATTAAGGGCACAGTCAAGATCAATACCCATGCTTTCCATAGCCTCAGCCTGAGGAATAGTGCGAGGGAAGCCGTCAAGGATATAGCCCTTCTGACAGTCGGGCTCACTGATCCGCTCTTTTACCATGGAAATGACAATATCATCAGGCACAAGCTTGCCCTCATTGATGTAGTCCTGTGCCGCCATGCCCAGAGCTGTCTTTTCACTGATGGCCTTTCTGATTATAGCGCCTGTAGATATATGAGTTATTTCAAGCTTATCCCGAAGGATCTCAGCCTGAGTACCTTTTCCGCCGCCGGGAGGTCCCATGATTGTTATTTTCATTTTCGCACCCTCTCTTTTTAACGTCTATATTTTATTCCAAGAAACCCTTGTAATGACGCATGAGCATCTGGCTTTCGATCTGCTTTACCGTCTCAAGAGCAACACCTACAACGATGAGCAGGCTTGTGCCGGTAAGTGAGATTGCGCTGAGGTTGCTGAGCTTGGAGAATATCTCGCTGATTACAATAGGAAGAACCGCAACTATACCCAAGAAGCAAGCGCCTACAAGAGTAATTCTTGAAAGCACCTTAGCGATGTAATCGCTGGTGGGCTTGCCGGGACGAAGTCCGGGCACCATGCCGTTGTTCTTTTTAATATTATTGGACACTTCGATAGGGTTGAAGGTGATGGATGTGTAAAAGTAAGTAAATCCAACAATCAACAGGAAGTATACCAAGGGATAGAATACCTTGCTGACAATCCCGCCGCCTCCGGTGATGAACATAGCTACCTTATAAAGCGCACTGCTTGTATTGGATGAGAAAAGTGTTGCAAGGGTTGCGGGGAACGTCATGATGCTCATGGCAAAGATGATGGGAATAACGCCTGCCATAGCAACCTTGATGGGAATAAAGGTAGACTGGCCGCCATACATCTTGCGTCCTACAACGCGCTTTGCATACTGTACGGGAATTCTACGTTCAGCCTCATTTACAAGTACAACAAAGGCAATAGATGCAAGAATATAAACCAAAAGTATAACAAGCATATACCACTCATTCTTTTCACCGGCCATGAAGGTGTTCCACGCACTTACAATCATTGTGGGAACACGGCTTACGATACCGGCAAAAATGAGCATTGAAATGCCGTTGCCTATGCCCTTTCCGGTAATTTCCTCGCCCAGCCACATAAGGAATGCGGTACCGGCGGTAAAGGCAAGTATAATTGTTACCATTGTAAGCCAGTTGGGAATATTATTGCCGAAGCTGATAGCGCCTTTGCTCTTAAGTGTAATCGTAAGACCCCAAGCCTGAATGGCTGCCAAGACAACCGTCATATAACGGGTAATCTTAGTGATCTTTTTTCTGCCGTCTTCACCTTCCTTGGACATTCTCTCAAGAGCGGGAATGGCCACGCACAACAGCTGCATGATAATGGAGCTGTTGATATAGGGAGTGATGGACATAGCGAATATAGTCGCGCCGGACAAGCTGCCGCCGGAGAATGTGTCAAGCAAACTGAAAAGTGTGCTGCCGGAGCCGCTATTGGTGACCCAATCCTTTACAACAGCAGGATCAAGCCACGGAACAGGGATAACGCTCCCCAGACGGAATATAACCAAAAGGAATATTGTATAAAGAATCTTTTTTCTTAAATCGGGAATCTTCCACGCGTTACGAATAGTTTGGAGCACTTTAAAGCACCTCCGCCTTACCGCCGGCCGCCGCTATCTTCTCTGCAGCACCCTTGGTAATTCTTGCGGCTTTGACTGTCACGCTCTTTGTAAGTTCACCTCTGCCGAGAATAACCACGCCATCCTGTACCTTGGAAATGACACCGGCATCCTTAAGAGCTGCCGCATCAACTACCGCGCCGTTTTCAAAACGGTTAAGCTCTGAAACGTTGACCTCAACATACGATTTTGCAAAGATGTTTTTAAACCCTCTCTTGGGCAAACGTCTGTACAAAGGCATCTGACCGCCTTCAAATCCGGGTCTTACACCGCCGCCGCTACGGGCATTCTGGCCCTTGTGGCCACGGCCGGCCGTCTTACCGTTGCCGCTTCCCGCACCTCTGCCCTTTCTCTTGCCTTCTGTTTTGCTTCCGGGAATGGGACTAAGCTCATAGAGTTTCATTTGCCACACCTCCTTTAGATTTCTTCAATTGTTATAAGGTGACTAACCTTATTGAGCATACCTCTGACCTGAGGTGTGTCATTCTGCTCTACGGAGTCACGAATCTTCTTTAATCCCAGAGCCTTAACTGTAGCTATCTGGTCGGCTTTGCGGCCGATTGTGCTTTTAACAAGTGTTATCTTAAGCTTTGCCACGTTAAATCTCCTCCTTACAGTTCTTCAACAGCCTTACCTCTGAGCTGTGCCACTTCTTCGGCATTTTTCAGAGAGCCAAGGCCCTGCATGGTTGCGCGGACAACATTGGTGGGATTGTTGCTGCGAAGGCACTTTGTACGAATGTTCTTGATGCCTGCCGCTTCCATAACCGCACGTACGCTACCGCCGGCGATAACGCCGGTACCTTCCTTAGCGGGCATGATGAGTACCCGGCCTGCGCCGAATTCACCGATAACCTCATGAGGAATAGTATCATCAACAAGGGGGACGGAAATCATATTCTTCTTTGCGTCCTCAATACCCTTGCGGATCGCGTCCGGAACTTCTGCCGCCTTACCAAGACCGCAGCCTACCTTGCCCTTGCCGTCACCTACGACTACCAATGCACTGAAACGCATTGTACGGCCGCCCTTTACGGTTTTCGCAACGCGGTTAAGTCTTACGACCTTCTCTATGAGGTCCATTTCAGACGCGTTGTTTCTACGATCGTTACGCTCATTACGCTCTGCCATTTGTTTCCTTCCTCCTTCCTTAGAATTCAAGGCCGCCTTCACGGGCGCCTTCCGCAAGAGCCGCGACTCTGCCGTGGTAGAGGTAACCGCTACGGTCAAAAACGACCTCGCTTATGCCTGCTGCCTTGGCCTTTTCAGCCACCGCCTTGCCTACCTTTTTGGCTGCTTCAATGTTTCCGCCGTATTCTTCCTTAAGCTCAAGGGAAGAAGCGGATACAAGTGTTGCACCCTTTTCATCATCAATGATTTGGGCATATATATTGTTAAGGCTTCTGAATACGTTGAGACGGGGACGCTGAGCTGTACCGACAATCTTATTGCGTATGCGGCGATGTCTCTTCAGTCTCGCCTTATTACTGTTGGGCTTACTAATCATCTCGCCAATCTCCTCTCTTATTTCTTAGCCTTACCGGCCTTGCCTTCCTTGCGGATTATGCGCTCGGAGACATATTTAATACCCTTGCCCTTGTAAGGCTCGGGGCCTCTCTTCTCGCGAATTTCAGCGGCAACCTGGCCGACTACCTGCTTATCTGCGCCCTTAACAATGATGCTTGTCTGAGAGGGGCATTCAATCGTGATGCCTTCAACGGGAGCATATTCAACATTATGAGAGTATCCAAGGTTAAGCACAAGAGTCTTCCCCTGCATCTGAGCACGGTAGCCTACGCCGTTGATCTCAAGCTCCTTTTTGAAGCCGGTTGTCACACCCTCAACCATGTTGTGAAGAAGGCTGCGTGTAAGGCCGTGAAGGCTTTTGTGAGCTTTGTCTTCGCTTGGGCGGGAAACCGTGATAACACCGGCCTCCTGTTTTATAATCATATCACCGTGAAGCTGTTTGGTGAGGGTTCCGTTGGGGCCCTTGACCGTAACAACATTGCCATCGGCAACTTCAACAGTTACTCCGGCTGGTACGGTGATAGGCATTCTTCCTATTCTTGACATATTTTCACCACCTAATTCCTTATACTACCATACGATAGCAAGAACTTCACCGCCGACCTTCTCCGCTCTTGCTTTCTTATCCGTCATAACGCCCTTGGACGTTGATACGATTGCTACGCCAAGTCCCTTAAGAACATAGGGAATTTCATCCTTGCCGGCATAAACTCTGAGACCGGGCTTGGAAACCCTCTTAAGTCCGGAAAGGACCTTCTCATTGTTTTTGCCATACTTAAGAACGATATGAATAGTTCCCTGTGTGCCGTCCTCCACTACTTCATAACTCTTGATATAGCCCTCATCCAGAAGAATCTGGGCAATAGCCTTTTTCATGTTGGAAGCAGGAACATCAACTGCTTTATGCTTCGCGGAATTGGCGTTACGAATTCTTGTAAGCATATCCGCGATAGGATCTGTGATTTGCATGAGTAAACCTCCTTTTCCAAAAGCTTTATTTTTACCAGCTTGCCTTCTTAACGCCGGGAATCTGACCTTTGTATGCCAATTCTCTGAAGCAGATACGGCAAACACCGTACTTGCGGAGATATGCGTGGGGTCTGCCGCAGATCCTGCACCTGTTGTAAGCACGGGTACTGTACTTAGGAGCGCGGCTCTGTTTCAATACCATTGATTTCTTTGCCATTGTCTCTTACCTCCTTAGCTTCTGGTAAATGGTGCGCCGAGAAGCGTGAGCAGCTCCCGGGCCTCTTCATCTGTGTTAGCTGTGGTAACGAATATTATATCCATGCCTCTGATCTTGTCGATCTTGTCATAGTCAATTTCGGGGAATATAAGCTGCTCCTTAATGCCCAGAGAATAGTTGCCGCGGCCATCGAAAGCGTTGGGATTAATTCCACGGAAGTCACGTACGCGGGGAAGAGCTACGTTAAAAAGTCTGTCGATGAATTCGTACATCTTCTCACCGCGAAGAGTAACCTTGACGCCGATGTTCATACCCTGGCGTATTTTGAAATTGGCGACGCTCTTCTTTGCCTTTGTTACTACAGGCTTCTGACCTGTGATCTTGGCAAGATCGCCGGCAGCTGCATCAATTACCTTGGGATTATCCTTGGCTTCGCCCAGTCCAATATTTACAACGATCTTTTCGATCTTTGGGATCTGCATAGTGCTCTTATAGGCGAACTTCTTAAAAAGAGCAGGTGCAACTTCGTTCTGATATAAGGTTTTTATAGTAGACATATGCACTTATCTCCTTTCAATTATTTCTCAAAGGTTTCGCCGCACTTCTTGCAGACACGGACCTTGGTACCGTCGCTCAGGATAACGTGGCCAAGCCTAGTTGGCTTATGGCACTTATCGCAAACGTGCATTACGTTGGCAGCGCTGATAGGCGCTTCCTGATGAATGATGCCTCCGATATCTCCCTGACTGCGGGGCTTCTTGTGCTTGGTAGCCATGTTGACGCCTTCTACAACAACGCGGTTCTTCTCCGCATCAACACTGAGGACCTTGCCCTTCTTGCCCTCATCATCACCGGTTATTACCATTACGGTGTCATTCTTCTTAATGTGAATGTTCTTGCTCATTACCATACCTCCCATTAGAGAACCTCGGGTGCAAGGGAGAGTATCTTCATGTATTCATGGTCTCTCAACTCTCTCGCAACCGGTCCAAATATACGGGTGCCTCTGGGGTTTTTATCGTCTCTGATGATGACAGCGGCGTTTTCATCGAACTTGATGTAGGTACCGTCAGCGCGGCGCACACCCTTCTGGCTGCGCACGATAACTGCCTTTACAACATCGCCCTTTTTGACCATGCCACCGGGGGCTGCTTTCTTGACGGAAGCAACTATAACATCACCAATATTGCCATATCTTCTGAGGGAGCCGCCCAGCACGCGGATACACATAAGCTCTTTCGCGCCTGTGTTGTCGGCAACCTTTAACAGAGTCTGCTGTTGGATCATGTATTATTCACTCCTTCTTAACTTAGAAAAGGATTACTTCGCCTTCTCTACGGTTTCTACAAATCTCCATCTCTTATCGTGGCTGAGAGGACGAGTTTCCATAACCTTTACGCGGTCGCCTACGCCGCAGGTGTTGTTTTCGTCATGTGCCTTTATCTTTACGGTTCTCTTAACAACCTTACCATAGAGAGGGTGCTTAACGCTGTCTTCGATTGCTACAACGATGGTCTTGTCCATCTTGTTGCTTACTACTCTGCCGATTCTTACCTTACGATAATTTCTTTCGGACATTACATTTCCTCCTTCCTATGCTTACTGCTGCTTACTGAGTTCTTTTTCGCGGATAATCGTGTTGACTTTGGCAATATCCTTTTTTGTAGCGCAAATACGCATAGGATTGTCAAGCTGATTAGTCGCATGCTGGAACCTCAGGTTGAACAGTTCTTTCTTAAGGTCTGCAAGCTTAACCTGTAACTCTTCAGGACTCATATCACGGATCTCGTTAATTTTCATTAGCTTCAGCCTCCGTTTCCTCTTTTTCACGGGCAACGAACTTACACTTTATAGGAAGCTTGTGCATTGCGAGACGAAGCGCCTCACGGGCTACATCTTCAGCTACGCCGCCGATTTCAAACATTACTCTGCCGGGTTTTACAACCGCTACCCAATATTCGGGAGATCCCTTACCGCTACCCATTCGGGTCTCAGCGGGTTTCTCTGTGATAGGCTTGTCAGGGAATATCTTTATCCATACCTGACCGCCACGCTTTGTATAACGTGTCATGGCAATACGGGCAGCCTCGATCTGGTTGCTTGTGATCCAAGCGGGTTCCAGAGCCTGAAGACCGAACTCACCGTATGTCACCTTGTTTCCGCTGAGGGCCTTACCGGTCATACGTCCGCGGAACTGCTTTCTGTGCTTAACTCTTTTGGGCATTAACATTATTTACGTCCCCCTTCCTGAGTCTTTCTTTTGCTCTCGGGAAGAATTTCGCCCTTGTATATCCAAACCTTGCAACCGATCTTGCCATAGGTGGTGTTTGCCTCGGCAAAGCCGTAGTCAATATCCGCACGGAGGGTCTGCAGGGGGATTGTACCTTCGTGGTACTGCTCAACTCTCGCGATCTCAGCGCCGCCGAGACGACCGGAGCACATTGTCTTGATACCCTTTGCGCCAAAACGCATGCTTCCGCGCATTGCGCCCTTCATAGCGCGGCGGAAGGATATACGCTTTTCAAGCTGAGCTGCAATACCCTCAGCTACAAGCTGAGCGTTAAGCTCGGGCTGCTTGATCTCGGCAATATTAATATACACCTGCTTATCGGTAAGCTTGCTGACCTCAGCCTTAAGCTTCTCGATATTCTCGCCCTTGGGGCCGATAACAAGGCCGGGCTTTGCGGTGTGTACGGTGATGCGCAGTGTGTTTGCCTTCTTTTCGATTTCTATTCTGGAAACGCCTACGCTGTAAAGCTTCTTCTTGAGGTATTCACGGATCTTGTGATCTTCTACCAGATTGTCACCGAATGTGCTGTCGTCAGCGTACCATCTGGAGTCCCAATCCTTGATAATACCTATTCTCATACCATGGGGATTAACTTTCTGACCCATAAGTCGCGCCTCCTTTACTCTTTCTCTTTTACAACGATTGTAATGTGACTTGTTCTCTTCATTATGCGAAATGCCCGCCCCTGAGCTCTTGGACGAATTCTCTTGAGAGTAGGACCTTCGTTTGCATAAATCTCAGATATATAAAGGTTATCGCTGCTCATGCCAAAGTTGTTTTCGGCATTGGCAACGGCGCTGCCAAGGAGCTTGATGAGAAGTTCGCTTGCTGCCTTGGGGGTGTTGTAAAGAATACCCATAGCTTCGCCAACGCTCTTATTTCTGATAAGATCATTTACAATGTTGACTTTTCGGGGAGAAATGCGCGCATAGCGCAAAACTGCCCTGGCTTCTTTCTTAGCCTCCATGTGTTTGTCCTCCTTACTTTAATTAGCCCTTACTTAGAGCTCTTTGCGCCCTGATGGCCTCTGTAGGTTCTTGTGGGAGCGAATTCGCCCAGCTTGTGCCCTACCATGTCCTCAGTAACATATACCGGAACATGCTTGCGTCCGTCATGAACAGCGATTGTGTGGCCAACGAATTCAGGGAATATAGTGGAGCTGCGGGACCATGTTTTAAGGACTCTCTTTTCGCCCGCTTCATTCATTGCTTCTACTCTTGCCAAAAGCTTAGGTTCCACGAAGGGACCTTTCTTCAAAGATCTGCTCATACTTTCATTCCTTTCTTAATGCGGCTTACTTCTGCTTGCGGCTCTTAACGATAAACTTGTTGGAAGCCTTCTTGTGTTTACGCGTCTTAAGTCCGAGAGCAGGCTTACCCCAAGGAGTAACGGGAGAAGGCATACCAACCGGTGACTTACCTTCACCACCGCCGTGGGGATGGTCGTTGGGATTCATTACAACGCCGCGGACAGTGGGTCTCCAGCCCATATGTCTCTTTCTGCCGGCGCTGCCCAGAGAAATGTTTTCGTGATCCAGGTTGCCTACCTGGCCTATAGTAGCCATACATACAAGGCTTATCATACGAACCTCGCCGCTTGGAAGACGAACCTGAGCATACCCGTTTTCCTTGGCCATCAGCTGAGCGCTGGCGCCTGCCGCACGGACAAGCTGAGCGCCCTTGCCGGGCTGAAGCTCGATGTTGTGGATAATTGTACCTACCGGGATAGAAGCAAGAGGAAGAGCGTTGCCGCTGCGGATATCAGCGTACTCGCCGGTCTCGATAACGTCGTTTACCTTAAGGCCGTTGGGAGCGATAATGTATCTCTTCTCGCCGTCCTCATACTGAACGAGGGCGATATTGGCGCTTCTGTTTGGATCGTACTCTATAGCGATAACATTGGCCTTAACGCCTGTCTTGTCGCGTTTGAAGTCAATGACCCTGTATTTTCTTTTAACTCCGCCGCCGCGATGACGAACGGTGATCCTGCCGTAAGAGTTCCTGCCGGCGTTAGACTTAAGGGGTTCCAAAAGGGAACGCTCCGGAGTAGTCTTTGTGATTTCCTCAAAGGTGGAGACAGTCATCTGTCTGCGAGCAGGAGAGGTGGGTTTATACTTCTTTATTGCCATCTGTGTTCACTCCTTCTCTATTACATTAAGCCGTCAAAGAACTCAATTGTCTTGCTGTTTTCAGTGAGCTTAACGATTGCTTTCTTCCAGTCGGGTCTTTTGCCGGAGTTAGCGCCCATGCGCTTGATCTTGCCAAGCATACGCATGGTTGTAACCTTTTCAACCTTTACGCCGAAGATTTCCTCTACAGCGTTTTTTATTTCGATTTTATTAGCGTCCTTAGCCACCTCAAAGGTGTATTTTCTGTCTGCCATCTGATCCATGGAATGTTCGGTGATAATGGGGCGCTTTACTACATCATAGGAATTCATTATGCGTACACCTCCTCAAGCTTGGTAAGGGCTTCCTTGGCGAGAATAAGCTTGTCGTGAGCAAGTATGGAGTAAACGTTGAGCATTCCGACATAGGAGGCGTCAACGCCCTCAATGTTTCTTGCGGAAAGATAAACATTCTTTTCCATATCCGCTGTTACGATAAGGGCCTTCTCGCTTACACCCATTCCCTTGAGCATAGCAACGATTGTCTTTGTCTTAGCCTCGTCCATGCTCAGACCCTCAACAACGAAAACCTCGTTTTCCTCGGCCTTGCTGCTGAGTGCGCTCACCATGGCGAGCTTCTTGACCTTCTTATTAAGGCTGTAGGAGTAGTCTCTGGGCTTGGGGCCTAAAGCTACGCCGCCCTTGACCCACTGAGGAGCCCTTGTGGAGCCCTGTCTTGCACGGCCCGTGCCCTTCTGTCTGAAAGGCTTCTTACCGCCGCCCTTGACCTCCGTGCGGGTCTTGGTACTCTGGGTACCTTGTCTCTGGTTGGCAAGATAGTTCACAACGCTGTCGTGAAGCACGCCCTTATTTACCTCGGCGCCGAAAACCGTTGCGTTAAGCTCGATTTCGCCAACCTTGCCGCCCTGCATATTATATAATACCGCTGTAGGCATTTATAAGCATCTCCTTTCCGTATTAGGCCTTATGCCTTTACTGTATTCTTAAGTGTCACGATACCGCCCTTTGGACCGGGAACCGCGCCTCTCACGAGGATAAGGTTTCTCTCGGTGTCAACTCTTACAACGTCAAGATTTTGAACGGTCACCTTCTCGACACCCATATGTCCGGGAAGCTTCTTGCCCTTCATAACTCTTGAGGGAGTAGAGCACGCGCCCATAGAACCGGAATGACGGTGTACGGGGCCTGTACCGTGGGTTTCCTTAAGACGGTGCGTGCCGAAACGCTTGATGGTACCCGCGTAGCCTTTACCCTTGCTTACGCCTGTAACATCTACCTTGTCGCCCTGAGCGAAAACGTCGCACTTGATCTCGTCGCCTACATTAAGGCCGCTGATATCATCAAGACGCAGTTCCTTAAGTACCTTGCGCACGCTTACGCCGGCCTTTTTGAAATGTCCCATTTCGGCCTTGTTGGAGCGGTTCTCCTTCTTTTCGCCGAAACCCACCTGAACTGCCTCATAGCCGTCAATCTCAATGGTTTTCTTCTGAACGACGGGGCAGGGGCCGGCTTCGATAACAGTAACGGGAATTACCTTGCCGGTGGCGTCAAAAATCTGAGTCATACCGATTTTCTTGCCAATGATTGCCTTCTGCATAAATTTGTCCTCCTTATATGGTTATTGGTTGACCTTGGGCCAACATTACCTGTAAGTCCGCCCGTAGGCGAAAACTTAACACCAAAACAGTGTTTTACTTGTTGTTCTTGTCGATAAGCTTAACATCAATGCTTACGCCGGCTGGAACATCAAGCTTGCCAAGCGCTTCCATTGTCTTGGGCGTTGGGCTGAGAATGTCGATCAATCTCTTATGAGTTCTCTGCTCGAACTGCTCGCGGCTGTCCTTATATTTGTGGACGGCGCGAAGGATCGTAACAACTTCCTTCTCTGTGGGAAGGGGAATAGGGCCGGATACTGTAGAACCTGTTCTCTTAGCTGTTTCCACAATTTTTTCTGCGGACTGGTCAAGAAGAACGTGATCGTAACCCTTAAGCCTGATTCTCATTTTTTGCTTTGCTGCCATACATGTGCCTCCTAAAAATAATATAATATTTGTGACTCATGCGACACCTGTACATGACGCCGGGTGTTTCACCCTTTGCCATATGAAAACCCGAAGCCTATGCTGCTCCGGGTACTACATGAAGATGGGCGTCAGGAGCGCAGACCGCTCCTTTATCGAATCTTTTCGACAAACGCAAAGCTTTATCATGTTGTACAGTGACTGCCGCCCGGCTTCATGAGCCGGACATTCTCCACGGAAAAACCCGGCCTGTTGCCGGCAACCTCCCGCTTCATCGTATGTCATGTCACAGCTTTTACATTATACCTCACCCATTAAAATATTTCAAGCTGTTTTTTATAAAAATTTACAATTTTTTAATTTTCGTTAAAACCTCACAAAAACCGGAACTGATTTTTGTGAGGTTTTGGCGAATAATACTATCTTAAAGAATGTCAATGTACTCCCCGGCCAATGCCTTATTCATACTGCGCACAGCGCAGAACTTTCCGCACATGCTGCAGGTGTCGCTGTGGTCATCCTCCGGCTTGCGGCTGTCGCGGATCGCCCTTGCCGTCTCAGGGTCAAGAGCGCATTCAAACTGGGCGTCCCAGTCAAGCCTTTGCCTCGCATCGGCCATTTTGTCGTCAATATCCCTCGCACCCGGGATTCCCTTGGCAATGTCCGCCGCGTGGGCCGCGATCTTTGAGGCGATTATGCCCTGCTTCACATCGTCCACATTTGGAAGGGCGAGATGCTCCGCCGGTGTGACATAGCATAGAAAAGCCGCTCCGTTCATGGCGGCTACCGCCCCGCCTATGGCCGAGGTGATGTGATCATACCCTGGAGCTATGTCTGTAACGATGGGGCCTAACACATAAAACGGCGCGCCCATACATATGCTCTGCTGCACCTTCATATTGGCGGCAACCTGATCAAGAGGCACATGTCCGGGACCTTCCACCATTACCTGAACATTGTGAGCCCAAGCCCGCTTTGTCAGCTCCCCAAGGCGCACAAGCTCCTCGATCTGGCATACGTCCGTGGAATCCGCAAGGCATCCCGGGCGGCACGCGTCACCGAGAGAGATCGTCACATCATGCTCCTCGCAGATGTCAAGTATCTCATCAAAATATTCGTAAAACGGGTTTTCCTCGCCGGTCATGCTCATCCACGCAAACACAAGGCTTCCTCCGCGACTGACAATGTTCATCTTCCGCTTGTGCTTGCGTATCTGCTCGATGGTCTTTCTTGTAATACCGCAGTGGAGCGTTACAAAGTCCACGCCGTCCTCAGCGTGGAGACGTACCACATCGATAAAGTCCTTGGCAGTAAGCGTGGCAAGATCCCGCTGATAGTGGATAACACTGTCATACACGGGCACTGTACCGATCATCGCCGGGCATTCGCTTGTGAGCTTTCTGCGGAAGGGCTGGGTGTCGCCGTGGCTGGACAGATCCATTATGGCCTCGGCTCCAAGATTTACCGCGCTCATGACCTTCTGCATCTCAATGTTGTAATCCTTACAGTCCCTGGATACACCAAGGTTGACGTTGATCTTTGTGCGGAGCATGCTGCCCACGCCTTCTGGCTCAAGGCAGGTATGACGCTTGTTTGCGCATATTGCCACCTTTCCCTCCGCAACAAGCTTCATAAGCTTGTCCACAGGCATATTTTCCTTTTTAGCTACGGCCTCGATCTGCGGTGTAACAATGCCGCGCCGCGCCGCGTCCATTTGCGTCGTGTATCTTTCCATATACATATCCTCCGTTAATTTAAATTGTGTCCACTCTCTGGCAAAAAACAGGAGATACCCTGATGCGGATATCTCCGGAAAAAATCAAATCTGACTTCCTACGGCGGCATTATCCGCGTCAGGTAAAAGGGTCGAAGCTATTGGCGATGCACATACGGCATGCTTTGATCGCTTCCTCTCAGCCTGCAACACAAGCTCCCCCGTTTTTTTCATTTTATCACATTTTTTTGCCGTTGTCAATACACATGCGACCTTAATTTGCCGGGACGCTATCCTCAAAAAACGGCTAAAGCCGTTTTGCGGGTCATTCGGGCTGCTTTATCCAGCTTTCGTCAGAGGGGTCGTCCCTGAACTTCAATATTCTTGCGCAGTCCTCAGGCTTGATATAGCCTTCCTCCGCCGCTGCCTCTACCAGCGCGTCAAGGTTTGAAAGACTTACGTTTTTAACATCCGCCGCAGCCAGACGCTGTACGCCCTTTTTCATACCGTAGGTAAAGATGCTGGCAATGCCAAGCACCTCTGCTCCTGCTTCACGAAGCACGTTTACCACCTCAAGAACACTGCCGCCGGTGGAAATAAGATCCTCCACCACAACGACCTTCTGACCCTTTTCGAGCTTGCCCTCGATCTGATTGGCCCGTCCATGATCCTTGGCTCCGCTGCGAACATAGCCCATTGGCATGTTCATAAGATGAGCAGTGATGGCCGCGTGGGCTATACCGGCGGTAGAGGTTCCCATAAGGACCTCCGCGTCGGGGTAATTCTGTTCAATTACCGCCTTAAGTCCCTCTTCCACCTGAGTCCGTACCTCAGGGGCAGTAAGAGTGAGGCGGTTGTCGCAGTAGATAGGGCTCTTGATGCCGCTGGCCCAGGTAAAGGGCTGCTCAGGGCGCAGAAATACAGCGCCGATGGAAAGCAGAGCCTTTGCTATTTTCTTATCCATGATCTTACTTCCTTTCTTTAATCGGTTTCCCGCCGGGAATATTCCCGGCCGTCAAGGGTCAGGAGACCGCCGTCAAGGGCTATATCCTCTTCCCTGTTTTCGGTGTGTATAAGGCGTTCAAACTTTATATCACCGTATTCGTCCAGTGTGTATTTGTCCCGAAGCCTGAATTTTATCTTGCCGGGTTCCAGCTCATATTTTCCGTTTTCCGACGAAAGCTCCCCAGCGGCGAAATCACTGTATTTGATCTCGTATGTGCCGTCCTCGTTAAAATACAGCTCCGCATCCTGTGAACTCCAAGCTCCCGCAAGGTCGGCGGCGTTTATGGCGGGCTCATCATCTCCGCACGCGGTCAGCGCTAACGCGCACAGCGCTGCGGCAAACAGCTTAACTAACCTCATGGCTCGTACTCCTTTACCATTTCTGCCCGAAGATAACCCCGGTCCGTATCAATAGACCGGACGTAAAAGCCCCGGGAGTAGTAAAACCGCATGATCTCAGCGACCTTGCTGGCAGTGTGCAGCCGCACCTCTCTGACGCCCATCCGCCTGACCGCAATATCCGCGGCATTGGCAATTGCCTTGCCGATGCCGTTGTTTCGGTAGGTTCGGCTTACGCCGAAGCGACTCAGATAGGCGGTCTTGGTTTCGATATCAATATCCAGCCGCAGGCTGCCCACCACTATGCCGTCCATGTATGCGACAATGACGGTTTTGCGGTCAATATCGCGCCGCACATCCTCAACTGTCTCATGGAGGGCTTCAATATCACTTATCTCCGCCATGGCACAGTACTTGCCGAATGCTTCTCGAGTGATCTCTTGTATGGCACGGGCATCCTCACGGGTGGCCAGCCGTATCTCAAAAAAGCCATGCTCATTCATAGGCTCAGTCTTTCATAAGCAGGGCCATGACCGCCTTCTGTGCGTGAAGCCGGTTTTCCGCCTCGTCAAAAACAACGCTGTGGGGTCCGTCAATGATCTCCTCCGTCACCTCGTTGCCTCTGTAGGCGGGCAGGCAGTGGAGGAATATGGCGTTTTCGTCAGCGTGGGAGAACAGCTCGCCGTTCACCTGATAGCCCTGAAATTCCTTGATGCGCTGGGCTTTTTCGGCCTCCTGACCCATGGAGCACCAGGTGTCCGTGCAGACAACGTCCGCTCCGCTGACCGCTTCAACAGGGTCATTTGTAATAATGACCTTAACACCAGTAGCCCTGGCGTCATTTTTAGCGTTTTCAACTACCTGAGCGTCGCACTCATAGCCCTTGGGCGTAGCGATGGCCACATCAAGGCCAAGCTTGGCACAGCCGTAAAGATAGGAATGCGCCATATTGTTTCCGTCGCCGATATATGCCAGCTTGAGTCCCTGAAGGCGGCCCTTTTTCTCGGCTACGGTCTGCATATCCGCCAGCACCTGGCAGGGATGCACAAGGTCTGTCAGTCCGTTGATGACCGGAACACTGCCGTACCTTGCCATATCCTCTACGTCCGACTGCTTGAAGGTACGTATCATTATACCGTCAACGTAGCGGCTCATTACATTGGCTGTGTCATAAATGCTTTCCCCCCTGCCAAGCTGGATATCGTTGGCGGAGAGGAATATTCCCTGTCCGCCCAATTGGTAAATACCTGTCTGGAAAGAGACACGGGTGCGGGTAGAGGACTTGGAAAAGATCATGCCAAGGGTCTTGCCGGCCAGAATATGATGCTTGATTCCGGCCTTAAGCTCCTTTTTAAGTTTGTCAGCCAGAGTAAGGGTTTCCATAATATCGTCGGTACTCCAGTCGTGGAGCGTCAGTAAATGTTTTTGATTCATGCCAATGCAACCTCCAGTTTTGATATAAATTCATCTATATGCGCCTTTGTTATTATAAGGGGCGGAAGTATTCGAAGGGTGTGTCCTCCGCAGCTGCCCGCAAGCACATGGTTCTCAAACAGCTTTTCCTGTACCTGAGCGGCTCTGCCCTGAGGCATCTGAAGCCCTATCATCAGACCTCGACGGCGTATTTCCAGTATATCAGGGGAATTGAGGGCGCGAACCCTTTCCTCAAAATATTCGCCCATATCATACGCGTTTTCGCAGATATGCTCTTTTTCAAACGCGTCAAACACCGCCATACCAGCCGCTGTAGCAAGGGGATTGCCGCCAAAAGTGCCGCCGTGGTCGCCGGGCTCGAAGCCCTTGGCCGCAAACTCCCGGGCGCACACAGCCCCGATGGGGATACCGTTGCCCAAGGCCTTGGCCAAGGTAAAGACGTCCGGCTCAACAGGTGTTGTCTGATATGCAAACATTTTGCCGGTACGACCCATACCGGTCTGAACCTCGTCAAATATCAGTATTATGTCCTTCTCGTCGCACAGTCTGCGCACCTTGATCAGGTATTCGTCGTCACAGATATGCACCCCGCTTTCGCCCTGTATGACCTCCAGCATAATGGCACAGGTCTTATCGGTAACGGCTACTTCAAGGGCGTCAAAGTCGTTTATCTCAACGTGCTTGATACCGGGAACAAGCGGATGGTACGGCTTTTGATACTTGGGCTGACCGGTTGCCGCCACCGTCGCCAGAGTACGGCCATGAAAGGAATTGTTGAGAGTGATTATCTCGTACTTGTCCTTGCCTTGCTTATAGTAATAGATCTTGGCCAGCTTCATGGCGGCCTCGTTGGCTTCCGCGCCGCTGTTGCCAAAGTATACCCTGTCGGCTACGGAGCAGTCGCAAATTCGCTTGGCCAGCAGCGCCTGATTTTTTATGTAGTAAAGGCTTGAGGTGTGGAGAAGCTTACCCGCCTGCTCTATCACCGCCTTTGTAAAAGCCTCGTGACAGTGTCCCAACGCCGTAACGGCGATTCCCGCGAACATGTCCAGATATTTTTCCCCTTCCTCGGTATAAAGGTACATGCCTTTGCCGTGGTCAAACGCCACCGGAAGGCGCTTGCCGAAAGTATTCATGTAATATTTTTCATCAATAGCGGATATTTGCTGCCAATCCATGTAATATCACCTCTGTAAGAATAATGCATGTATTATTATACATTATTTTGCAAGAATATGCAATACCTTTTTTAAATAAATTATTTTTTTTGCCGCGTCAATGTGAAGACATAGCTTACTATTTCATGTCATCGCGTCAAAAAGCATTAAAATAAAACAGGCCGCCGCAACAGCTATGCAGCAGCCTGGTATGTATTCAGTTCACTCCACTTAGTTCATTCCGCGAAGGAAGCTTGGGATATCGGGGACATCATCGCCCAGATCAAATTTCCTTTTGGCGGCTCCGCCTGTAAAGAAATCGTCCTTTTTGTTTTCCTTGGCCTGTTCAAGACCGGTAGCGATAACAGTGATACGAACCTCTTCATCCAAATCGGGATCGATGGCCGCGCCAAATATGATATTGGCGTCATCGTCAACGCTTTGTCGGATAAAGGTAGCGGCCTGATTTACCTCATTGATGGACATGTTGTATCCGCCAACAAAATTGATAAGTATGCCGGTGGCTCCTTCAATAGAGGTTTCCAGCAGAGCGCTGCGAATAGCCTCCTGAGCAGCCTTTTCGCTGCGGTTCTCACCGCTGGCAACGCCAATGCCCATATGCGCAAGGCCAGCGTCCTTCATAACAGAGGTAACGTCGGCAAAGTCAACATTGATAAGTCCGGCCTGAGTGATAAGATCAGCTATGCCCTGAACGCCGTGACGGAGGATCTCGTCCGCGTTCATGAAAGCCTCCTGCAATGTGGTCTTGGCATTGCTTATGTCAAGGAGCTTGTCATTGGGGATAACGATAAGCGTATCAACGTTGCTCCTGAGCTGCTCAATACCCTCTTCGGCCTGAACCATACGGCGGCGTCCCTCAAAGGAAAAGGGCTTGGTAACAATAGCAACGGTGAGGATGTCAAGCTCTTTTGCCGCTGCGGCAACAATGGGAGCCGCGCCGGTACCCGTACCTCCGCCCATACCGGCGGTTACAAACACCATGTCGGCGTCCTTGATAAGCTGAACGATCTCATTCTTGGACTCTTCGGCTGCCTTGCGGCCGATCTCGGCCTTACCGCCGGCGCCCTGACCCTTTGTGACTTTTTCGCCGATCTGCAGCTTGTGAGTGGCCTGACTGTGGGACAAGGCCTGCTTGTCCGTGTTTATGGAAACAAATTCCACATCATGTATTTCGGCCTCGACCATTCGGTTGACCGCATTGTTTCCGCCGCCGCCTACACCGATAACCATAATTTTTTGAGCCGTGCCCAATTCTTCCGCATACTCCATTCTCATATGAATGTCCTCCTCGACGTATATTATTAATTCTCAGTCTCTCATATTCTCAGTTATAATCATTATACTATAAAAGTGTAATTTATTCAATAGCAAATTATTAAATTTCTTAAAATTTTTCAATCCTTTTTTGGGCGATATACACCGCGGCCGGTATTTATGTCAAGTGTGCCTGATGGATCATTGCCAAGCTCGGCCTTGCCCTCGTCCGATGTGAGTATTTGCTTGAAAAGTCTGATCTTATATTCCAGATCGCTCGTATCTCCAAGGCGCACGGTAAGGCTTCCCTTCCATACAAATTTAATGTTGTCATAGACGGACATATCGATCATGGTTATTTCCTCGCCGATCTCATCATTGATCAGCTCTTCCATAAGCCTCTGCAGGTTTTCCGCCTTTTTCTCGTCACTGAATTCGATCCTGCCCTTGAGCTTGTATTCCATATCGCCCATGCCGGTAATAACGGGAACTGATGGGAGATTTACGCTTTGGGTCTCACTGCCGGTCTGTACGCTGTCCGCCGACGCGCCGTCCGCAGATTCATCGCTGTCCTGCGTGCCGCTGTCCTGCGCGTCACTGTCCTGTGTGCCGCCGGTATCACCGTCTGTATTTTCAGCCGGCTCATCCTCACCTTCGTCCGAAGGGGTCGCCGCCGGGACGGCGGCGGACTTGCGTACATCCACCACCATTCCGCTTGAGGATACGCCCACATATTCGCCGTTGTTTTCAATATAGGCTACGACCACCCCCTCCGTCACGGTTATACGCACCGTGGACGGGAGGGCGCGCTTGATCTTTACGCTTTCGACCGCCTGCATATTGGACACGCGGCTTTCCGCCTCCCTCAGGCTAACGCTGAATATATTCACGTTCTTAACAATGCCGCTGACCCTGATGACGTCCTCTGACGAGGTAGTATTGTTCCCTGTAACAATAATGTTTTTTATGTTGAATACAGGCGTCAGCAACAGCGCCAGACAGCCCGCCGCTATCAGGCAGAGAACCGCTATTCCCATAGATATATGTTTGTTTTTCCTACGCCGCCGTTTTCTCACAGCTATTCATCCTTCCGGGTATAAGTGTATTTTGGCTCCAACACCGGCCAGCTCTCCCGCCAGATTCCTGTAGCCCCGGGCAATATATTGAGTTCCGGAGATTCGACTTTCGCCTTGGGCTCCCAGTGCCGCGATCACAAGTGCGGCGCCGCCCCGCAAATCCCGGGCATACAGTCCGGTTCCATGAAGTCCGCCGCCCCGGATCACAGCCTCCCTGCCGTTCACGGTTATATCCGCGCCCATGCGTCTCAGTTCGGGAACAATCTTAAAGCGGCTTTCGAATATATTTTCGATCATTACGCTCTGCTCACGGCTGCAGGCCATGACGGCCATTACCTGTGACTGACAGTCCGTGGGAAAGCCCGGGTACACCCCGGTGCGCACCTGACCAAGGGATCGTATCACATCCGGCGCTTTGATGGACAGTCCTCCGTCACACCAGCTTATTTCTCCGCCGCAGCGTGAGAGTATGCGGGCGGTCTCCTCCACATGAGGCCGGATAATGTTTTCCAACTCCAGTCTGCCTCCGGCTGCCATGACAGCGCACATATAGGTGGCCGCCACGATCCTGTCAGGCATGATGCTGTACTCGCAGCCCCCTAACGCTCTGCCTCCGTCAACGCGCAGCATATCACTGCCTGCGCCGAATATCCTTGCACCCATGGCTGTCAAAAACCGGCACAGATCCACAATTTCCGGCTCACGGGCAGCATTGCTGACGGTCGTGATGCCGTCCGCCGCAACAGCCGCCAAAATCACGTTTTCGGTAGCGCCCACACTGGGGAAATCAAGGTAAACATTGGCAGGCTGCGGCCTGCCCTTGGCGTAAATCACGCCGTTTTCGGTTTTTACCGACACACCCATGGCCTTAAGGGCCTTGATGTGGATGTCGATAGGACGGCTTCCCAGCTTGCAGCCTCCGGGCATAGGCAGCACAGCCTCCCCGAAACGCCCCGCCAAAGCGCCCAAAAAATTCACCGAGCTTCGCATATCCCCCGCTCCCGGATCTATGCGGGCGTCGGAAGCAAAGCATGGGTTGATTATTATCCCGTCACCCTCATGAGCCACCTTGCAGCCAAGGCGGCGGAGAATTTCCACAGTATAGCTCACGTCACTGAGACGGGGACAGTTTTTAAGCTGCACAACTCCGCCGCTCAAGACGCTGGCGGCCAATATGGGCAAAACAGCGTTTTTTGCACCGTACACCCTAAGCCTTCCGTCAAGGGGATTTTTGCCCGTAACTATGTAGTCCTCCATCCCAGCACCTCCAAGCATTACTATGTTATAGTATGCCCCGGAGTGTGGTTTTGCTATTTGGATATCTTTTTTAATTCACGGTATATTGCCTCGCCGCCGTCTGTTATGCCTATTCTTTTGCTGCATCGGCACATTTCGGCAAGCGCTGCCGGGTCGGCGATAGAGGTTTCGATGGCCTTTTTAAGGGATTCCGCGCTGAGCTCGCTTTCAAGCAGCACCCTTGCCGCGCCGTTTTTTTCCAGATAGCGGGCATTGTATTCCTGATGATTGTGAGCGACATAGGGACTGGGGATAAGTATGGACGCCTTTCCGAGGGCGTTAAGCTCACTGACTGTAATCGCGCCCGCCCGGGCTACCACCAGATCCGCCACAGCAAACATGTCCTTCATGTTGTATATATATGGAAGTATCCGCACATTGGGCGCGGCCCCCGCTCCTTCAAGGGTGGTCATAAAGCTGTTGTAGTGCTTTTCGCCGG
Organism: uncultured Oscillospiraceae bacterium; assembly: GCA_964442035.1. Lineage (GTDB taxonomy): Bacteria > Bacillota > Clostridia > UMGS1883 > UMGS1883 > JAFLUQ01. The sequence continues at coordinate 31,782 of CAYTWZ010000003.1, forward strand.
TGGCCGCCACAAGGTTAAAACCGCCGAAGCCGTTTTTTATCATTTTGGAGAGAGCGTCGTTGATGTGTTCGGCTCCGAGGCTTCCGCCTATGACCAGTACTATGGGCTTGTCATCAAAGCCCAGCTCCCTGCGAACCGTCTCCGCGTCTATGTCCGAAAACAGATCCGGACGGAGGGGATTGCCTGTAAGCACCGTGTTTTTTGCCTGCATCATGTTCCTTGTCTCATCAAAGCTGATGGCAGTGACATCAGCTCTTTTGGCAAGCATTTTTATTGCAAGGCCGGGGAAAACATTCTGCTCGTGTATCAAGGTAGGTATGCGGCGCTTAAATGCGGCCTTGACCACCGGGGCGCACACATAGCCCCCGGTTCCCACCACCGCGTCCGGCCCGAACTCATCTATTATCTTCCCGGAATCCCTAATGGAAGTAAAATAATTGACAGCGACCTTGATATTTTCGAGGGTCAGCTTGCGCCTTAGGCCCATTACCTCCACGCTTTTAATCTCAAAGCCTTCCTTGGGCACAAGCCGCTGTTCCATTCCGTTGGGGGTACCCACAAACAGCACCCGGCTGTCAGGCTCATGGGCAAGCACCACCTTGGCAATGGCCACGGCGGGATTTATGTGACCGGCTGTGCCTCCGCCGGACAACAGTATTCGCATAATATCACTCCCTATATTTTATTCTGAGTGTTGAAGCGTGAAATGTTCATCATTATTCCCATGGCCGCTAAGGTAATTACCATGGACGTGCCTCCCGAGCTAAAAAATGGCAGCTGCATTCCCGTGGAAGGCAGTACCGAAAGCACGACCCCCACATTTACAAGTACCTGCAGGGCAATTATGGTCATAATGCCAAAGCCCAAGTACATTCCAAAGGTATCCTTTGAGGCCAGCGCTATCTGTATGCCTCTGATCACAAGCGCGGCAAAAAGCAGTATTACCAGCGCACCGCCGATAAAGCCCAGCTCCTCACAGACAATTGCGTATATGTAGTCATTCTGTGCTTCGGGCAGGTAGCCGTACTTTTGCCTTGACTGGCCGAAGCCCACGCCGGTAAGCCCGCCTGAGCCCACGGCGTAAAGGGAATTTACGATCTGCCAGCCATCCCCCTGCTTATCGGAGAACGGATCGATAAATATCAATAAGCGGCGAAGGCGGTAGGGTTCAAATACGGCTAACAGTCCGCCGCCCACAACAAGTACTCCGCCTAAGGACAGGCTGTATTTTTTTGGAAGTCCGGCGGCAAGCAGCATTATAAATCCGGTGCACACTATAAGCAGCAGCGCCGAAAGGTGGCTTTGGAGTGCGCAGGCGATTATTACTAATCCCAGACAGACGGCATACCTGATCGCGTTTTTCCAATTTGAAAGGTCACTGTGCTTCTTGCTGGACAGCAGGGCGGCAAAGTATATCACCAAAAAGTACTTGCACACCTCTGATGGCTGAAAGCTGAACGAACCGACGGATATCTGGCGGGTAGCGCCGTGGGAAGCAAAGCCCACGATAGGCACCGCGTACATTGCCACCATTATCACACCAAACAGCATGGGCGCCCACTTGCGGTAAACGTGGTAATCTATGCGGGAAATAATTATCATAAGTACAAGTCCGATGGCCGCAAAACGTACCTGGCTGGCAAACTTGCCGTAAATATCACTTACGGAGGTATTCTGGCTTGCGGAAAAAAGCATGATGACCCCGAACGCCAGCAGAACCACCACAAGCATAAGGAACAGGAAATCTATCCTTTCGGTGCGTCCCGGGCGAAGCATAATGTAGGATCCCAGATCTCTAAGGGGATTTTTGTCTGATGTTTTTCTTTTTCTTTTCAATTGGCATCCTCCTTAAAGTCCCAAATAGGCAACAGCGCAGAGCACAGCCGTGACTGCCGAAAAAACGAACACGATTTTCGGCTCCTTCCAGCCGCACATTTCAAAATGGTGATGTATGGGCGTCATTTTAAACACTCGCTTGCCGGTTTTTTTGAACACGGCCACCTGTATAATGACGCTGAGAGTTTCAAAGAGGAACACAAAGCCCCCTATTATCAGGAAAAGCTCCAGTCCCGACGCCACAGCCGCGCAGCCCAGGGCCCCGCCCAAAAACAAGCTGCCGGTGTCACCCATAAACACCTTAGCCGGGTAAAAATTGTAGATCAAAAAGCCAACACAGGCTCCCACCGCGGCGGCCATGACCGCCGCGCACCCTGTTTCACCGCGGTATGCGCAAGCCAGAGCGAAGAAAAGCGCCGCCACTGTGGTAACCGACGCCGCCAGTCCGTCCAGTCCGTCGGTAAGGTTGACGCTGTTGCTGGAAGCCAGCAGCACAAACATGACAAAGGGTATGTAGAACAGTCCCATATCAGGTTCCTTTCCCATAAAGGGAATAAGGGTGGAAGATCTCTCCGCTATAAAATAAATAAACAGTGCATAGGCAAGGCTGACCAGTATCTGAGCCGCGAACTTCTGCTTGGGGGTAAGGCCCTGATTGTGCTTCTTCACCACCTTGATGTAATCGTCCACAAAACCGATACATCCGAATAGCGCTGCCCCTGCAATGACCGCGAGAGCCTTCATATCCCGGACAAAGATCAGTCCTGACACGACAAAGCCCAGTATGATGCCTATTCCTCCCATGGTGGGAGTTCCCTGCTTTTTTGCGTGCCAGACCGGGCCGTCCTCAAGGATGCTCTGACCGAACTTCAGCCGCCGGAGCAAAGGGATCAGCAGCGGCATCACCGCCGCGGTAATTACAAAGGACACACAGGCCGCCCATATAAGCTTGTAGTTCATCTCATGTTCCCCCGTTTACTTAGTATTTTCCTCGTCCTCAATTTCCCGTACAAGCTCCCTTTCGTCAAGATGAAGCTTTTGGGTCCCTATTATCTGGTATGTTTCATGACCCTTTCCGGCCAAAAGTATTATGTCGTCTTTCTCCGCCATTCCCATTGCCAGACGTATAGCCTCCCTGCGTCCCTGAACCACCGCGAACCTGTCACCCTCTATACCCTTGATTATATCGTCGATTATCAAAGCGGGATCTTCAGTGCGGGGGTTGTCATCGGTTATTACGCAAAAGTCCGACAGCCTCGAAGCCGCCTCCCCCATAAGGGGGCGCTTGGTTTTGTCCCTGTCCCCGCCGCAGCCGAACACTGTGATTATTCGCCGCGGAGCAAATTCCCTCAGGGCGGAAAGCGCCTTCTCCAGTCCGTCCGGGGTATGGGCGTAGTCGATGTATATTTTGTATTTTCCCTTTGTGTCAAGGAGCTCCATTCTGCCCGGAACTCCCCCAAAGGTATTAAGTCCGTTAAGCACGCTTCCCGCGTCAATGCCGGCAGCCAAAGCGCCGCAGGCGGCGGCAAGGGCGTTGTACACGCTGAACCGTCCGCCGGGTGGCAGCTTTACTCTACCTATGGGGCAGTCAAAGCTTACTCCTGACGACGTTATTTCTATATTACGCGCCGCAAAATCCGCCGGAGCGTCTATCCCGTAGGTGACGGCGGAACGGGCATAGCCTTTGAAGTAAGCGGCCCACGGGTCATCGGCATTGATCACCGATATACGGCTTTGCTCCATCAGCCTTGCCTTGGCCCGGGCATAGGCCTCCATAGTTTTGTGAAAATCCAGATGATCCCTTGTAAGGTTGGTAAATACACCCACCTCAAACTCAATACCCCAGACTCTGTCTCCCGCAAGAGCGTGGCTGGACACCTCCATCGCGCACATCCGGTCTCCCCCGTCGGCCATTTCCTTAAGCAAGGGATACAGCTCTTCGGGGCCGGGGGTTGTCTGTGACGCGGCAATATGCCTGCCCGCGGCTATGTTTTCTATTGTCCCGGCCAAGCCGCAACGGAGCCCAGAGGCCTCCGCCGCGAGGCGGAGCATATTTGTCACGGTGGTTTTTCCGTTTGTACCTGTAACGCCCAATATCCGCAGCCTCCGCTGCGGCCGGCCTAAAAAGACGCCGCAGGCCTCGGCAAAGGCCCGGCGGGAGTTTTCGACCCGGAAATATCGTTCCTCCGTAAGGGGCGCTTGCCCCACGACTGCCTCCGTCCCCTTTGATAAAGCCAGAGGAATAAAGTCATGTCCGTCGGCGTTCGCCCCCTTCATGGCGAAAAACACCGTTCCCCTGTGCGCCTCATCCGCCAGACAGGTGATCCCTGTTATCTCAGGGTCATATGCCGGGGACTTTATCTTCAGCGATCCGAAAATTTCAGATAGCCGCAAAACAACGCTCCTTAAAGCTACTCTATTTCCTCATTTACAAAATTCACATATACCGTTGTTCCCTTGGTCACAAGACTTTCGGCCTCGGGGCTCTGGGATACCGCCAGATAGCTGTCGTCCAGCTGATCCTCTGTCTTGTTGCCGCTCAGGCCCAGCTCAAGTCCGACAGATGACAATAGCTCCTCCGCTTGCTTATAGGTCTTGCCTCTGACAGAGGGAACATTGACAGCGGCCTCGTTTTCTTCGGGCTCCTCAGTGTAAAGCAGCACAACGCTGTCGCTGTGAAGATCTACTCCCGGAGAGGGGATCTGCTTTACTACAGTCTCGCCGCTTCCCTTGACAACAGCCTTCAGTCCGATAGAGGTAATATCCGCTTTGGCTTCATCCGCCTTCTTTCCTGTTACAGAGGGAACGGGAATTTTGGCCGTAGTCTCGTCCTCATCGGTATACTGAGGCTCATATCCGAGATATTTGAGGGTTTCCTCGATTATTTTGCCTCCCACAGGAGCCGCCACCTGTCCGCCAAAGGTCATGCCGTTCATTGGCTCGTCAAGGATCACAAGGCAGACGATCTCGGGATCGTCCGCCGGGGCAAAGCCCACAAAGGACGCCACTGTAAGCCCGCTTCCCCGGGGTAGTTTTTCACTTGTACCGGTCTTGCCGCCTATGCGGTAGCCCTTTACATAGGCTCCGCTGCCGCCGCCCTCGGACACTACCTTTTCCAGCACGTCGCGCATGGTGTCGCTTGTCTGTTGGGAGATCACACGGCGCACCACCACAGGATCCACAGTCTCCAGAATGTTGCCGTCGCTGTCGGTATACGCTTTGACAATGTGCGGTTCCATAAGATAGCCCCCGTTGACCACGGCGCTCACAGCCCGCACCATCTGTAACGGCGTGACCGTAAAGGACTGTCCGAATGCACTGGTGGCAAGCTGAACAGGCCCGAGTCCGTTCAAATCATAATAGTAGCCAACCGTCTCGCCGGGGATAAGAAAGTTTGTTTTTTCCGTCAGGCCAAAAGCCTCAAAATATTTGTAAAAGTTTTTAGCCCCGAGGCGGGCGCCGACCTCCATAAACACAGGATTGCACGAGTTTTTGATACCGTCCACAAATGTCTCTGAGCCGTGGCCGCCCTCCTTCCAGCAATGAATGAGGGTATCCGACACCGTCTTGGATCCGGTGCAGACAAAGGTGTCGTCAAGCGACACCACGTCCTCCTCCAAAGCGGCGGAAGCCGTCACCGTCTTAAATGTGGAGCCGGGCTCGTAGGTGTCCACAACAGCCTTATTGCGCCACATTTTGGTTCTGACCTCAGCGTATGCCTCATCATAGGTCATTTCCTTGATGTCCTCGTCGCCCTTTTCCGCTTCTCCGTCGGCAATGCGCTGCTGTGCTTCGGCATATTCAGCGTTGTGTTTGTTCATTACCTTATCCACCTGTGCCAAAAGCGAGGGGTCCGTAATTTCGTTATAATTGCCAAGGTCGTATGACGGTGCCACGGCCATAGCGTAAATTTCGCCGGTTTTGGGGTTCATCACAATTGCCGCGCCCCCGTTGCCCAGCTTGTTTTCCTCATAAGCTGTCTGCAAATGATTTTCAACGATCTGCTGAATGGTCTTATCTATAGTAAGTATTACATTGTTGCCGTCCTTTGCGGCCTCGTAGGTTTCGTACTTAAAGGGCATTTCTCCGTTTCCGGCGCTTTTGGCCGAAATTATCCGTCCGGCAGTGCCGCTGAGCTCGTCGTCAAGAATGTTTTCCAGCCCCTCCAATCCCTGACCGTCCTTTCCCACAAAGCCGATAAGGTGACACGCAAGACTTCCGTTGGGGTAATACCGCTTTGTATCGCCGGTAAACTCGATCCCCACAAGATCCTTTTCACGAACCTTGTCGGCTATGCTTTTTTCCACGTTGGCCTTTACCTCGATAAAGACCCTGTCTGTCTTGGCCAGCTGAGTTCTCAGCCATTCCTCCGACACTCCCAGCTCCGTTGTAAGGGTAGCTACGACCTTTTCAGTCAGGTTGATGTCGGGGAATTCACCTGCGGCGGTACCTTCCTTTTTGGCCTTTTCCTCCGCCTTGGCTTTATCCTCCCTTGCCTTTTCCTCGGTCTGGTGTATCAGCTTTGGGTTGATAGATATCCTTTCGGCTGTGCCGCTCGTGGCCAGCACATTCATGTTCCGGTCATAAATATCCCCTCGCTTAGAGGCTATCTTATTGTCGCGAGTCTGCTGCTCCTCGGCCTCTGCCTTAAGCTTTGGCCCTTGGATAAACTGCCTTACACCCAATACTACTATCAGTCCCACGAACAAAAGCATACACAATGTCATAAGCAAGCGCATCCGGTTTTTTATCTCGACTTTTCCCTTTTTCATAGGCTTCTCCTTACTCAAAAACTCTTTCCGAATAAAACAACAAGCGGAGAGGGGACTTTTCCCCCTCCCCGATATGCACTCCCTCGCAATACAGCTTACTTACTTATCAATAAAAATATTCCGCTATGGCGGCAACTTTATTGAAAAACGCTCTTATTCCGCTGTTGCTGTTGTCCTCTGCCAGGATCTCGCCGCTGTCGGCGCTGTCCAGCTCAATATATACGATCTGCTCCTTCCCCGGCTTGTAAAGACCGATCTCGGCCGCCTGCTCCTCTGTAGCGGCAAATGCTGCCGCCCCCTCCGCCTTGGAGGAAAGCTGCTCGACCTGTGACTCCAGGCTGCTGAGCTGGTCTTTCTTCTCGCTCAGGGTCTTATAGCTGGTGTTAAGGTTCGCCATAAGAGTCAATACCGCCAGCGCCATCATTGATACGGCAATGACGCTTACAAATATTGCCGCCTTCTGCTCCCCGGTTATGCCCCGGCGTCTTGGCCGGTGTTTCGGGCGGGAGACCCTTTGGGGCTTTTCTTCTTCATAGGTATAAGCTTCTTTTAACGCGCCGGAGCCATCGTTTTCGTACATCTTATCATCCCAATACTTTTAATCTGATATTTTTTCCACCGCGCGGAGCTTGCTGCTTCGGGCGCGGGGGTTTTTGGTCAGTTCCTCCCTGTCGGGAACGATCGGCTTGCGGGTCAGCACCTTGACCTGACGCACCCCGCCGCATACGCACACGGGGAAGTCCTTGGGACAGGTGCAGCCTCTTTCAAGCTCGGCAAAGGCGGTTTTGACAATGCGATCCTCAAGGCTGTGAAAGGTGATCACCGCCATACGTCCGCCCTTTTTAAGGGCTGAAACGCCTGCGCGGACTGCTCCGTCAAGTATTTCCAGTTCGCCGTTGACCTCTATCCTTATGGCCTGAAAGGTTCGCTTTGCCGGATGTGGCCCATCCTTGCGGGCGCCGGCCGGGATAGCCGCCTTGATCACATCCACCAGCTGGAATGTGGTGGATATGGGCGCCTCCTGTCTGCGCTTTACTATAAAATCGGCTATCCTCGACGCCCAGCGTTCTTCTCCGTACCGGCTTATCACCCGAAAAAGCTCTGCCTCGGAATACCCGTTGACCACATCATAGGCGGTCTTTTCCGCCGAAAGGTCCATTCTCATATCAAGGGGCGCATCGTGCATATAGGAAAACCCCCGCTCCGGAACGTCCAGCTGCGGCGATGACACGCCAAGATCCGCCACTATTCCGTCGGGCTTGTCCGCCCCAAGTGTCTTAAGTATATTTTCAATGTTGCCGAAATTGTCGTGTACCGGAATAAATCTGTCGCCGTATTCCTTAAGTCTTTCCCGGCCGGCCTCGATAGCTGCCATGTCCCTGTCGATGCCTATCACGCGCCCGCCCCGCTGAAGTATCAGCAGGGAATGTCCTCCGCCCCCAAGGGTAAAGTCCACGTACAGCCCGTCCTTTTTTACCGAAAGCTGGTCTACGGTTTTTTCGGCCAGTACCGTAATATGCTCAAATCCGCTCATATTACAGCCTCTGCTTGTCCAACTCCTCCGCCGCGGCCTCAAGGCTCATAGCGTCGTTGCTGTTGTAATTATCCCACCGCTGGGCGTCCCATATTTCGATATGGTTACCCACGCCGACAATGGCGACCTCTTTTGTAAGGTCAGCATACTTCCTGTGCTGAAGGGAGATCAATATCTTCCCCTGCTTGTCAGGCTCGGGCCTGTCCGCGCCGGGAAGAAAGATCCTCTGCATATAACGGGCGGAGGGATTGGTTTCGGGCAAAGCCTTGACCTTTGCGCTGAACCGCTTCCAGTGCTCCCTGTCGTATATGCTGAGGCAGCCATCGTACCCCCTTGTGACATAAAAGCCCTCGCCCAATTCCTCACGGTATTTCGCGGGCAGAGTGATGCGGCCCTTAGTGTCCATGTTGAAGCGATACTCGCCTAAAAATTCTTTCTCTTCTTCTGTCTCAACAGAGATGTCGATCTGCTCATCCATGTACGCTCACCGCCCTTTCTTGCACAAAGTTGCACAAAGTTGCATCTATGGGTTTATTTTACACCCTTTTTATAAAAAATGCAACCCCTTTTTTTATTTTTTCTTAATAAATTTTTTAAAAGATCACGCGCTCAGATCCGGTAAACCTGTTTAATTGGGCTTTGACTGCTTAAAACAGATTTAACCCTTGACCTTTTTAACTTTATGGTGTATAATAAATTGTATAGTTATACAGCACGAAAGGTGTGTTCGCCGTGAAAAACATCGCGCTGATCGTAAATTTTGAAAAAGAACGCGGACGGGAGACCGCCCTTAGGCTTATCGCGGCGCTGCGCGGAAGAGCCAATGTATACTGCCCCTATGAGGACAGGGACCGGCTGCCCGTTCCGGCGCTGAAAGACCGGGAACTGTTCTCCCTGTGCCCAATGGTGGTCACATTGGGCGGCGACGGCACCATTATTGCCGCTGCCGGGCGCTGCGCCCCCTACGGCAACATTCTTTTGGGAATAAATTTAGGACGGCTGGGCTTTTTGGCAACGGTGGAATCCGGCAATATCAATGCCGCGGCCGAATTCATACTTTCCAATGTTCGGTATCAGGAGCGTACAATGCTGCAGTGCCGCGTCATCGACAAAGACGGAGCTGCCGGACAATACGCCCATGCACTCAATGATGTGGTGATCCTCAGGGGCGCGGGAAGGCTGCAGCTGGTCAAGGCCTCGCTGGACGGCAAACTTGTCACGGAGGTACGCGCCGACGGCCTTGTGCTCGCTACGCCCACAGGCTCTACAGCCTACTCCCTTTCGGCCGGCGGGCCCATAGCGTCCCCGGACATGGATCTGTTTGTCCTGTCCCCTGTCTGTCCCCACAATCTGTCCGCAAGGACAATTGTCCTGCCCACCAATAAGACCGTCACACTTGAGTCTCAAAGCGAAGCCATTGTCACGGTTGACGGCCGGGTCGTTGGCGTCCTTGGGGAAGGGGGCCATGTGGAGATAAACAAAAGTCCGTATATAACTAGGCTGGCAACGAATCCGGATCCGGACTTTTATGAGCTTGTACGCATAAAGCTGACCGGAAACGTATAGGAGGTTAACATGAGAATCAAACGTCAGAACGCAATACTTAAGCTTATCAGCGAAAACAGTATTGAAACACAGCAGGAGCTTACCGACGCTCTGCGGGAAATGGGCTATGATGTTACTCAGGCAACGGTTTCCCGGGATATAAAGGAACTGAGGATACTAAAGCGGCTGAACGATTCGGGTCGCTATGTGTATGCCCAAAGCGGTATCAACAGCGATGCCGACATGAACGAGCGTTTTAACATAATTTTTGAAAAAAGCGTAGTCTCTGTTGATTACGCGGTCAATAACATAGTTGTCAAGACCCTCAGCGGTATGGCTCAGGCCGCGGCGGCGGCTCTGGACGCCATGGATCTCCCGGAGATAGTGGGTACCATTGCCGGAGACGACACGATTTTTATGGTGGTACGTAGTGAGGAAAGCGCCCGGCGGCTGGTATACAAGCTTCGCAGTATGGCGGAATAGGGGTTTTTAAGATGCTGACTCTTCTTGAAATCGAAAACATAGCCGTGATCCGAAAGGCTGAAGCGGAGCTCGGCCCCGGCTTTAATGTGCTGACCGGCGAGACCGGCGCCGGAAAGTCGCTGCTTATAGATTCTATCAGCCTTGTCCTTGGGGGCAGGGGTCAGCGGGATCTTATACGGGCCGGAGCCGACTATGCCCTTGTGAGGGCGGTGTTCCTTTGCCCCGATATAGGGCCGTTTTTGGAGGAGCTGGGCTTTGCCCCGGAGGAGGACGGTACGGTTATCCTGCAGCGCAGGCTGTATAGGGACGGGCGCAATGTCTGCCGTCTTGGGACGGCGGCGATCACACTCAGCACGCTTAAGGCGATAGGCAGCCGCCTTGTAGCCATACACGGTCAGCACGACGGGACAGCGCTGCTCGATTCGGCCACTCATGTGGATTATATTGACAGCTACGGCCGCTGCGGCAAGGCTCTTTTGGACTACAGGGAAAAATTCCACGCTTGGAAGTCGGCGGAAAAAGCCCTCGTTGAGGCGCGTTCCTCCGCTGCCGAAAGGGAAAAACGGATCGATTTTTTGTCCTTTCAGGTGAAGGAGATAGAGGACGCCCGGCTTAAGGAGGGGGAGGAAGAGGAGCTTACCGCCCGTCAAAGGCTGTTAAGCAACGCGGAGGAGCTGACGGAAAACGCCGATCTCGCGCATCAGAGCATTTCGGCCGGATATGACGCTGTAAGCGACGCCCTTTCCGCAATGGAAACCGTCAGCGGATTTGACCCGTCCATGGAGGACACAGCCGAGCAGCTGAGAAACATTTACTATGAGCTTGAGGAGCTGAGAAGGGATATCTCCTCCTATGCATCGGGTCTGGAATTCGATCCGGGCGAGCTTTCGGCTGTGGATGACCGTATCGGGGTGATATTTAAGCTTGAGCGCAAGTACGGCGCTACAGAAGCGGATGTTCTCGCCTACCTTAACAAGGCGAAAGCAGAACTGGACGGGCTTGTATATGCCGATGAGCACGGCGCGGAAATGGAAGCAAACGTAAACGAGCTTAAGTCCGAAGCCGAAAAAGCCGCAAAGCGCCTTACCGACCTGAGAAAAAAGGCCGCGGACGAGCTTTGTCGGAAAATATGCGCGGAGCTGGCCTTCCTTGATATGCCGGGCACAAAGGTGACCGCCTCCCTCACTCCCTGCCCCCTTTGGGAAAAGGGCGGCGAAAAGGCGGAGCTGCTTATCTCCGCCAATCCATCCGAGGAGCCTAAGCCCCTTGGCAGAATTGCCAGCGGCGGCGAGCTGAGCCGGATCATGCTGGCTATCAAAACCGTATTTTCTCAGGTGGATGATCTGCCTGTGATGATATTTGACGAGATCGACGCCGGTGTAAGCGGACGGGCGGCGGCCAAGATCGGAAAAAAGCTGAACGAACTGGCCCAAAATCATCAGGTCATTTGTATAACGCACCTCCCCATGATAGCGGCGGCGGCAAGCCGGCATCTTTTAATTGAAAAAAACAGTTCCGGCGGAGCCTTAACCACAACTGTCCGTCCTATTGAAGGGGAAGAACGGGTAAACGAGATCGCCCGGATAATGTGCGGCGACAGCATAACCCCCGCCGCGCTGGAAAACGCCCGGGAGCTTTTAGGCTACAGCAAGGAGGAAAACCATGGATCAGATAGGACAAGTAGTTGAAATACAGGGCAAAACCGCGATCGTCCGGGTGCGCCGAAGCTCCGGCTGCGGCGAAAACTGCAGCTCATGCAGCTCCGAGTGTAAGCCCACCTCATCCACCCTTAAGGCCGTCAACGGGCTTAACGCCAAGGTCGGCGATATGGTCAAGGTGGAAATGAGCTCCGGAGCATTTGTTTTTCTGGCGTTTATAGGCTACATACTGCCGATAATCATTACTTTGGCGGCATATCTTATTGTGGATCATTTTACATCGGACTCCACCGTTGCGGATATATCCGCCCTCGCCGCGCTCATACTGACGCTGGCGGTGTTCTTTGCGGTGGACAAAATACCCAAAAAGTCTACACGCTTCAGCAGCCGTATTATACGTATACTCCGCTGAAGCTTTACAAATAAGAAAGGATGATCTTTAATGGAAAGAATTTCTACCACAAACGCTCCCGGCGCTATCGGGCCTTATTCTCAGGCCATCAAGGCCGGAGGGTTCCTGTTTACCAGCGGCCAGATACCCATTGACCCCGCCACAGGCCAAATTCCCGACGGTCCCGAGGCACAGGCGCGTCAGGCCCTTACCAATGTGACAAGCCTGATTAAGGCGGCGGGCTGTGACGTTAGCAAAACCGTCAAAACCGTTGTATTCATCAAAAATATGGACGATTTTGCCGCGATCAATCAGGTATATGCCGAGTTCTTCACCGAGCCTTACCCCGCCCGCTCCTGCGTAGAGGTTGCCAAGCTTCCCAAGGGAGCGCTCATTGAGATTGAGGCAATAGTTGAAATTTGACCGAGCGGATCGACTGTTTAAAGCTTAACCAATAAAAAAAGAAATGGTCTCAAGCAGGCCATTTCTTTTTTTAATAATTTTACTTTAATTTTACTATTCAACCACGGGAAGGTGCCAGATCTTATCGTTATATTCTTTGATAGTTCTGTCACTGGAGAAGAAGCCGCTGTAAGCAACGTTAAGAATAGCCTTCTTGGTCCAAAGCTTCCGGTCACGGTACTGACGGTCAGCTTTGACGTGAATGTCACAGTAAGCCCGGAAGTCACGCACTACCATAAACTTGTCGGCATTTCCGTGGTCGCCGAACACCAGCGACTGGTACAGATCGTAATAAAGGTGATGATCGGAGGAATTGATCGTACCGTCAATAAGCATGTCAAGGATACGGCGGATGTCTGCCTGAGAAGCGTAAATATCCTGACTGGTCTCGCTTTCAAAGCGAAGGGCGCGGTTGACCTCGGGAGTGGTCATGCCGAAGATAAATATGTTGTCATCCCCTACGCACCGAAGCATCTCAACATTGGCTCCGTCAAGGGTACCGATAGTAAGCGCGCCGTTGGCCATAAACTTCATGTTGCCGGTACCGCTGGCCTCAAGCCCCGCTGTGGAAATCTGCTCGGAAATATCTGCCGCGGGGATGATCTTCTGGGCAAGGGATACGCCGTAGTTTTCGATAAATACGACCTTGATCTTGTTGTCAATGTCGGGATCATTGTTGATAAGCTTTGCCACATCGTTGATCAGGCGGATAATGAGCTTTGCCCTCTTGTATCCGGGAGAAGCCTTAGCCCCAAAGATAAAGGTGTGAGGAAGCATGTCGTAGTTTTTGTCATGCTTAAGCTTGTCGTAGAGGTAGAGTATGTGCAGCACGTTAAGCAGCTGACGCTTATACTCGTGAAGACGCTTTACCTGTACGTCAAAGATCGAGTCGGGGTCAACGTCAATACCGTTGTGCTCCTTGATATATTCGGCAAGCTCTGTCTTCTTCTGAAGCTTTACCTTGCGGAATGCCTCCTGGAAGTCATCATCCTCGGCATACTGCGCGAGCTTCTCAAGCTGTTCGGCGTGAACGATCCAGTCCGATCCGATCCTGCCGGTTATAAGCTCGCTCAGCTCGGGGTTGGCAAGACGCAGCCAGCGGCGGTAGGTAATACCGTTTGTGATAGGTACAAACTTTTCGGGATAGAGGTTGTAATAGTCCTTGAAAACGTCGTTTTTAAGAATATCCGTGTGAAGCTCGCTTACGCCGTTTACCTTGTAGCAGGAAGCAAGGCACATATTGGCCATGGAAATATATCCGTTGGAAACGATCGCCATATAGTTGATCTTGCCCCAATCCTGACCGTAAACCTTGATCAGCTGGTTCTGAAGACGGCGGTTCATTTCCTCCACGATCATCCATATTCTGGGAAGGAGACGGCGGAACATGTCAACAGGCCACTTTTCCAGCGCCTCGGCCATAACCGTATGATTGGTATACGCAAAGACCTTTGTGGTGATATTCCAAGCCTCGTCCCAGCCCATGCCTTCCTCGTCCATAAGTATACGCATAAGCTCGGGAATTGCGATAGCGGGATGGGTGTCATTGATATGAATAGTGATATAATCCGCCAGCTTGTCAAGTCCTTCACCGGCATGGTGGCGCTTAAAGCGGGATATTATCCACTGTATAGTACATGATACAAAGAAATACTGCTGACGCAGACGAAGCTGCTTGCCCTCCTGATGATTGTCCTCAGGGTAAAGCACCTTTGAGATCGCCTCAGCGAGAGCCTTTTCCTCAACAGCCTTTACATAGTCGCCGCCGCTGAAATATGCCATGTTAAGGTCGTTCTTGGCACGGGAGGACCACAGGCGGAGAGTATTTACCAGCTTAGCGTTATACCCCGCGACCGGAACATCATATGGAATACCCAAAACATCGGTAGTATTCTCGTAGCTGATCTTCATTCTGCCGTCAACATATTCGGTCTTAACTTCGCCGCCAAAGCGAACGAGCTGTCTTTCCTCGGGACGGGGGATCTCCCATACAGTACCGTCGCTGAGCCAGTCGTCGGGCGTTTCGATCTGCTGTCCGTCAATTATCTTCTGCTTAAACAGTCCGTACTCGTAGCGGATGGAGCAGCCGAAGGACGGCATGTTAAGTGTCGCGAGAGAATCAAGGAAGCAGGCCGCGAGACGTCCGAGTCCGCCGTTTCCGAGGCCGGCGTCGTTTTCCTGAGCGGATATCTCGGCGAGGGAGCAGCCCATGCTTTCGAGAACAGCCTCATAATCATCGGTAAGTCCTGTGTTCAAAAGGTTATTTCCGAGGGAACGTCCCATAAGAAATTCAAACGAAAGATAAAACAGCTCCTTATTGTGAGCGGTCCTCTGGCTGCGGCGGTAATCCACCCACCGTTTCATAATAGAGTCCTTTACCGTAAATGCCGTAGCCTTATAGATCTGATTTTTTGTAGCGTCCTCAAGAGTACGGCCGTAATGGCGGCTAAGCTTGCCGATTATTTCCTCTTTTATTTCCTGCTGCGCAGGCGTAAGAGCATTTGCCATATTTTTCATCCTTTCCTATTTCATCTATATAAACAGTCCCGACGGAACCGACTAAAGTATTATACTATAAAATTATTTGTTAGTCAAGACATTTTATGCCTAATTTACCAAAAAATAAAGGGGATCGTTTAGTCGTTTTTGATTCCGGTCCTGTCTCCGCCCGCACTCTGCTCTCCGTTTTTTGCTGTACCGTTTACGCGCAGACATAATCATCAAAATATACTTGTTGACATTTTTTCCGTTATGTGATATACTGAAATCAGAGGGGGAGTGATACAATGGACGAGGATAAGACTGTTAAGCGCAACGTAAAGGACAGCGTATTTACCAATCTGTTTAAGTATCCCAAGTATGTTGCCTTTACAAAGGTTTTAAGCGGGCAATAAAGCTCTATGGCCGCACACACAAAAGGCCATAGAAGAAACAATACGGATATGCAAAGACAGGAATATTTTAAAAGAGTATTTATCAGGGCATAAATATGCGGCCGTAGGGGCGGATTCATATGTGTCTGTAAAAGAATAAAAGACTTCCATTTAAGCTTATCGTCATTTGACCATGGCCTGATCGGAAGTCTTCTTTTGCGGATATTTGGCATCG
>CAYTWZ010000004.1:0-42206 GCA_964442035.1 uncultured Oscillospiraceae bacterium
GTCCTGCCTCCGCAACCAGAAAACAGCTTTCCCAGGCGTTGAGCTTGTCAGCGCCTGGGAAGGATGTCAAAAAAATGCGGGTGCAAAAGGGCGCAAAGATTGCGTGGGTAGAGTTGAGCTAGGTAGAATGGGTATGACTACAATGATGGACAGAAGTTTTCTCTGATCCTTTCACCCCCAACAGCTTTTCCCAATACTGACATTCATCGCCTTTTTTAATGACCGTCATCGTCATTGAAGTGGGCAACTAGTTTCCACTGCCGAGGCTGTGCCGTTCCAGTAAACGCTCCCGTCCTTAACTCCTGGTACTATGAGGCTGCCTAAGGCAGTATCAGAACGATCATCGCAAGACACAACAGGTTTTCCTTCTGTTTTCTCTTATGACCGCGGTTTGCTAAATTTCACAAAACCCCTTGACAAAAGCTGTTTGGTTTGTTAAGATAAGTTCCGTGATGATAAGCGGTATTTATCACAAGCCTTTTCCCACCTCTCTCCTGCCAGAGAGAGGTGGGATTTTTAATTCGACCTGTGGTCAGAATCTCAGTTACGGTAAAACATTTACACCAACCATCATCGTGTAAACACCCACCGCACTCCGTAGGCAATCACCAAACTCATCGCTTCCAGAGGTTCCGACGGATATTATTTTAGCAAATAACGAAGAAATGTCAATAACGAATTTCGGACAAAATATTACAAGGAGAATTGCGATGGGAAATTCTGACAAGTTACCAGAAACCATTCATGATACGTTAGATATCAAGAATTGTTCTTACGTCCCTAAGCGCTCAAAAGGCAACATGCGCTTCAAAGCAAGTATTAAGCTAAATTTTGACCAAATTCTTGACACGTGGATTAATTTGATTTCTGAAAGTCAATGGTCAACATATTTTTACCATGGCTCTCTTGTCACGGTAGCTGCTCCAGGGCCTCGCAGTGCAGTTAAGATACCACTCTTACTCATAATACACAAAAAAGAAGAATATGCACATATCTATATGATCAAGAGTACTTTCGAGCAGCTGCCAAGTGAAATAAAGAACAGACTACACGTGAAAGACCCGGCAAGAAACGGATCCAATGACAAGACTCAATCTTCAAATAAACCTCAAAAAGAGGTTGCGGAAACGAAAATTAATCAAATACAGGATGAACCAGGTCCTGCAATTCGAAAGCCTAAGCCTATTGTCTGGGGAGCGTACCGTTCCCAAATTCTCTCACTGTTAAATGACTGTATTGTATCAACAACGTTGTCTCTTGATGTTGATCATAACATCGACTGTTTCCTTTGTACAGAAAAGGATAGGACTGGGCATACACGTTATTATCTTTCTGTAGAAACATATAATAAGCTTGCGGTCAGCGTTAAAGAATTGATGAATTATCAGGGTGAAGATAAGTTCTTAAGCTCATTACAAAAGGCACGACAATTTACTTCAACACACCCTGTAGGAAAGCAACTGCGCGATGGAAAAAAGTTACGGGGAATTTCAAAAAAAGCCATAGATCGGCTGTTTTTGAATAACAAAGTAAAGACCATGGACGTTGATTTTAACGATGGTACGGATCAGGTGGTAATAAGGCTCTACCAGTCAGTGGCCAGTAAAAAGCTCTACATATTACAGCAAGACTTTGAAAAAATTCCTGATAATATTCGCAGGCAGTTAAACATCCCTTATCGTCAGTCTGCGCATACAAACAAAAAAACAAGAAAAAGTGAGGAATCCTTCAGGAAAATAGTTTCCTATTCCGGAAAGATTGTTATAAACGATAGCATAATTTCACGGTGCAAATCCTATGCTGTTCCCATTGGAGAGGAAAAATATCGCTTGGATGGATATATATCAGAGACAACAGGGAGTCTGCTTGTGCCAGCAAGTGTTTTTATTAAAACTGTTCCAATGGAGCTATGGCATGAATCAAACATATCCGATCCTAAGAGATTACTTCCTCCGCAAGGCCAGCAAGGATTACCCTATGGAATTGGAGATGCTGATTTACAGGATTGCTCTATTTTGTTTAAGTATGGATACTCAGTAAGGAAATCTGTCCCTTATGATACTCGGAGAAAAGCACTTGATGCCGCTCTGACAGATCATGCGATTACAAAGGAACAGGCCATCCGCCATATTAACCATTTAATCGCGCTGAATAAAACCCGTTATCCCAATGCCTGTGCCCGGTGGCGTGATGACATAGAGTATTTGAACCAGTTGCCCGATCCAGACAGTTAATCCGCCTGGGGCCTGTGTGCTTCATCACACAAGCCCCAGGATTTTCTTGATTTCTTTGTGGCTGTAGGTTACGGGATCCGCCCGATACTCAGCAGCGGCTTTCTGCCCCGCTTTTTACTTTGCCAGCTTAAACAGCATATATTGATTAAGGCTGACGCCTTCAATATCTGCTTCCTGTTTCAGCGTTTTGTGAAGGCTGCGGGGAATCCGGAGCAGGATTTTTCCGCTGTATCCGTCCAGACTGTTCCTTAATTCGTCCAGAGAAACTACAGAGCCGTCATCCATGTCCTCCGCTGCTTTTAGCAAAGCTGCGTCATCCGGCGTTAATTCCTCAGGCTCCTGAGCATTGATTTGTTGAAACCGCTTTTCAATTTCCTCCGGTGTAAGATTCTTAGCCATGGTCTGCACCTCCTAATACTTGATATTTGATCTTGTGTTGATTTCAATTACTGTAATTACGATTTGACCTTTTTCCCATTCAAATACAATTTGATAATGGGCAATTTTGAATCTGTATCTGTTTTTTGTGCCAGCAAGTGGAACAATGTCGCCCTCCAGCCTGGAGAGTTTATCCAGCGCCTTGTATAATTTCTTCCTGGTTGGCTCATCGGCACCCTCAAGATATTTACGGGGTTGTTTCTTTAGTACAATTTCCATTCTCTATATCATCCCCTCTGTAAGTATTGTACTATATATAGTATCATTTGTCAACTGCTTTTTGCAACTTTTTACTTTCAAAAATTTTAATATAAGTCTTCCGTTCCTTCCTGGGGATCTCCAGGAGAACCAGAGCCTCTTGAATGGGGATATGCAGGTTCTTCATAATCATGGATAGGTTTTTTGTGGTGGCAAGGATCTTGCCGTGCCGGATGCCCTCCTGCCGGGCGTCCTTGAGCTGCTGGGTAAGTGGGTTAGTTGTCTGATTTTCCATTTTGATTTCCTTTCTTAATTATAGATTTTTTCAATGCAAAAATGTTGCTGAATTTTTTACTAAGGTTTCCGGGATAGCCCACAGGGTTGACCACAGGCTGACGCCTGGCGGTTGCCCACAGACTTTCCCACACCACAAGGGCGTGGAAAAGTCTATGGACACCCTTGGACAACCCTATGGACGATCCCTGCATGGTGCCGCAGGGCTGCGCCCCGCAGGGGTAGATGAGTGGTGGCCGCTCTCTGGGTGCTGCACCCTGCTATCCGGTTAGAGAGATATTTTTATTTTTTTGAGGGGAACGGTGGGCAGTAAGCTGCATCGTGGGAATATGCAGATGCCTTTCAAAAAACGGCGGCATCCCGGCGAAGTTCCAAGGTTTAACTTCTGCTCCAATGGGGCAGAAGTTGCGGAGCTTAAATTATTCCCCAATGGAGAATAATTTAGCAGCCAGCCCGGCAGAGGACAGGCAGCACAGCTTCAAAAAGGGCGCACTACCCCCTATGCGGTCAAATCAGGTTCGTCACAGAGGGACACGATCACGCCGGTGCCATCGAAGTACAAGGGCTTCATCCAGGAAAAATCCAGGTCAAAACTGTGCAAATCGCCGAATTGGCCGACACCTTTTTTCCTTTCTCTCTTAGTAAAGCCTTCCGTTATCTGGTTAATAATCCTATGCTTGCTAAATTTCGGACTACCCTCCCCAGAAAGGCGGCGGTCCGCCCCGCCGGAGATGACCATATCCGTCAAATAGTAGGTGTTGGCAGCGTAGCAGCCCCGCTTTGTGGAACAGTGGTGGCGTACCACCGCCTGGGTAAGGCGCAGCGCTTTCAGTGCCAGGCACACGGTGGACTTTGCCATATCCAGGTTGGCCTTTTCCTTGGATTTCAGTTTCCCCGCAATATGCCGGATGGACGGGAACGCGCGTCCCTTGCGGCCTGCGCAGCGGTACAGGAACAGGAGATTTGCCAGAGTGGAAGGCAGGAGCTTGTAGCGCAGGATTTCCCGTTTCAGGAGGGTGTAGCCGCCGACACGTTTTACCCAGACATACCGGTTGGCGGCATAGATCAGCCGTTTTCTTTCGTCGCTGTAGCGGTAGCTCCGCTTCTTAATGATGTACCCGCCCCGGACCAGCTCAGAGATAGCCTGTTGGGTAGTCGCCGTGCTGCAATGGGAGATCTGTGCCAGCTCGGCAAAGGTCACGGTAACAGTTCGGTTCTCCCGTCCGGACAGAAACAGCAGCGCCAGGGCAACCGCCTTGGTGGTATAGTGGACAGTGGTGTCATTGATCAGCTCATTGGGCACGGCTGCTACCGGGTGCAGGTACTTCATTGTGTGTTCTCCTTTCCGCAGATCCAATCTGCATATTTTGGAGTCAAAAAAGCCCGAATGGAGACGATAGAAATTTCCAGGACGATGGGATGTTCATCCAAAGTCCTGGGAATCGCTCCATTCGGGCATTTTTTTGAGTTTTTAGGATTGCATTATGCTGTTAAAGGGTAGGGCCGCGTTCTATCAGTCCTTTGCTGGGTGTTGGGGGCTGTTTGCGCTGGTTTGCTATCGCTTCCTTGACAAGCGTGTCCAACGTCTTGCTGGAGCACCGCTTTAATGCTCTGTCCAGGATCAGCTCCTTGCGCAAAGTAATGGACTGGATCAAAAAGTCTTTCCGCGCATCTGACATATAGGGCGTATCCTCAATGATCCTCCGTATCTTTTGCATGTCGATCCAGGGAACAATGCGCAAAATCGCGTCTCCGAGCGGAGGAATTGGGTTTTTAAAGAACTCGGCACAGTTGATCCGCTTTCCCTCGTAACTGTAGGCGGAATACACATTGTAGGCTTCGTTCTTTAGTTTGCTGCTGTCAGTTAACAGGTCTTTCAGATACTTGTCTCCTAACAATGCGTGTAAACTTGACCCGCAATCGTAAATTGGGGCAAATGCCAGCCCATCCTTAGAATTTAGGAAGCCCCAGTTATGCAGATGCCGGTCTTCATTGGCAATCAGGGTGTCCACAACAAACATATCCCAGAAGGAATTCTTTATCTCATCTTTGTTCTGAATTAGAGGATTAGAATCAATTATTTCGTAGACATCTTCGATGTGAACTTTGGCCTTTCTCCCCATTGTTGTCGTGCTGATAGCAATACACGAAAATTCATGGAGCGTATGCTCTGGTGAAGTGAAGTCTTTACAGGCAACGACTACTTTTTCTTTCCCTGCTGAATCCCGGTATGTCCCCAGCAAGGTCTCCTGAACAGGAATTCCTATGCTTTCAAAAATATGACATCCGATATACTCGGAAAACTGGTTGTTTATGTAGGACAGAGGGATGTTCTTTTGACGCACAGGGTCAGGGAACTTGACAAGGTAGTTTTCGCCATTATAGACGAGTTTTTTCTTCTGCTCAGAACCGCCGTAATTGTTGGGCAATTCCCTGCAATTTGTAAAATCAATCATCACGTAAGCCCCCAAAAATAGTCCATCATTTCACTGCGTGTTTCCGCGCTCATAATGCAGCAGGAGCAGAATGATT
The DNA here is from genome assembly GCA_964442035.1 of uncultured Oscillospiraceae bacterium. GTDB lineage: Bacteria > Bacillota > Clostridia > UMGS1883 > UMGS1883 > JAFLUQ01. The sequence continues at coordinate 5,697 of CAYTWZ010000004.1, forward strand.
TCATAGTAAGCCCTGCCCTATATATCGTTTTTTGCAGCAAGTAGTGTTTCCAATCATCATTTGGATTTTTATCGAACTCCGCCTTGGCGTCATATATCGCCTGAATATCCTCATTCAGCGGATACTCAAAATCGTTTGGGTCATACTTTCTTTCCAACGCGATTACCTCCATGTTCACAATTACTTGGTTCTATTGCACCGATGGTTCATCATGCTGCCATCTCCGGAGAGAAGGAATTTTATGGCATCAGCGTTCCAATTCGGCTTTTCTTGGAGACTGCCTTGCTGTTGCATCCTGATCTCGTTGCCCATTGCTCTGTCCCGGCTGTATTGCCTTGGCACTTTCTTTTTCCCTCAGCTTTTTAATAATGCTGTCCAGATTTTCGTTGTTTGCGACACCGGGATAGTTCTGCTCAAAGACTATCAGAGCAACCTTTGTATTCTTCTCCTCAACGGCAGTCAAAGTAAACATTTCTGTAAAATGCCCTTTTTGCATCACGTTTCGGATGAAATCAATAGAGTCTTTTGGTATGCTGTCCCATCCGCCGTACAGATCCTTCACCGCACATTCGATTGCATCCAGAGAAATTGGTGTGTTTTGTTTTTCGTGTTCGCTCAGAATCCCAATAATGTCTGACAAATCGTTTTTATACTTTCGTCCGGAACGCAGTTTCATAGCAATTAGATACTCTGCGGTAACCGTTCGGATCGTGAGCACATTGGAGAAGGTTCGATAGTGCCGGGAAAACTGGTCAAGCTTAGGGGTATAGGAGCTGGTATACATAAAATCGGCATTCATCCACCCATTTGGAAGTCCGTACTTGTCCCCCACACGGTTAATGGCATCTTTCATGGAAGATGCAGCATGGATCACCGCATCCACATCCGTAGTCATGTTACGAAAACCGTAATTTGCCAAAACCGCAGCCCCGCCTACCAGGATGATCTCAGCGGGCATAGCTTTTCCTACACGTTTGCGATACTCCTTTGCCAGTTCCTTCAAATAGCCATCAAGGTTTTCTTTTGTAAAATAATTTGAAGCTTCAGATGACATCCCGAACCTCACTTTCCACAATATTGAATCGCATAAATTCCGGAATTGCGGCGGCACGTGCGTCTTCCCGAATCCGATCATTCCCGGACGCCGCAGCCATAGCAGCAATGCTGGATGGATAAATGGTCCTTTCTAATTTTGCACGGCGAAGATCATCATACTTGTTGCAAAGGGGAACCCCATTTATGCGACTCAGATAATCCACCATAGCCAGCAAATACAGACTCTCCGGATACCAGCCCACGTCATAATAGCGACGTATATTATCCAACTCCAACTCCTGGATCAGGAACTGGACATCGCCAAGTGATTTCAGTTGGTGGCAAACATTGCTCTTGAACAGCTCAAAGCTGATGCGTTCTTTCATATATGGCTCCAGCAGTGTTTCCATCGTAACGCCCAGCGCTTTTGATAAACGATACACTGTGTCTGCCCCACATTTTTCAAGACGTGTCTTGCCATTGCAAATATCATTGACCGAGGAATACGGAACCCCGCTGTCTTTTGCAAGCTGATACATTGTGAGACCATTTTGACGTAGAATATCTTGAATCATGCAGATCAACTCCCTTGCATATCATTATACCGGTGCGCCGGTATAATGTCAACGCCTATTTTATTCCTCTTTCTGCCATTCTAATTCTCTCCTTTATGAACGTCCACATTTCCCGGAGCGGGTGGATCGGCGGGGAAATGGGGCGAAAATAGAGTTTATTTTTTTCCTCACAGGGTATTCCAGTGGTGAAAATTAAGTCCCCGTGTGGACACACTTTTTTACCCGGAAAAGTGGGGGATTCGTGGTGGGACAAGTTCCGTACATAGGGACCAAAAATGGTCCCTATTTGGTACCGAACTTGTGCTCTGCAAGCTGGGGAAAGTCCCCCAAACCCCCGGCCTCCGGCTAGTTCCGGTTCCGCCCGGTGGGGCGTCTCCGGAAAGACGTATTCGACAGAGGCATCCGTTCGGATGCCTTTGCGTTTAGCGGGGAAGAGACCGCTTCTCCTGCCGGATGGCTTTGAGGTGCCGCTGGATCTGCTTCTCCTTCTCCAGCGTTTCCATCCACTTCTTTTGGAAGTAATCCGCCTTTGCCAGTGCCGCGTCTTTATATACCCGGCGCTTCACTGCCCGGTGACAGTTGGCGGCAATCTCTCCCAGCTCCACCCGGTTTGCCCGGACGTCCTTTAGCTGCTGCTTCAGCTGGGCTTCCTTATCCAGGGTCAGGTTCCGCTTGCTTTCTGGGTCCTCGTTGACCCCGCGCCACTGCCCGGCGGTATCGGTGAGGCTATCCCGGATGGAGACGATGTGCCTCAGCTGTAGGTCGGCCAGCTCCCGCTGCACCTGAAGATATTCCAGCACCACTGGCGATTCCGGGTCGCAGCCGCACCAGCGGAGATAGTTCTCGTGGGACTTGTGTTCCTTTTCAGGGAGAGATGGATCCAGGTATTTTTGCCATCGGTCCAGGAGGGCGTCCAGCTTGTCCTTTTCCGTTTGCAGGTCCCGCTCCACATAGGAGGTTTTCCGGATCAGGCTGTCTAGCTCCCGGAAATCCGCCTCGCTGTAGTATTCTCCTTTAGCGCGAAGCCGCGCCGCGATGACATCTTCTGCCCGGGCAATGGCGTCTTCTGCTTTGCCGGTGTTGTCCAGGCGGCGCTCCCGGAGCCATTGGAAGTATTTTTTGGACTCCGGGTAGAATTCATTACCGGCGGAGAATTTCTTTTGACGCAGGACTTCCCGGGCGGCGGTGAGACGGCCTATCTCCTGGTCAATTTCCCGGCGGTATTCCGTGATCAAATCCATGGAGTTCATGTCGCAGCCGCACCATTTTAAATAGCTCTCATGACGCTGCCGCTCTTTTCTTGGGAGCGCAGGATCCTGGCACTGCTGCCACCGCACCAACAGTGCGTCCAGCTTGTCCGCCTCGGCCTGAAGATCCTTTTCGGCGTACACAGTCTTCTGAATCAGAGCGTCCAGCTTCTTTACGGCGAGTGGGTTACTCCGCTTTTTCCCTTTCACCAGAGACGCCAGTTTCTCATTCACCACCACATCCGCCTGAGCAATGGTATTTTCCACCTTCTCAGAATTTTTGGTTCGGCGTTCCATCATCCACTGGGCATAGGGCTTTTTCTCAAACTGAGGGCTGCCATCCGGATTCCGTTTTACAGGGGGTTCCTCCAAAGCATCTGTCTCCCGGTCAAATTGCACCATGCTGTTGTCCAGGCCAAGCGCCCGGAGGCGGTCCGGCTTTTGATTCTCCGGGTGGAGGAGGCTGAAGGTATTTCCCCGCTGGATCAGCGTGATCCCGTAGTCTGCCATAAGGGTATCCTTCAACTCCTGAAGACTGCCGCTGGTTTCCCGGGCCTTCAGAAACGCCTCCCGAAGCTGCCGCTGGTGGACGGTGAGTTTCTTTGCCGACGCGGCGTCGTACCGCTCCTCCTTGTGCCGGTCCGCAATGGCGTTGTTGTCCTTGACCTCCAGGCCGTGGGAGCGGGAGTATTCCAGAAGCCAGTCATTACAGTGTCGTCGGAAAGCGGCGTTGTCCTGGTGCTTGCCTCCGGCGCACATTTCACAGAGCTTTGTGCTGCCGTCGCTGTTTTTGACCATCCATGGTTCTTCCTCCCGCTGGCGTGCCCGAACGCTGTTAATGGCGATATGCACGTGGTCATTGTCCGTGTCCCGGTGGACGGCGATCAGAGCGTCATAGCCGTGGAGGTTGTCCCGGACAAAGGCTTTGCCTTCCTCCAGGAGATCCTCCATGGCCATTTTCGGACGGTCTTCCGCCGGGTGGCTGATGATGTATTCGTGATTCTTGACGTCCTCATAGCCGCCGTTTTTTCCAAAAGCCCGGTTTGTCCGAACACAGGCAGCCGCCCACAGTTCCGGTGCTTCCTCGGTTCCCTGAGCCGTGAAGTAGGTGACCGCGTAGTTTTCCCGGGACTGGTTAAAGCCGAATTCATCCAGGATCGGCTCGTAGTGCCCGGTTTTCGGATCCTCGGTGTGCTGATAGGTGTAATAATCCAGGACATCGGAATAGTTCACGTTTTTGCTGGAATTATGTTTGACGATTGCCATTGAGTTTATCCTCCAACTTCCCCAGCCGCTCCTTAGTATGCTCCAGATAGCGAATTGCCTGAACCAGCTTCTCCCATTCCTCTGGATGCAGCTCCCTCTGACCTTGGTTGGGCTTGATCACCATTTTCAGCATACCGCCCTGCCGCCCCAGCTCTGCGCGGATCAGCTCCAGGTCATCCATGATTGCGACAGTCATAGGCTCCTTTTCCTCAATGACGATCCTTCCGTTCAGCGCCGCCTGACGGAGAAATTCGCTTTGGCTCAGTCCGGACTTCTCCACCCGGCGTCGAAACCGGGCAAGCTCTCCACTGGAAAAACGGGTTTTAACCTGGTTGGAGCGGTTTAGTCGCCTTCTATTTTGTTGAGGGGGTGATGCTTCCGAAATTGTTTTTTGACTGATAAGCGTTTCCGCTGCTTTTTCCAGAGCTGGAATTTGTTGACGCTGTGCATTATCTCCTTGTATCGTTTGTTCTTCTTCAGTGTTCAGTCCTGTTGCCAGTAATCTCTCCAAGCTTGGCAGCGGAGGGGTTTCTGCCTGGACCGTCTGCCGAACCAACTCGTCCAATGCGGACAGTGGTTTCTCGGGTGCCGGGGAAGCAGCGCGGGGTTCCGGAACCGGAACCCCTAACCATTGCCTTAGCTCTTTTGGATCATGGTACGAGCCGCTTCTTTCCATACCACCGCTTCCAGGGCGCAGCCCGTACCACATATATCCGTCAGGATAGATATACCACCCTGGCGGGAGTGTCCCGCTCTCCACCTCTGTCTTTGTGATCTCCCGGGCACAGTCCCAGCGGACAGGCTCCGCCGGTTTCTTACCACACAGACCCATAGTCACGCCTCCTTTACCGCTCCAGCCCTATATCCGGAACCTTGACGGGAGAAAATTTTGCTTGCCGCTGCTTGATTTGTTTCTGCGCGTCGGCTACCAGGGCATCCAGGGATTGACTTTTTCCCTGCCTAATCTCCGGACTAACCATGGGCTGTTCTTTCTCCGGGTCCTCCAGAATTCTATCAAACTCGCCTTTTTCTATGAGGTAGTCGCTGATCCCCTCGGCGTCCTTGATGGCCCGGAACAGTTCTTCCGGGGCGTCCTTAACGGATGCGGCCCAGCTCTGGATGTACGCCTTGTGCAGGTCCAGGTGGTGCCGGAGCTGTTCGTCCGTCAGCGTCAGCCCGATTGCCTGGGCGGTAAATGCGCTGGCGATCTCCGCCCGAAGCTCCTCTTTGGCGTAGCTTTCTGAGCCGAAGCCCCCGGACAGATCCCGATTCAGCCGCTCAGGGTGACCGGTGGCGTGACCGCACTCATGGAGGAAGGTACAGGCGTAGCTGTAAGTGTCAAAGAAAGACTTTTCCGGGGGAAGGGTAACCGTATCCGTCTCAGGGGAGTAATACGCCTCACTTCCTTCTTCCCGGTAGTTCAGCTCCATATTCCGGAGGAGGGTATCCCGCTGGCCCCGGATCGTGTCTATGTTGGTTTGGTGCGCATAGGTCATTTCCGGTATCCTGTCGATTTGGGCAGCATTGAACACAACGGAAATCCGGCATCTGAGCTGTAGATTCTCCTCCGCGTATTTTGGTTCCTCCTTTATAAGTTTCAGCGCGTCCTGCCAGGACAGCAGCTTTTTCTCCTTCAGGTCAAAATATGCCCAGTATTCCACCGGATAGCCGGAGGAACCTTTTCGGACCTGCCAGCCCTGTTTCTGTGCCTGAAGGTAAGTACACCACCGTGGATCGGAATAGCCCTGGAGCTGTGCGTGAAGGGACAGTAAAAAGGAATTGACACCACGGTATTGCCTCCCGGTAACGGCATTTTGGGGACGCTCCTTTTGCCAACAGGCAGCCCAGGGAAGATTTCCTTCGTTCAGGGAAGCGATAAACATTTCCGCCAGTTTTTCCCGAACCTTATTTTGCGGTGCCATGCTCTGTCACCTCAGTTCCATGGAGGGTATAGGTACGCTCCTCACAGTCAGGCTCCCGCCCGGCTTCCAGGAACCCTTCCATATCCGGCGTCACCTCGTCAACCAGAGGGAAAGCGCTTTCATTTTGCTTTTCGTTTTCAAACATAGTAATTACCTCCTAAGTTTTGATTTGTTACCGCTCCAGCCCTATATCCGGCATTTTGACCGGGGGACGGGGCGCTGCTTTCTGCTGGGTGAGCTGCTTCTGGGCGTCGGCTACCAGGGCGTCCAGGGTGGTGACGGGGGGCGGCTCCCGCTCCTTTTTCCGAAGTCTCATGGTGTCCAGCACCGGCCTTATCTGCCGATAGTCCGTTTCCAGGTATCCCACCACAACCGTGTCCTGCTTCAGGAAGGCGGAGTGAACAAAACTGTCCAGCTTCCCGGAGAGATACGCGCCTACATCCACCGTCCGGTATTTCACGGCGGTATGATTTTCCCCGGCGATTTTGTTCATTTCCCAGTAGGAATGCGCTCCCAGGGGGATCTTGATCTCTCCACTCCGAATTTGTCTCAGGTCTTCTGTCGGCTCGTAGTGTCCCACGGGATACGCCCGGATGGACGTATCTTCACAGGCACGGCGGAGGATCCCCTCTGCCCGCTGCAGCTGAGTAATTTTCGTGGATAGATCATCCTGGATCTGCGGGCTTTGGAAAAGCTGTTCCGCACCAACGGCTTTGGTGAGTCTGTCCTGAGAGTAGACCTCCAGGTAGTAGTCATACCGCTGCTGCTTCACATAGGGGATGGCTTTGCTCCGGAGGAGCTGCTCATAGACCCTGGGATACTGCCTCCGGAGGTCGTTCATGGGGATCCCGTATCGCTGTGAGAGCTGAGTGACCTCCTCCACGCTTTGACGGTTTAGGTCAAAATCCATGTTTTTTGTAGCAAGATCACCGGCAAGACCGATCTGACGGTACTCCCAGTCATTTAACCCGGTTTCCCGCTGAGGGTTTGCCTCCGCTGGAACATGGAAGCAATCCGCCAGGAACCGGATGGCGTCTCCTTTCCCGATCCCCTGAACGGTGGATACCATATCGATTGCGTCCCCATGCTGTCCGGAGCCAAAATCGTGGAAAGTGTTTTTCTCAGGATGCAGAATGGTGGACGCAGTGCGCTCGTCCCTGAGCTTGCACCAATACCGTCCGCCTCGGCACTCCACCGGAATACCAAGAACCTGACATACCTCTTGAATGGGAATATCCCGTATCCTGGATAGGTCATAAAGTTTTTTCCCTGTTTCCATAAGCATTTCTCCTGTTAGTTTTGTTTGGATGGGTTATACTGGTGATGTATTTTTGGATTGACAAAGTGACTTAACTATAGTACAATGTACTACAGGAAGGGGATGATTCTATGGCGTTTTCTATTCGGATGACTGAGGAAGAACGGTGTCTTGTCAACAGCTACGCAAAGCTTCACTCCATGACGGTAGGCGAGGCATTTAAGCGTGCACTGTTTGACAAAATAGAAGAAGAATACGATATTGCCATTGCTGACGAAGCATACGCGGAATATGAAAAGAGCGGCAAACAGAGCAGACCGATTGGAGATCTCTGGGAGGAACTTGGGTTATGAGTTACTCCGTGGAGACGACTGCACGATTTGACAGGGAGTTTAAAAAGCTGGATAAGTACACGCAGCGAATTATAAAAGCCTGGATTGAAAAGAATCTCGTAAATTGCGAAAATCCAAGGCTTCACGGGAAGACACTGATTGCAAACAGAGCTGGACAATGGCGTTATCGAATTGGAGACTATAGGCTCATTGCTGTAATTGAGGACAATCGACTCGTCATTACGGCACTCAGCATCGGACACCGCCGGGAGGTTTATGAGTCCTAGTCAATCAAAAGCATAGTGAAAGGCTCCGCCGTACAGAAAGCTGTATGGCGGAGCAACTGTCTTCTATGTTTCATTTTCCCGGTGCTTTCGGACGATGTAAGAGCCAAGAAAAACCACTCCGGCAAAAATGCCGGCGGCAAGGACGTCGATCAGCAGCCGTCGGGCGGAGAAGACAGCCGGTTTTTCCGGCAGGATCTCTACGGTTTCCGGCGGTTCCGTGCCCGGTTCGGTTAGCGGAGCGGTTTCCGCCGATGTTTCCGGCTCTGGAAGAATATCCGGAGAAAAGGTTTCCTGTTTCGCGGCGATCTCCGCTTCCGTGCCTCCGTCATCGGTGAGGGTAAAGGTCAGGCTGGCGTCGGTGTCCCGGGAGATAACAATTTCGTCGCTGTCCCAGGAAACGGAAAAGTGGTCGCTGTCCTTGACGCTCCCGGAAACGACCTGGTAGCGGCCCTCTGTCAGCCAGACACCGGAGCGGTAATCTTCCAGAGAGGTAAGCTCTACCGTTTCGCGAACACCGCTGCCTTCCCTCCGCAGCTCTGCCTGGATAATCCCCTCGAAGCCCACCGGCGGGTCTGCCTGGAGGGAGAGGTATCCCATACTGTCCATGGTGTCATCGTCTATGGGAGTGAAGGTCTCCTCCACAATTTCCGAAGGAGACTCCGGAACGCCGGAACTTTCCGCCGCCCACACAGTCACAGCCAGAGAAAATGCCAGTGCCGGAACAGCCAATAACGTAATGATTTTCTTCATTTGTATCGATCTCCTTCCATATTTGCCCCCGACGGGGCGGGTTTCAGCGCGTCAGATCCAAACCGGCATTCCAGCCCCAGCAAAAGCCCTGGTAAGATTCCACCCAGTCCGCCAGCGGCTGCACAATGACCCCACCGGCATAGTGGCAGACAAGACCGCCGCCTACGTAAAGTCCCACATGCCCGTATTCCCCTCCGGCATAGCCGTAGACAGCCGCACCGGGCGGGACATCCCTCCAGTTATCGTCGACACAATTCTTTTCGGAGGCGTGATAGGCGCAGCAAGAGCCATCCAGTGGAAGTCCTGCTGCTATATAAACTTGATCTACCCACTGTTGACCGGTTATGTTGGTATCCGCACCGTCGAACTTGGCAGCGGCTAGGATCACCGCATACTGAGCTTCCGTCATGGAGGCTTCCGGATTCTGCTCCAAGGCGAATCGCCGGTAGAAATGCGCAGCTAGGTGTCTTCGGGACTCCAGGGTATCGCCGCTGATTTCCAGCGGCCTTTCAAATTCGGTCAGGAAAATATCTGATGCGTAGTTCACGGATTTGGTGTTCTGGAGGAGACGCAGGACCGGGTCGGAGGACAGCTCCTCCTCCAGGAGCCGCAGCTGGACGCTCAGGTCAGATACGGATTTCCCCGCGTCCTGGGCAAGAGCATACAGACGCGCCTTCCGGGTGTGGTAGGTCCATTGCGCCAGCCCGTAACCGGCGCTGTCATTTATAAAATCCGAATATGTACCGTCATCCACGGCATAGGTGTAGCTCTCATCGCTGTATCCCAGAATCGATTCCCAACAGTTTTGCAGATTGCCTGTTTTCAAGTCTGACTCAGCGGCAAGATTTCCCATGGCCCCCGCCGCGCCGTAGGGATTGCCGGTAAGCTCCATAAGGAAATACCAGATTCGCGCCTCATCCATAAAAGTAACCGGCTTCCCAACAGGGAAACCGGCTCTCTTTTCCTCTAAGTATGTTTTCAATGCATCGTCATGTCCTGGTGTGGCTACGGTTTCCGGCGGATCTGTTACCTCCGACGTGGCAGGATCCATTCCAGTAGTAGGTGGGACGGTTGCTGGTGGCATCTCCTCCTCTGGCAACTCCGCCGCAAAAACGGACACCGCCGGAAGGCAGGACAGCACCAGCACCACCGCAAGCAGCAGCGCTGCCATACGTTTGATGTTTCTCATGGTTTACCTCCTGTAATCAATTTGGGTTTAATGTTCATCTGGTATTGCGTCTGGGTATTGCGTCAAATCCGTACCTGCTTCCCAGCCCCAGCAGAATCCGTCATACTTTTGGACCCATGTGCGCAGGGTTTCCGCCAAAACGTCGCCACCGAGATTGTGATAGACCAGGCCATTGCCCACATAAATGCCTACATGACCGTACTTATTTCCGGCGTAGCCGTATACCGCCGCTCCAGGAGGAATGATACTCCAGTCATCGCTGACGCCGTAGCGGACGCCGGAATGGTAAGCGCAGCAGGAGCCATCCAGTGGAAGCCCTGCCACCGCATAGACCTGTGCGGCCCAGCGTTGGCAATATCCGTCCCATGCCCGGATATTGTAATTTTCAGAATTGGTGGCGACACGGATCACATCCAGTTGTGCTTGGGTCAGAACGCCTTCCGCGTTAATCCCCAGCACAAAAGTGTTGTAATAATATTCTCCCAGACTTGCCCGTTTGGACCGCACCGTCTCGCTTTGATCCGCTGGGTTTTCAAAGTCTGTCAGCACCTTATCTGAGGCATCCCGCACAGTGGTGGCAGTGCGGAGGGTTTCCAGCACGTCGGTTCCGGTCAACTCTCTGGACAAGAATTGGAGCTGCATGGATAGATCCCCTATGGATCTTCCCTGGGTACTGGCAAAGGCCAGCAGCTTTTCCTTCCGGGTGTGGTAGGTCCACTGCGCCAGGCCGTAACCGGCGCTGTCGTTAGTAAAAGCCAAGTATGTGCCATCATCCACCGCCTGGGTATAAGCGGTATCGTCGTAGCCCAGGAGGGGTTCGTACTCGTCCTGGAGGTTATTTGATCGGAGTCCGGATTCCGCGTAGAGATTTCCCATAAGCCCTGCCGCGCCGTAGGGATTGCTGGTGAGTGCCAGAAGGTAATCCCAAATCTTGCGTTCGTTTTCGGAGATTACAAGGCTGCCAAAAAGGGGAGCGGTGGAAAGGGAAACTCCTTCATACAGCTCTGCCCAGTCCGTGTCGTAGATCGCTTTGCACCAGGCGATGCTTTCCTCAGTCCAACCCTCCCAGCCATCGTTGGGAATCGTATATGTATCCGCGGCAAATATCTCATCAAAGGAAAGGATCGTTACACGGATGGATACATCAATGTGGCCTGGGCAGTAAGATTCCAGTTCCATCTGCAAACTGGGTTCTCCCGTCACCGGATCGATAGAGACCTTTTGAACAACCCTGGTCTTGCATCCGGAACATTCATATTCATGTTCGTATACAGAATAGGGACGGCTGGAGCGGTATAGGGCCTTCAAGTATTTTTCCACTTCGGGATTATTGTCTTTGTCCAGGTTTTGTCCAAGACGGACCGCCATCATGGACAGCATCTCCCGCAGATTATCCGGTCCGGAATAGCTTAATTCCACATTGTCGTAGTGCTCGTCTTCCTCGTAGCGCTCTACCAGTTGAGAGATCATATCATTGTACCGGAGCTTCTCCATGCGGATGATCTGACAGTAGGGAGACAGGTTGATTTTCCCGGTGTTGGAGGGAGCTGTGGACAGGATCAGGCAGGCAGATGACTCAGCGGTGGGCATGATCACGCCAATGACGCCGATCATCAGCACCAGACCGAGATAGACACCCAAACCGATCAGGACACCTTTCCTCAGTACGCCAAAAGCCATGTGACCCAACGCGGATACCTGCTTTCCAGAAATCTGTACGTTGGTCCAGGCTTTTCCGACGCGGGTACCCGCAAGCCATTTCTTTGCGCCGGTGTAGGCGGTTTTGGCTGCGTTATATTTCCCCTTAACATACCGGACAGGCGCGGTCACTCTGGTCTTTACTTCTACAGGGATTGAGCTGCTGATGGTGGCACCCGCCTTTTTTATCGTCCACGCCGCCGCCCGTTTGGGAGCGGTGACCACATGATGCAGTTTCTTTTTCGCGCTCCAGATCTTCACCTGGACGTTATTCGCAAACTTCGGAGCCACTCGGCGGACCACCTTGCCGGTGACTCGGAAAGGCAGCGTGACAGCCTTTTTGGTGATATGCCAAGTGGTGGGATTCACGGCGAACTCGGTCATGTACGCCAGCCCCTCGGTATTGGAATCCTGGCCAAAATAGAGTGGTCTCAGGGCAAACGAGCGGACGAGGCGCATCCCATTCAGACGGTACATATACCGTTTGCTTGCGGTATTCTGAATAGACCTTAGCTTGGCGCTTTTGTATGCTAAGTCACTTTTTGCCCGGGACAGGCCCACCAGAGAAGAAATCTCCTTGCCGGTTGCGGCGCTCTTTTCTTTCAGCTTTTTGAGAAGCTGCCGCTCTGCGGAGGAAAGAGCGGCACCTTTGCTTTCCAGTTGGAGGATTTGGAGCTTTTGGGCCTTGCCCTCCATGGTAAGGCGCTGAACCCGGTTGCGGATCTCTTTTTCTGATAGTCCGGAGAGAGCGCCATGCTTTTTGACCAGTGCTCGATTGTCCTTCCGAAGGATCCCCTGTGAACGCTCGCTGATGGCTTTCGCCCCTTTTGGCATTTTCTCGTTCACCTTGAGGCGGTTCGCCAGCTCCCGGTCCATGTTGCGTTCATGCCGGAACTGTTGGATCCGACGGCTTTGGGCTGCCGCCCTTTCCGCCGCCGGGAGCGTTTTATTCAGCGCTGAGAGCTGCTCCTGGATCTGGCCACGCCGCCGGGCAGCGAGCTTATCCGTTCCGGACAGTGAGGCAAGCTGTTTTTCCAAACCGGACTTCTGGGCCTTTAACCGCTCATAGCTCCGGATGGTGTCTTTGCAGTTTCGGGCCATTTCGTCGGGGGTGATTCGCCGGGCGGATCTTTCCAACGGCTTTGTGGGGTTATGGGCAGCGGCCCAGGCAAGCCCGGCGGCGGCAGGGACATAATAGCTTGCGCTCAGGAGACCGGAGACGGTATCGTTGTCCCGAGACACCTCCTGGGCGGTCTTTTGAGCAGCGGCGATAAAGGCAACATAGGACACCGCCCCGAGATTTGTGGTGATCTTGCACAGATGGTAACGCTGCCGGGGAGATGGCTCCTTATGAATGTCAGTACGGGAGCTGTCCTGGGATATCCTGCCGGAACCCGGCTCCCGGGATGTTTTCTCACGGCGCTGCTCCTGCCCGGTATGGGTTGCATTGTCCTGCCTCTGTACTTCCTCTTTCTGGACGGCAGCCGCGACAGAAGAACTGACAGCGACGGCGGCCAGTGCGGAACGCTCTGATTCTTGGGAGGCATCCTCCTGCTCAGTCCGAGTGTGCCCGATCCCCTCCCGGGACATATCAATGTGACTGTTTTCCAGGTGCTGGAATCCGGCGGACTGTGCCATCCGCTGCCGGTAGGCGGCCAGCTTTTCATTTTCCTGCCGGATATTTTCGGCGGCGGCCGCCGCCCGGCGCTGCCGTTCCTCTTCCAGCCGATATTGGGCGTTTCGCAGATCTGCCTCTGTGACCGGCTGATCCTGCCGCACCGGTATACCCATCCGGGCTGCCTCTGCCCGCTGAGCTTCCTGCCGGGTTTGCTCCGCCGTGGACAGTGGCTTTTTTACCCTCCGTTTTTTCTTCTTTTGACTGTCCTCAGAAACTTCCGGCTCCTCCTCGGGTTCCGCTTCCACATCAATGACCTCCTCAGCGTCCTGTTCCTCGGCGTCATTCCCACCGGCATTTTCCGGAGTGTCTTCCGGTATTATCTCTGGAGCCGGTTCTGCGGACCGGGCGGCATATTGGTTAAAGAATCCGGTACGGGTCTGGAAGAACTCTTGAAAGCAGTCGCTTAATTTCCCCCGGGCCTCCCGGATCTCCGGATCATCCGGAAATCCCGCGTCACGGAAATCATGGCTGAACTGATCAAAAAGTTTTTGGATCCGGTCAAAACTGCCAAAATACTCTGAATATGCACCATCATCCAGGATCCCTGTCAGATTCCGGACCCGCAGGATGAGCATATAGGTCTGCTGGACGATCTCCTGAGCCTGCTCCACCAACGTTTGGCCCGTATCTTTACCATCGGCCAATCCATTCACCTCCCCAATGGAAGCGCCCCGCCGTGCCGGACACGGTGGGGCGTAGATGAGATCTTATCATTGTGCTGCTACCTGCTCCTCAATGGCCTTGACCTCGGAGGGCTTGGTGGTCATTGCCGCGTACTGTTTCGTTTCCTTGGGCACCTGGTTGACAAACGGGATCAAATGGACGCCATCGTACAGCAGTCCCTGGCCGGGACCGGCGTTGGAGATGTAATCCATCTGAGTAGGGGAGATGTTCAGCAGATCTCCCAACTGTGCCCGGTCCAGGGGGGCCTGGCTGAGCATGAGGACAAATTCGCAGTTGGAGATAATGGTCCGGGCAATATCGTTTTCCAGAACATCGGATACGTTCTGGGTAATGCCGGTGGCAATACCACCGTATTTCCGGTCCCGTTTGTAAAACTGGCGCAGGAACTCGGCAGAGGCCGTATTCTGAAACAGAAGATAGATCTCGTCTATGTAGACCCACGTGTAGTGCCCGTCCTCAAAGGTGGCGACCATCCGGTTCCAAATATTGTCCAGGATCACCTGGAGGCCCAGGCTCTTCATGGAGCTGCCGATTTTGGAGATGTCGTACACCACAAACCTTTTTTGATATTCTACGTTGGATTTGTGGGCGAAAATATCCAGAGAGCCGGTGGCGTAGATCTCCAGCCCGTCGGCAAGTTGGAGCGCCTCGAACCCATCCTGTTCCCGAAGAAGGGCGTAGAAGTCCTGCATTGTGGGCAGCTTGTCTGAGTCGTATTCGCCGGTATCCGAGTCGTAGGAACTGAGATACGGCTCGTAAATCAACTTGACGCACCGGTCAATGATGGACTTTTGCCCGGCGGTGAGACCGTAGCGGTCTCCTACAATGGTCTCACACATGGAGCTAATGAAATCCGACTTGATGGTAATGGGGTCTTCGTCCAGTTTCATCTCAATGTCAAATGGGTTCAGGTATATTCCGGAGCCGGGAGCGATCCGGATCACCTCGCCGCCTAGCAGCTCCGCCATACGGTAGTATTCGCCCTCCGGATCGATGACAATTACCGTATCCTGGCTGGACAGCAGTACATTCAGTATCTCGCCCTTCGCCGCCATGCTTTTGCCGCCGCCGGGCTGCCCCAGGATCATGCCGTTCCCGTTTTTGCTGTTGCGGCGGTTATGGAGGATCAGGTTATGGGATACGGCGTTGGTGCCGTAGTACATGCCCCCGTTTCGATCGTGCAGCTCCTGGTTGACAAACGGCATAAATACGGCAGCGGATTCCGTGATCAGGGAACGCTTGATCTCCAATTTACTTTGGCACAGCGGCAGGCAGGCGTTCAGTCCGTTTTCCTGCTGATAGGTCAGAGACTTGATCTCCACCAGGTGGCGTCTGCCGATGGCCTGGATGGCTTTGGTATCGGAATCCAGTTGTTCCAGAGTATCCGCGAAATGGACAATGACCAGGGTCAGGTAGAAAAGCTTCTGATTCTTCCCGGTGAGATCGTCCCGGAGGGCCTCCGCCTCCTCGGAAGCGCTCCGCAGCTCCGGACTGACCAGCTCCTGACTGTAGCCGGACCGGCTGGCGTTCTTTTGCTTCTCGATCATCTCCGCATTGATATTGCGGATGTTGTCCCGTGCCATTTTCAGGGCGTCCTGTCCATCGATGGGCTGATAGGTCAGGGATGTGACCATTTTGCAGGGGGCGTCGGTCAGCTCTTTGAGAAAATTATCCTTTAGGGACATTGGCAGTGAGCGCATAAACAGTGCCCGGAAAAATTGAGTGCCGACTTTCCCATAACCGCTCTGGAATTGGAACGACTCCGGAGCAACCATGTCTTTTGTGGTGAGGCCCATTTTACGGAGGATGTCAAAACGGAAATTCTCCCGGTCAAACACCAGGTTTCCATGATGATCCCGGATCATGTTGTTACCGAAGAGGCCCACGGAACCCGGATTGTAAATATCGTGCAGCAGCTCCAATCGCTTGGCGCTGGACATGGGCTGGGCGGAGGCTCCGCCAATCTTTTTGATATTGGACACCACATCGATGTCCTGTCGGGCAAAAGCGGTGAGGGCGTCCTCGTAGGAAGGGGCGGGTATGGATACGGTGACATATTTCTGCCGGACCAGCTCATTCCGACCCTCCCGGATCTTGCTCCGGAGGATCTCATTTTGTTCCTGGCGGAGGTCGTTCAAGCCATCCCCTGCCATTTCCAGCATAGTTTCCGCTTCAAATTCTGCTAGGTTAATAGACTGCTGTACGATATTGATCTGGAACCGGGACCGGCTGTCAAAGGAGTTGAGGAATTCCGCGTATTTCAGGAACATCTCCGTCTGTTCCTCGTCTTTGGCCGCCTGGTAGTTCACATCGTCCAGCAGATAGGTCTTGGTGAAAACGCCGTCATCTGTCTCAATAATACCGCTGTCCGGAAAGACCCGGCAGTAGGGGACAGTCTCCTGAACGGTTTTGGGGACAATGAGCGCTTTGGCCTTTTTCTTCAGCGCCTTTTCAGAGCGCTTCCGAGCACGCTTTTCCTTTCCCTTTTTGGGAGCCTGGGCGGACGCTTCAGATCCCCGTTGCTGGGAGAGGGTGTCCACCACCTCGGTCAGGTGAGCATCCTCCGGAAGCAATTTGCTTTTTTTCATGGCTTTTCCTCCTAACGTACTGCAGCCCGGGACGGCTTATATTTGCGCTTCCGTGCTTTTTTCACCGGTTGGGCGCTTTGATTTGCGGTTTTATATCTACGGATGGTTGGGGCCAGGAACGTACTGATAAACGCGGCCCTTAGAAATTTTTCCATAGGGATCCCCAGGGGCTTGACCCACCCGAACAGAACGGCCGCCGCAGCAGGGATAAACGCCAGGAACAGTGCGGAGCTTTGGGGCAAATAGGGGGCAACCAGGGAGTAGACAAGCAGTGCGGCCACCCCGCCGATGGAGACACAGGCAACCTGCCGTTTATTAAAGGGACCAATGATTTTAGGCTGGAAACTGCCAATATCTTTGTTAATGCGTATTTCGATCATTTCATTTCCTCCGAAATCAGACGGTGTGTTTCTCTTTCTGCACATCGTATCGTTTACTCCCATCGGCGTCGCCGCACTGAGAGTAATTTGGATGTTTCGTTAAATCGAATTTGGTTGCAAAAAAAGGATCCATACCGCGCAGTATATAGATGCAGTTTTTGTTATCCATGGTCTGAAGCTCCGCTTCCGTCATCAGCTCCCGGCCCATCTTATTGCTGCTGGTGCTGTAGCTGCCCTGCCGGCCTTTACTTCTGGAGCTGCTTACTGCCTGAATCGTTTCTTTTCCCAGCTTGTGGGAGACGTACTCCAAAGTGGATTTGTCAGATCCGCCCAGGAAAAGAAACGAATCGCAGTTGCCCGCCAAGACCTCCCACTCATCCTTATAGAGGGCCTTTATCTGGCTCAGGGACTGTAGAATAATGGTGCAGGAGATATCGTATTTTCGCATCGTCGCCAGCATTTGAGAGAAGTGCGGGATCGTGCCGATATTGGCGAATTCATCCAGGAGAAAGCGAACAGGAACGGGAAGACGATTTCCTGAGCACTCTGTCTCCGCATGATGGTACAGCGTCTCAAAGAGCTGGGAGTACATCATGGAAACCAGGAAGTTAAAAGACGGATCTGCCACAGGGGTGACACAGAACAGCGCTGTCTTTTGATTCCCAATGCTGCCCAGATCCAGGCTGTCCGTATCGGTAAGCGCCTGGATTGCATCCAGATTAAACGCTTGCAGTCTGGTTTGGCAGGTAATGAGTATGGACTGCGCGGTTTTCCCGCCCCCGGCGGATTTGTATACGGCGTAGCTTTTTATGGCGATATGCTGGGGATCCCGCTGGGCCAGGTTGTCAAACAACCCGTCCAGCACAGAGGGCTGTCCCTCCTCTGCCGCACCCAGGCGCAGTAGCCGCATGACCGTGGAGAAATTCCGCTCCTCTGGTGGCAGAACGGCAATCGCATAGAAGCAGAGTGCCTCCAGGAGAGCGGTTTCCGCTTTCTCCCAGAACGGGTCATTGGTGCGGCTGTCTTTCGGGGTGGTGTTTTTTATGAGGGCGGTGATCATCGTCAGGACGCCCGCCTGGGAGCGGATGTAGCGAAATGGGTTATACTGGTCGGAATGCTCCATGTCCGAAAGATTGAAAACCTTGATCTCATATCCTTGCTCCCGGAGGTACTCTCCCGTAGATTCCAGTAGTTCCCCGGAAGGGTCCGTAATGACAAAGGAACTGTTTGCCTGTAGGATATTTGGCTTTATGAGGCCCCGGCTTTTGCCGGTTCCCGCACCGCCGACACAGAGGATATTGCAGTTGCGGTCGGTCTTCCGGGTGTCCATGCTCAAGTAAACTTCTTTGGTCAGGATCATGTTGGGGCTGCCGGAACCTAATAGTGGGAGGTCGGCATACCGCTTTCGGAATCCCTTTATGTCTTCGTTCCACTTGGCCGAGCCGTATTCCGTTTGGGGACGGAGGGATCGGCGGCGCATATATTCTGTTTGCAGCATGAGCGGAGCAAACAGTCCCGCCAGAAGTCCCATCCCGAGATACTTCCACCGGAGGGGGAATATCTGGAACGGATGGGACAAAAGGTGATTTACTGCCTCAAACAAAAGATACAAATCGCCGCTGCCGTCACCCACTAGGTAACCATAGTGGCAGAAATACAGCGCAATGATGGCATACAGTGCAACGGAAAGAATGACGTACCGCCGCTTCATTTGACGGTTGTTAAACGGTTTGCTCATTTTAGGCAGCTCCCACGATTTCCTTCGCCAGAGGAAGCGTTTTGAACATTAAAACGACAGCGGAAGCGTAGAAGGCCAGATACGCACCCAGGAATTTGAATATATTACCGGTGGCGTCTATGGAGATCGTCTGGAACAGGGCGGAGAAAACTACGGCAATCAGGAAAATAATCGCGCCCTGGAGGCAAGAGGCGAAAAAACTTTTCAGCCATCGCCAGCCACTCCCCTGAACACCGGAGTACATAAAATCGCTCAGCGCCACTGGGGCGAAGGCCGCTTTGACATAGATCTCAATGACCCGGGAGTAACAGACCACTGAGACCATGAGTCTCATGAGCCAGGACAGGGCCCAGGGGATCAGCAGGTATACAAACATTATGATGTCCCGGAAAACCGATACTTTCGCAAGACCGCCTACGGAATTTCCAAACTCCTCGATCATTTCAGCGGTGTCTACCGTCACCTCCGCAATATCCGTACTGGCGGCGGAGCTGATCTTCCCCAGAACGGCCATGCCGACGCCGAACAGGGTCTCAAGAATCTGAAAGCCGTTTTCCATGAGGACCTTAGCTCCGATCAGCAGCGCGAGCTGCCGCCATAGCTGCTCCCAGGTGAATGTATCGCTGGACAATTTGTCCACCAGGGCCAAAAGAAAAAAGATAAACATCAGATAGACGCCAACGGGCATGATGATGTTGTAGACGACTCGGATCACCGACAGGACCATGGCGTATTTTCCACCGGAGGAAAACAGGTTGACGGACAGTGTTTCATAGATGCTGGTAAAAATATCCGATCCGCAAATATCATTGATCATAGATTCCAGCAAGAGGATCCCTCCTTTCGATTAGAGGGGGCAGCCGTGTAATCGCGGCTGCCCCCGTACAATGTGTGGTTCAGCTGACGATCCCTGCCAGCGCCAACAGTGCCCGCAGACCGATGAGCGCACCACCGACAACAATAATACGGACAGCCTTGGCCTGGGCATCGGAGTTATCGTCCTTGTAGGCGAGGATCAGAGAAAAGACGCCGCCTACAGCCAGGACAATGCCGACGTACATTGCGATTTTGATGATAATGCCCACAATGCCGCCAAGCAATTGGTCCAGATCCAGATTGGTGTTAATGGTCACGCCACCGGAGAGCATCACAGGATGAATGTTTTTCATAATTACCTCCAAATGTATCAAAATTTCTTATATACTATAAATGAGCAAATTCACAATATGCACAAAAAATCACTTGTTATGTTTTTAGAGGGAGGACAAATCTACTTAAATACACTTGGCGCGTCTCTGCAATGCGGACAAATTTGTGCGCTTTTCAGATTTGCTCATTTATAGTTATATAGAAAACGCCGGTGTCCCATAGCGGCACCGGCGGAAAGAATTATTGATTTTGGGAAGCGGCGATCAGCGTATCGTTCCAGTCCTTGCCATACGGTGGGATCCGGTAGCTTACCCTGTATCCCAGCTTCTCAAGCTCTGCCTGGAACCGTCGCGCTGCCGCCTTCCCCGGAGCGTCCCCATCCAGCAGCAGCGTGATCTCCTCTATGTGAGGGTGGGTGTCCAGGTAGCGTTGGATGGGGAGAAAGCTCAGCCCCCCGAGTGCCAGATAATCTCCGTCGTCCAGAGGAGCCTCCCCCTGCCGGAGGCGCAGCGTCACGAAAGAGGCCGCGTCGATAGCCGCCTCGAATATGTACAGCCTGGTGGGGTGCTTCCCGGAGAGCAGCCATCCCCAATCTTTGCTGCTGCCTGACACTTCGCCCTTGTAGGTGGAATCAGCGGTAATGCCCCGCTGATAGGCACAGACGGGGACGCCTCTGGCGTCGTAGGAGACAAAACAGGCGTTGTGGATCTCCGTCCCATAAGTCGTTCGGTAGACGGATTCATAGACAAGGCCCTGGTCAAGCATTTCCTGGACCAGAGCGTAGGCCAATTTCCGGGTTTTGCACAGGTACGCAACCATTCGGCGCATATCCGAGGAGAAGGGCGGAAGCTTAAATGGGACGGCCGGAGCAGAGATGGGGGCGCTGGAGACTGGCTCAGCCGCCAGGCCGCTTCCGTCCGCAGGATGATCTCCAGCCAGGATCAGAACGGCCTCCGGGAAGGAGCGGCCCTCACAGCGGATCAGGAATTCCAGAGTGTCATTGCCATGGAGACCCCGGGAATTCCACCACCATGTTCCGTCCGGAGCGAATACCAAACTGTCATGATCCCGGAGACGGTAGTATTTCCCCTCCTGTACCAGGGCATATCCCTGCCGCCGGACATATTCCAGAGCGTTATTATTTTTCTTTGCCGCCGCATACTGCTCAGCGGTGTAATACAGTCGGTTGTTTCTGCTGATCGGCATGGTAAGCTCCTTTCTCAGTAAATAAAAAGCCCTGCCCAGGTTCAGGCAAGGCTCGCACGGGAGGCGCACGGGGGCGTAATTTTGTTCGCAGCGACATATTGTGAATCAGAACGGGATTTGGCCATCGTCCCCTGTCGGCATATCGAAATCCTCGTTTTCCTCGTAGTCACTATAGTACTCATGGCCCTCATAGTCCGGAGCTGGAACCGGATAGGCTCCGTAAGGCTGGGACTGTGCGCTGTTGTCGGCCGCTGCCTCATAGGATGGTGCGGGGCTGGTTTCCCGCTTGCTGTCGCCAAAATAGACGCTTTCGGCGATCACCTCGGTGGTGCGGCGTTTGCTGCCGTCTTTGTCAGTCCAGCTCCGTACCTGAAGCCTCCCGGACACCACGGCCATACGGCCCTTGGTGAAATACTTGGAGACGAATTCACCGGTATTGCGCCAGGCTACGCAGTTGACCCAATCCGTTTCCCGCTGGCCTCCGTTCTTTGGCATATAATCCCGGTCTACGGCCAGGGTAAAGCTGGTAACGACAACGCCGCTGCTGGTGCGCCTTAACTCCGGATCCCGGGCAAGGCGGCCCATGATGGTGATGTGGTTTAACATAATACAAGCCTCCTTTTAATTTTAATGGCTGCACGGACAGGACGCACACGTCCTTTTTGGCGGTATGTGGATACCGCCCAGCTTCTTTTCTCCGCGATCCGGGCAGCGGTGGTAAGGCAGGGAGGGGTCGAACCCCCGGTCTGCCGTGCTTGGGGAAACTTTTCCTCGGGCAGACAGCGCTCCCCATGCGCTTCTGCCTTATATATTGGGCTGTACTTCTGCCCGTTCGCAGATCACTAGATACCGGTATTTCACGCCATCCGCGCCATAGTCACAGGTAAGCAGCGTCAAAAGATCCTGCCCGGTTCGGATCAGGAGGGTATCAGTTTCACTGGAATAGATGATCTGCTTTTCCACGACCCGGTAGGTGAGGGTTTCCCAGGGATTTGTTACCATCACGTCATCCCCAGGCTGTAAGGTGGGGACTTGCTTAAAATAAAGCGCCCCACGCCAGCCCCGGTGTCCGGCAATGACGCAGTGGGTGTTTTCTCCCCCCAGAGGGAGGCTTGTCCCGGTCATGTGGGCAGCGCCCAGGGCCAGGTTCTCCGCGCTGGCCCCCAGGTACACCGGCATTTCCAGCTCCAGCTTGGGAATGGAAAGCACTGCGAAGATCTCTTCCTCCAATCCGTAGTCAGAGAGGCGGAAACTGGGCGTTTCGTATGCCTCCCGGCTTGAAAACTGGGCCTGATTCTGAAGGTACAGATCTTTGTTGTATGCTTCCATGTCCCGTTTCAGCCGGGCCAATGGACTGTCATTCTCGGTGGGGGATGTGCTGTCTGGCGTGGATGGCGCCGGCTCCTCCAGCCAGGCCAGAAACGCTTGAGACTGTTTCTTCTGCTGCTTCTCCAGGATCAGTCCGTTTACGACAGGGTACAGGGCCAGCCCCAGGCCAGAGAGGAATACCAAAGCCATTACTGCGGCAACGATGTATTTTCCCTTACTGCGCATACTTTCCGCCCCGCTTTCCCAGGTACTTTTTTACGCACCAGGCGCACAGGACGATTGCTGCCAGCGCGGCGCAGCAGCCCAAACCGATGAAGACGCCCCGGAGGTACTGGCGTTCCCAGGTGGAGGAAACGGTTTCCTGGGCGTTGACGCTCTCCTCAATTTTTTCTTCCTCGGAGTATGGGATCCGCGTCCCCCGGACCAGCAGCCGGTGGGTATTTACGCCGAAGGGGGTACAGGTCACGAGTGTACAGTAGTCCTCGCCCGGGGCAATGCCCAGCAGTGAGGTGTCGTAGGGTAGCACAGTGTTGATCGCGTCCACCTGGTACGCCATGGTTTCTCCCAGGACATCCAGGTAGAAGATATCTCCGACCTCCATTTCCGGGAGATCCGAGAACATTTTTTGACTGGCCATGCCGGAGTGGCCGGAGAGAATGGTATGGGTACTCGCTCCTCCCACCGGGAGGGAGCTGCCCAGCAGGTGGCCCACCCCCAGTTCCAGAGTGGCATCCGATGTACCGTGATAGATGGGCAGGGTCACGCCGATTTTGGGGATCTCCACATAGCCCATGATTCCGTCCCCGGCGATATTAAGTTGCTCCCCGTAGCTCTCCTCCGCGCTCCGCAGCGCATCCGGGGAAAAAGCGTCACCCAGATGGACATCGGACGCAATGGCGGCGTTGTATTCCTCTGCTGCCTTTTTTGCGGCGATCCGGTCAGACGGATCCGCCCCCTCCACAGCCTCTTGGTACTGGGTGTAGATCTCGGATTGGTGGTGCTGGCTGTAGCTGCTGGCAATCAGGGGATATACGGTAAGACCCAGCGCCAGCAGGAACACCAGCGCCGCCGCACTGATGATAATGGTCTGTTTTTTCATTTCGACCTCCTAATCACTTGACAAATAATTATATAATAATTATAATATGATTATGGATGCAATAAGATTTGAATGGATGAAAAGAAGAATCAAATCAACCGGCGCAAGCATGGAATATCCTTTGAAGAAGCAAAAACGGTATTCTATGATGAAGCAGCTTTGATAATCGATGACCCCGAGCATTCAGAGGAGGAAGACAGATTCATTATTCTTGGCCTTAGCAGTAAGGCAAATTTGCTCGTTGTCTGTCATTGCTACCGTGCGTCAGAATCCGTGATCCGGATCATCTCAGCCAGGAAAGCCACCAAAACGGAATCCAGTTTCTATGAAAAGTGAGGAAACCACTATGCAATCTGAATACGATTTCTCAGAGGCCAGGAAAAATCCTAACGCGGCAGGACTGAAAAAGCAAATTACCATCAATATTGACAGCAGTACCATTGCCTTTTTCAAGAAGGAGTCGGATACTGTTGGGATCCCGTACCAGACCTTGATCAACCTCTACCTCCGGGATTGCGCCGTAAATAACCGGAAGATCCATTTCACTTGGGAATAAGCAAGAGCGCCCCAGACGTTGGGGCGCTCTCACTGTTACGGGGACAGCCGATTATGCTTCTTCCTTCTTGTTTTTGCGCAATACCACGATCAGGACGAATGCGGCAGCGGCCATTGAGGTAATGCCAATGGCTCCGTACATCCAGGTGCCGTGATCGCCGGTCTGGGGCAGGTCAAAACCCGTGTTGTTGACGATGGTCAGCGGTGCTTCCGCATTGGCACTGCCATTGTCCTCACGCATGGTGATTTCGTTGCCGTCCACTGTGGCAGAGGCGGTTAGATGGTTGTGCCGGAGCTGCTTCTGGGGGATGTTTGCAAGCGGCGCAGAACCGAAGGAGTAGTGGGGGTCGTTCTGGAGCACGCCCAGGGTGTCCTGGGAGTAAATATCGCAGGGGCGGGTATCGTCATCGGAGGCCGTAATGGTGATGTGGATGGGCTCCTTCAGGAGGGTGTAGCCGTTGGCCGTCTCCACCTCAGTGAGCCGGTAGGTATCGTCCTCCATGCCCTTGATGATGATTTTGCCCGGCTTGCCGCCGCTGGTCACGGGATAGAAAATGGTGGCATCCGCCTCCTGGGCAACGTGTCCGTTCACATAGTAGACACCCTCAGCATCGTTGCGGGCGGCGGTCACCCAGTAGCCGTCGGTCTCGTTGTAGAGTTTGAATTTGACATGCTGGAACATTCCCTGATTCTCAGCGGCAGCGGAATCGATGCCGGAAAAA
The DNA here is from genome assembly GCA_964442035.1 of uncultured Oscillospiraceae bacterium. Taxonomy (GTDB): domain Bacteria; phylum Bacillota; class Clostridia; order UMGS1883; family UMGS1883; genus JAFLUQ01. Next base: position 30,384 of record CAYTWZ010000004.1, read on the forward strand.
ACTTTGGTCAGATCCAGACCAAACGAGTAGACATGGGCGTCATCGGTCAGAGTATCATAATACTCGGAACTGGTACGCTTCCAGGTAAGTACCACCTGGTTGCCATTGCCCTCCTGCCCCCAGACAGCGGAGGCGTCGGGATTCAGCTTGGCGGTGTAGGTCACCCGGGCGGTGTAATTGGAGTAGCCCGCATAGAGCTTGCCGTTGGCGTTTTCCGCATTGCCGTTGATCTCGTCCAGGCCAGCCTGGGTGATATCCACGGTCATGTGCCGGTCGTCGCTGGAATAAGTCACGGTGAACCGTCCGTCACCCTGGAGCCATGTGGCCACTTTGGCGGTGCAGTTCGCGTCAGTGAAAAACTCGATCTTGACGTCCTTTTGGGACTTGTTGTAGCTCAGTCCTTCGCCCAGGGTATCGTAAAAACTGTAGGTTTTGAGGGCCGTCGCCTGGGAGGTAATGGTGGGCAGAGTGGAAATGATCTGGTACTCCAGAGTGTCTCCGGCGGAAGCGGTGGCATTGTGGCTGTATCCGTCGGTGATGCTGCCAGAACCATTATTGTTGCCGGTGTCGGCCTTTGTCTCCCGGACGGTCTTTTCCAGGGTAGGAATGCCGGTCTCGTTTTTTGGGTAAACCACCACATCGTAGTTCCACGCATGGCCGCCCTCCGGGGAATTGGAGTGCTCATTGCCGGAAACGGTGGTCATGGGCAGGGACACGAAGAAGGGGTTTACTGTGGAGGTGACCATTTCGGGGACTTTGGTCTCTACCAGCAGGTACAGACCGACAGGCAGGTTCCGGGCCATGGTTTTGCCGTTCTCGTCGGTGAGTTCCATGGCGGTGCCGCCGTTTGCCTGGATGTAGGTTTCCAGAGCGTTTTTGACGGTAGTGGAATTGGCGGTCAGGGCATTGGCCAGAGCGTCGTTCAGGACGCTGCTGGTGTAGTAGTAGTTCGCATGGTTCAGATCCTCGGCGGCGTCGGCGTTCTCGTAGCGCCGGGCACCGTCCGCAAGGCCGATGGCCTTCAGCAGGTCGGCATCCGCAGTTTTGTTGAAACCGTAGAGCACCTGCGTCAGGTTGTAGTCGGGATGCTGGTCATTCACGGACTCGGAGAAGGTTACGATCTCACCGACCCGAAGATAAGTGAAGCCCACGCCCTTGATGGCATAGCCGTTGCTGTTCTGGCCGTTGCCCAGGGGATTGTCGGCAGATCCGTTGGCGTCGCCCTTACGGATGGCGTTGCCCAGGACGTCCTCCACATAGCTCTCCCGGTAGCCGGTAGAGGTAAAGGAACTGTTGTCCCACACGCCGTCCTTCATGGCGTTGGTAAAATCGTACTTGTAAATCGTCAATGTGCAAGCGGCGTCCATGTTGATGGTGGCGTCTTCCGCCTCCGCCGCAAAGGCGGGAATCGCGCAGCCCAGGCACATGAGCAGTGCCAGGCAAAGGGTGAGAGCTTTTTTGATTTTCGTTTTCATTTGAATTTTCCTTTCGTAATTAAATTATCTTCTTTTCCGCTTGGAAAAAAGGACCGTGAGCATTGCGGCGCAGGAAAGCGCCAGCAGGAGTTCGGCGGGGATCAGAGTGGCCAGGAAGCCATTTCCGCCGGTTTTGGGGAGGGTGAAAATGTCATTGTTGATGACCCGGAAGCTGTTTTCAAAGTTGTTCTCCGGCAGCAGCTTCTCCACCAGGATGGGGTCCTTGAGCAGCTGATAGCCGTTGGGGGCCTCCACCTCGGTAATGCGGTAGTACACCGCCGGATACAGTCCAATGAAGTCCACCGTCCCGTCGTCTCCGATGGTCAGGCAACCGTTCTCGTCCAGCTCCGGGCTGGAGCAGCCGCCCATAACGATATCATCGGCCTTAGTCACCAACTGCCAGTCGATACCGTCCGCGCTCCACTCCAAGCGGAATTTAGAGCCGGGGAGGGGATTGCCGTCGGTATCCGTCTTGCTCAGGTGCAGGGCGGCGGGGCGCATGGTATCGGCACATTCTGTGGTAAAGGCGGGATGATCTTCCGTACCGGTGACGGTGAAGGTATAGGACCATTCTTCGTTACACTGGTAGTAGTCGTTGCCCTTGGTTTCCTTGACCTCGTAGGTACCCACCGGGAAGATGTTTCCAGTGGAGATAAGGCCGGTTTCGTCCACGGTGAGGACCAGGCACGCCTCATCCGGCTGGGCGGTCTCGTTTTCCCCGATTTTTACCGGGTTTGCGGAACGGTTGTACACGGTGAATTCGCACCCTGCCAGGGTGGCCCAGGTGGGAGCGGTGGTGCCGAAATCCTTGTCCTTCTTCTGGATGGTAAGACTGCCGAAGATCTCCTGGTTGATCGGCTCGTATATGCCAAAATTACCGCTGGCCATGTCAACCAGGATTTCCCAGGATTCCGGGGTCCAGACAAACTTTGCACCATAAGGACTGCTCGGATCCTCAACAATAGAGACATACAGAGACTGCGGAAGCACGATATATCCGAGGGAGTTCTCGATTTCAGTGATTTTTGCCGTGCCAAGGGGCATTTCATTTTGCCCAGAAGAATTTACATACAGGGCATCACTGGTATAATCCGGTGCAAGGAACGACGGATTATATCGTGCCCATCCGTCTTCATCCGTCTGGAAATACCACGTTCTCTTTGCGTCACCAGACCAGCTCTCGTTATCGAAGTACTCAAACTGGAACACCGCGCCGGAGAAGGAGCTGTCGCCCTGGGGGGTGGTAGTATCCTTGTCCACCTTAGTGATCGCGAACGGCGGGTCCATTACCGGCACATCCGACACCTGTACAACGCATTCGCCGGAGATGGGGATCGTAAAGGGGACTGGAGTGCTGTCCAGGCGGAAGCCTTTGGGCGCTTCTACTTCCACGACGTATCCGGAGGTCCCGGGTTTGAATTTTTTGGTAGTGGTCACAGTACCGTTTGCGCCTGTGGTAATGGTCTCAACAACGTTTTCGTCAATGATAACGTCGTATTTTGCTCCCTCCAGGGAGTACATGGCATTGTCCGTTAGCTGGGCGATGCACTCCGGGGAAGCGTTGATGCCCTTTTCCAGGGTAAGCGGCTGATCCAGCGTAGGATCGACACTGCCGTAGGGTGTCCAGTAACCACGGAAATAGTAGTAACGGCTGCTGGAATCTACGCCGTCTGCCTGGATACGGTTGACGAAGCCGGTGCCGTATGTGGTCTGCCAGTCGTAAATATTTACACTGTGGCTCGTGCAGCCGTGGTCACCGTATAGCAGCATACAGCCTACCAGGTCGGTGTTGGAATTTACATTTGACCAATCCACATATGCCCAGTGACAATCCACCGTACCCAAAAGACTGGAGGGGCTGGAGTAGGGAGTCGTCAGGGTTTGAGTTGCAACCCATTTTTCGCCCTGGTAATACAAGCTTCGGTAGCTGAGGATGTTGCCGGACAGGTATTCCCTAGTTCCTACGGAGGACTGGGTTTCCTGGCCATACCAGGCCCAGATGATCGTGGGGATCAGAGTGTCGCCATCTTCTTCCACGGACAGTCTGTCATTGAAAGAGTCCAAATAATTTTGGATTTTGTCCTCCGGGGTCCCCAGCATACGCAGAACTTTTGTGTATGTGGAGCTGTCGTTGCCGACGGACGATTTATCCCACGCGCCGTAGTCGTTGCCAAAAATGATTTTTTTGACAAAGTTATATACATCCTGGCCGTAATTTAGCGGATAATTTGTTCCCCGATACCCATAGATGTTTGCCTCACCTGCACCGGATGACCAGAACGTGTTCTGTGGGAGCCAGGTGAATCCGTCCAGCACGGTATTGTTTAGTACCGTGCCGTCATCATCCATTGCCGGATGTGCCGCGTTTTCCCCCTTCAGCAGCGTGTCGATCACGCAGTTATAGCTATTATTGCGGTTCCAGCAGTCCTCGTACCTGTAATAGACGACCTGCATGGTCACGCCCACTGCGGTCCCGAGGTTACTGCCCTTTCCGCCCGTTCCGCCGCCGCCGATGGAACCGCCCGCTCCGATGGTAGAACCGGAGGAACCGCCGTAGGTGCTTACGGGTTCAACGCCGGTCACGGTGAAAACGCCGCTGTCCAGCGCGGTAAGGGGGATGGCTATCCGAACAGTACCGACGGCAGCGTCCTCAGTTACCATAACATCAGGATGGACATTGCAGTCACTGTCCTGGCCCTGGAGGATGAATGGACTGCCAGACAGCCGGTCTCCGGGAAGCGTCAGGGTCAACGTAAAGCTGCCCTGGATCCTGCCGGAGAGGAAGCCAACCTGAAACGGCACAATGGTTATAGGGGCATAGGTGCTGCCGGTATAGGCGTATATCGCCATCATAAGATCGTCCACCATGTCATCCGTGGCCTCCATCGGGAGAATCTGGAAATCTGTGGCGTCGGACGCTTCCACGGTGCCGACGATCTCAGCGGTAACGGATCCGTCGGGCGTAGTGGCCCGGTAAAGCTCCTGGACCTCCGGCTCCGTTGGTGTCGAGAACACCGGATCGGTAGGTTCCTCCGCTGTGGATGTGCTTTCCGGCGGAACGGCGGACGGATCCGGCACTTCCGGCACGGTGGCCTCTGTCGGATCGGGCGGATCCTCCGGCGGCAGGGTTTCCACCGTCACGGCAGGTTCCGTTTCGGTGGTCGGCGGATCTGTTGCGCCTGTAGTCACCGGTACGGTCTCCTCCGGCAGCTCTGTCGCGAAGACAGCCGCCGCCGGAAGGCAGGACAGCACCAGCACCACCGCAAGCAGCAGCGCCGCCATACGTTTGATGTTTCTCATGGTTTACCTCCTGATATATATTTGTTTCGCCCGGATCCGGATAGACCGGGCGGAAACAGCGGACGAAACAGCCCACGATTTTGGGCATAGAAAAACCCCTCAGTGAAAATATCACTAAGGGGTGGATGATTGGAAGTATTCAGTTTTTACAGCCCCTGTGGAGGGGGAAATGGTGTTCCTTTTCCTCTCAGTAGAACGGCATGAAAAATCCCCCGGAAGAATCTTCCGAGGGATTGAATATAGGGTGTTTATTTTGTTGCGCCGCAGATAGAGCATTCGTCCCAGTCTTTGGCGGGGGTGTCAATGATCCAGAAGGGGGCGGAACCCCAGCCCCCATGATTAGTCACGGCCTCTACATTCCCAAAGCTTTTTGCATGAGCCGCCCATTCGGGTTCTGAACCGAATTGTGCACCACATTGACACACGCATTTAAACTCCTGATGTTTTACTTCGTCCTGATGGTGGTGCACCCAATTGTGTTCAGTCTGGGGAATGGTCTCCGTGTAGCTGTCACCGCAGGAGCAGGTATAGGTGCTGCTGCCGCTTGCGGTGCAGGTCGCCGGAGTGGTGCTGCTGAGGGTATAGCTGTGGACGTGCTGGGTCGGTGACGGAGAGTTCGTTGTGGGGGGCTGGGTCGTAGCCGGGGATCCGGAAGATCCGCCGCTGCCACCGCACTGCGGATTGCTCCCGCTATTCCCGGTTTGCTGGGCACTACTGCTGCCGGAAGCCCCGGTTTTATCTTCATCCGAGGAGTCGTTCCCCTGGGTAGTTTCCGGCGTAGTGCCTTCCGGATTTGTTTTTTTTGTGACGCTTACATTTTCTGTTGCCGCAGTGGCTTCTGTGGTGACGGTAGGCTCCGTCTCCTCCTGCCCGGCCTTGCGGCATCCATACAGTCCCAGCAGCGTAACAATAAGCACTGCCGCCAGGATTAAGCTGATCAACTTTTTCATAACACAGGCTCCTTTCTAAGCTTGTTTTCCCGCATCATCAATATATCACAAAAATGTCCCCATAAGCGGGACTTTATCGCCGGTCAGAAAAAATTTTCCGGAGAATTACTCTTGATTTTCCCCCCCGGCGTTGTGCTATTATAATACCAGAAGGGGCACCGACGAACGGTCGCCTCCCTGCACGTTAGGAAATTACTCCGTCACTGCTTGGTAGGCATGTGGGACGGGGTAATTTCCTTTTGTTTGCCATATTGCTATGGTAAGGAAATTGCTGATCTCACTTCTTGCGAAAAATCGCAACAAGGAGAGAGATGATCGATATAATCAGCGAGGCAAACAAAATCATTGTTTACATGGCTTCATATTCGTAGCAATCCACTTAACTACAACGAAAATAGCTGTGAGCAAGGCAATAGCTATGACAAACATCATTAGCCTCGTGCTATCGTTCAATTCAAGAAACTGAAGGATTTTGTCGAAAATGTTCCCTCCAGCCGTGGAATGGTTCCGGTCTCCGTCTTGCCGCACCGCTGGCATCTCCGCTCCTTTGTACCAACGCTGTCTGCGGTGGGTTCCTGGGTAACGACCCAACTGCCCCAATCATGCCCCAGGGCGGGAGTGATTTTATCTGTGTAGCGGTATCCGCACATCCGGCAGACGTATTCTGTGTGACCTGCTTCCTCACACGCGGCAGGATACTCCTGTGCAATGTAGTCATGGGGGATCCTCTGCGTGTAGGTGTCCCGGTAGCTCTGGCCGCATTTGGTACAGGTATGCTCCACATAGCCTTCGCTCCGGCATGTGGGGGAGACGGAGCTGGCGGTGTAGGTATGTTCCAATTTTGGGATTGCCTCTGTATACTGGCTGCCGCAGGAGCAAATGTACGTCCGGACACCCTGGGCAGCGCAGGTGGGAGCTTCCGTCACGGTGCTCTGGTAGCTGTGGGTATGTTCCTGGATGACCTTGTCCAGGGTGCACTCCTCAACCGCCTGGCAGCGGCTGCACACCCGCTGGGCCTTCCCTGCCGCAAGCTGGGTCGGCTCCGTTATGGTTTTCCATTCGCCCCAGTTATGGCCCAGGGCATTGGTATATTTATCCACATAGCTATCGCCGCACGCGCAGGTGTACCGGGTGTAGCCCCGATCCTCACAGGTCGGCTGTATTACCTCCGCCGTGTACTCGTGCACATGCTCCGGTTCCCGGGATTTGGGGATCTTGTTCAGATCTCCGGAAGCAAATTTTACATACTGGAGGCTGATCCATCCCTGATCGATGCGCCCCCACCAGGCGTCGTTTACCTGGATCCGCTCGTATACGGTGACGTCCGTCCCCTTTTCCAGGACACCCAGGGCAGAGAACCAGGAACCGGCTCCGGACCGGATATTCAGGGTGTTGGACGTGACCTCCCCGTGGATCCCCTTCTCCTCCTCCGGCTCTGTGGCTTTCTCTGTGGTTTCTACGGTGGCTTCCTCCATGGTTTCCGTAGGTGCTGTGGTTGCGGCTGTGGATTCCGTAGGAGCGGTGGTAGCCGCACCGGCCTCCGTGGTGACAGGCGGCTCCGTCTCCTCTGGAGCCTTGCTCTTGCAGCCGAAGAGGCTCAGCACCATTGCTGCCGCAAGGATCAGGGTTAGTAGTTTCTTCATTTTGTGTTCTCCTTTTGGTTCATATATTTGAGCCTTCCTATGCCAAAAGCAAGGGAGGCTCGGTTTTACATATTTGCTTTGAATCAGTGAATGGACAATAAAAGCGCGGCAATTGCCGCACCCAGTGCCAGAAATGATATTATCACAGCAACAATTCCCATCAAGAAAGCCATCCTTCCTTTTCTTTGCTTTTTTTCAGCATTTAAAGTATTGAAAGTTACTTGCGTATTCTTTCGATTGTTACTCTTTGCCATATTTTGAAAATTCCTTTTTATTTTCATTATACGACAAATTGGCGGTCTATTACAAACAATGAGTTATTGTTTGCATTTCCCTGGATAAGAACTGGGCATCGTGCGTTCCATGTATTACGTGTCCTCCTCCCGGTTTTCTGTTTCATGTACCATAGCTGCCTGGGCGTCCTCATAGGAAAGGTAGCAATCCGTGTCAGGGAAAATGACAAGCGGGAGACGGATATCCTCCGCCGTCTCCTCAATGAGGTGCTTGATCACATCGTCCAGATGGGGCAAATTGTTGATGTACGGTGTCAAAATCACCGCGCCCATCGTATTGGCAAGGAATAGATAACCGTCAATATCTACTGGTTCCCCAATTTCGTCCCGGACGATGGCCCACACACATTCTCCCGGGGTGATGTTTTTGATGCTTTCCATTTTTCTTTTCCTCCTAGTATAAAATTTCCCCTCCATTTTTGGAAGCGGGGTTAGATTCTACTACTTGTTAAAGTACGCTGTCAGCGCGTTCAGAATGGTTTCTTCCATATCCTTTGCCGGGGTGTTCGGCGGGAAGAAGATTTGGATCCGCTCTGTGGAGATCTGCTGCCGCTCCTCTCGCTCTTTGTCCGGGGGAAACAGCAGGGCGCATATGATCTCCTCGGAAAGCGGCGCTTCCTTGCTGTATCTCCGCAGGGCGTTGGCGATGCTGAGGCTGGGCATTTTCAGGCTGTTCTCCTCAATGACCCGCAGCAGCAGTTCTTGCTCCGCCTGGGGGATGTAGGACACCTCCACAGCGGCACGGAAACCGAATTTCTTATTATCCACCAGTTCCAGGAGGGCGGGGATCAGATAGGTGAGACGGATATAGCGCTGGATTTGAGTGGGGCCTTCCTTTGCGGTGGAAGCAACAATATCCCGCGACGTTAACTTCTGTCCCAATGGGACAGAAGTTAAATTCTGGGACTTCGTCTCAATTGGGGACGAAATTAGATCGGTGCGCTGTCCCTGCCGGTTCATGGCTTCCAACTGGAGGCGATAAGCAAAAGCCTTTTCAGAGGGCAGCAGCGTTTCCCGGTGTTGGAGGTTGCTGTCCACCATCCGCAGCACCGCTTCGTCATCGTCCATCTGACGCACGGCGGCGGGAATAGTGGTCAGATCCGCCAGCTTGGCGGCGGCGACACGGTTGTGTCCGGCAATGATCTGGAAGCGCCCGTTTCCAGCGGGGCGGACGCATATCGGTTCAATGACTCCGTTTTTCCGGATGTTCTCCGCCAGCTCCAGAAGCTTATCCGGAGAGTAGGGCTTGAAGGGCTGAGGGGAGCCGCCTTCGTCCTGCCACGGATCCAGGATACCCAAAGGCAGTTGGGTGAGCTGCATGGGGGCCGCCGTGCCGATGCTGCCGTAGGTATCCGCCCACTCATTGGCTCCCCGGGCCTGATTTCGGCGTTCCATCATTTTTCCTTCTCCTCCTCGGTTGCTTCCTGGATTCGCAGAAAGCCCGGCTTGCTGCCTTTGCGTATAGCCTGTTCCACCTCATAGCCTGGGGCCCGGTAGGGTGCGGCAGCCGGAGCTTTGGGCGCACGTTCTTTTACCAAGTCGTACTCCCCGAGTTTTTCCAGGGAAAGCGTTTTTGCTGTCCACTTTTCGGGGCTTCCTGCCCAGTCGTTGAATCGCATCCCAAAAAACGCTTTTCCAGCAGCGGTTGATATGGTCGCGCTATAAAAGCCGGTATTATCGTACCATTCCAGCCACCAAGTACGTCTACGAAACAATTTGGTAAATTGAGCATAGTGCGGAGGATCATACCCCAGGTTTTTTGCCAGACGGATCATCTTTGTTTTGTTTACATTGAGTACCAGCATGATTTAACCCTCCAATCTGTGTAGCAGCTCTGCGGTAGCTGCCATGTACTGTTCTGCCACCGTGCTTTTGCCTCCAATAAGTGGCTTGCGCAGTTTGACAGATCTGGGTGCGTCGGCATATCTTCCAATGCCGGTTTCAAAAACCAAGTTGGGAAACTGCGCCTGGAGCCAAGCGGTGGTTTCACGGCTTCCGGCGGTGCGGGTGGTCAGGGTGGGCAGCAGACCCAGGATCTCCAGCTTGGGATTGATGTTGCCCTTCACCATCTGGATCAGATCCATCATATCCTCCAGCCCGTCCACGGCGAAATCCTCCGTCTGCACCGGGATCAGCACCCCGTCGGAAGCAACCAGGGCGTTGGTCATGAGCACACCCATGGAGGGATTGCAGTCGATAATCACATAGTCGTATTCCTCGGGGATGACCTTTTCCAAAACCTCCCGGAGCACCTGTTCCCGGAACATTGCCTGGGCAAGCACTGTTTCCGCCCGGGAGAGCCGGAGGGAGCTGGGGATGTAATCGATGTCGTGGACGCTGTGCCGGATCAGGCCGTCCGTAGCCGGGGGATCCATATAGCTTGCCCGGGCGAAGATATAATCCGTAATGGTAGGCGCGTTATCGAACTGATGCCCCAGGTACTTGGCAAGATGGCATTGGGGATCGAAGTCGATGCACAGCACCTTCCGGCCGGAAGAAACCAAGCCAGCGGCGAGGTTGACAGCGGTCGTGGTCTTCCCCACGCCGCCCTTCTGATTAGCGATTGCGATTGTTTTCATACTGATTCCTCCACATTTTTGATTTGTATTGAAAACCGGCAAGCCGGACTTTCTTATGTAAAAGTGCTTTTTTGCAAACTGGGAAATTTTGTGCTATGATTTCTCCTAAACAAATTTTTAGGAGGAATACCATGCCAATTTATCCAACCGGAAAGAAAAAGGACGGAAAGAGCCAATACCGTGTCCGGATCAACTACACCGACGGCGGAGAGTACCGCCAGAAGGAGCAGCTTTGTTACGGATACCGGGAAGCGCAGGAACTAGAAAAGCGGCTTCACAATCTGTACGCCGCCGACGGTAACCGGGGTGATATCCTGCTGAGGGACTTTTGCGAAGAATATATACGGCACAGAAAAAGTGATGTTAGGGAAACTACATTGGAGAAATTCCAATCTAATATGGAAAATCATATTCTGCCTGTATTGGGAAATGCGGCGCTGTCAGAGATTACACCACAGATGATTGCTCAATGGAAAGCATCCGTTTCCGAAAAAGGGCTAAGTGTATCCTACTGCCACAGAATATACGGTTCGTTAAATTCATTGCTGAATTATGCGGTACGCATGAAGCTAATACATGAAAATCCCACGAATGGTGTCGGAAATTTCCGGGAAACAAATTTTGAAGCTCCTGAAGAAAAGCTGCATTTCTACACGCCGGAACAGTTTTTACAGTATGCCGCTGCTGCCAATAAATTAGTCAAAACTTACTACGACCGGAGTATCTATATGTTTATGATGATTGCCTACTATACGGGAATGCGAAAAGGAGAGATTCACGCTCTGCGCTGGGAAGATATTGACGGAAATGTACTTCGGGTACACCGGAGCATTACCCAGAAGATTAAGGGGAGAGCCACCGTTGAAACACCGCCCAAGAATAGATCTTCTGTCCGCACTTTACAGATGCCTGAGCCTCTAATGCAACAGTTGAAACAATACAGGGGATTGCAATGGTTGCAGTACAAAGAAAAGTGGAATCCCAAATTCTATGTTATTTATGGGGAGCACTGCATAAGTGATACAGCCATTTCAAACCACAACATAGCTTGGGCGAAAGCTGCTGGACTGGAACCCATCCGGATCCACGATTTTCGCCACAGCCACGCAAGCCTTTTGGCCAATGAGGGTATCAATATCCAGGAAATCGCCCGACGGTTGGGCCACTCCAATGTGCAAATCACCTGGCATACATATTCCCACCTGTATCCCCGGGAGGAGGAAAGGGCTGTCATGGTGCTCAATAAAGTGGTCATCCCCGAATTTGCCACGAATAAGTGAGGGAAAAGAAAAATCACAAAATTCTGTCTCCAAAATGGGAGTAGAACTTTGTGATTTTTTGTATGATATTCAGGGAAAACCGGATTTTTGAGCCAATTGAAAAATTGTTCGGAACCTATATCGTCCACCATAAAGGGCACGTTGCAAAATGTAACGCGCCCTTTTTTATATTTGTCCCATGGGGACACCGTTACTGCCCCAACGGGGCAATTTCACCCAGCGGAAAGCTGGATCACTTTGCCAGAAGCATAAGGAAGCTCTGAATAAATCGGCAAGAGCTGGTGGCGAAAGATTTTGTCCCAG
>CAYTWZ010000005.1:0-10950 GCA_964442035.1 uncultured Oscillospiraceae bacterium
ATGGCTATTTTACCATAAACTATCACAACTTCCCTGACGAGATTATAGCGAATGGCCAGAAAATAAATTAAACTCTACTTGTCTGTAAAGCCACCTGCTTTCAAAGTCCCGAAAGCAGGTGGTTGCTTAATGGGCGCAGGAAGCGACGGTAATTTTTAATTTTACGTTTTTATCCGCTTGACCTCGGTATAACAAATATGCTATAACTAAACGGAAGGAAAGAATTGAGCGTAGCTTTGCGGAGTCAAAAGAGTTGCATGGGCTACGCTATTGCCGCATGCGCGGAAGCGAAAGAGTTTCCGAACAATGCCTGCTTACCGCCGCTGTACAGAAAATGAAGAAGATTGCAAATATCCTTTGAAAGAAGGATATGCATTTTTCTTTAAATTTAATTAATAAACTAATACATGTGACGAAAACTCGCCTTTTTGAAGCGGGTTTGTCAGTAGTCTGATTCAATAAGGGCTGAAAAGCCCTTATTGAACAAGCTACTTCAAAAAGTACCAGTTTTTCACATTGCCGAAGGCAGACCCATACATGGGCTTTGTATCACCGCTGATATTATCTGACAATACTATGCTTTCGTCCAAAAACGCCAATCCCACTACAGGCTGATCCCGAACAAAAATCTCTTGAACAAGGGTGCAGGCACTGACAAAGTCCGCATCTGACGCCGCAGAGGCTACTGCCTCAAGAGCCTTGTCCATGGACTCGGATGCGTAGCCGAAATAGTTTTGGCTGCCGCCCTGAGAAAGCAAAAATTCCAGATCGTAAAGATTGCCCAGCTGAGTACCGCCGATATACGCGTCATAATCGCCGCTTTCGATGCGCTCAAGGTAAGAGTCAAAATCCGCCTTGACCACGTTGACCTTAAAGCCGGCCTTGCTCAGCTGGGACGCCACAATATCAGCCACAATAAGCCGACGGGGATTTTCGGTATTTACAAGCAGAGAAAAATCCAAACTTACATCCTCCGCCGTAAAGGCAGCGGCTTCACCATCCTCATCAACGCCGCTGTACTCCACTGTCGATTTCACAAGGGCTTCGCCCCCCTGATCGCTCCAGCCATCGTAAAACAGGCTTTCTGACGCGGCGGCAAGGCTGTACTCCGTAAGCGCCCGTGACGGAGCAAACCGTTCGGCCAACGGGTGCATAGGAAGATTTGTCGCAGTGCAAGCGCCCACATATCCGTCGGAGACTATCTCGTTCCTGTCAATGGCTCCGCTGAGGGCGCCGCGCACCGTAGCGGAGGAAAACACCGGACGATGTTGATTAAGGCCGATGTATTCGTACCAGCCGCCGCAGGCAACGCTGACGGTGTTCTTGTTAAGACCCGAGGTATCGTTTTCAAAATAAATATCCCCCTGCAGGGCGCTGGACACACCCTTGGAGAATGATGAGGCTGCGCTGACCTTTTCCTTGACGATATTCACCGATATCTTGTCGAAGCCCGCTTCCCCGTCCCGGTAAGCATCGTTGCGCACAAGCTGAAGATCCCTGCCCGGGTTATAGCTTTCAAACATAAAGGGCCCAGTGCCCACTGCCTCAGTGGTCAGATCCCCGGCGCCGCTTGATATAATGGGAAAATACAGTGAGTAAGTAAGCTGGCTGTAGCTTCTGGAAAGGTAAAAGCATACAGTATATGGATCCAACTTTGCCACTGATGAAACATACCGTAGCATATCATAGTACGGACTGTCCGGTGTTCTGCGTATAGCTTCCACAGAGTATATAACATCTTCCGCCTTAAAATCGGAGCCGTCATGCCAATGTACGCCCCTTCGCAAATTTACGGTCAATGCCGTACAGTCGCCGTTGAAGCTCCACCCCTCAGCCAAAACGCCCCGCAACTCAAGCTTTTCGTTCACAGCAATAAGCGGCTCATATACAGCAAAAAGGCAGTCCCTTACTGTCCGGTGTTTTGCCAACAGAGGATCGAGGGTGTCGGTAGTTTCCATAGAAATATTGAGCACACCGCCGTACACGGTCTGGATATCACTGTCCTTTGAGTCGTCTTCCTTTTTACAGCCGCATAGCAGCAGACATAGGACCAATGTGCAAGCTAAAATTCTTTTCATATAAAAGACCCTTTTTTATTCAATCTCAATAAAGGCTGCCAGTGTGCCGCTTTTGCCGCCCTGACCCCGGTGGGAGAAAAACCGATCATTATTACATCTGGTGCAGGGAGCAGTGTTGTCAAGCTTCTCCACGCCAAGCTCCCGAAGCATAAGCTCGTTAGCTCTTTTCAGATCCAGCATATACTTGTCTCCGCCCTTAAATATGCGGCAATCCTCAGGGAAGCGTAGGGCCACGTCGGAGCTTACCTCATAACAGCACTGACCAATGGCCGGGCCTATGGCCACAAGTATATTACCGACCTTTGCACCCAGCTCCATCAGCTTAAGAGCAGCAGTGCGGGCAATCTTCATTTCGGTTCCGCGCCAGCCGCTGTGAACAGCGGCAGCAGCCCTAATATCCGGCGCATACATCAGTAGCGGAACACAGTCTGCCGCGTAAGCCAGCAACGGAATACGCGCAAGCTGCGTAACAACTCCGTCTACGCCCTTGCCCCATGGGGTCAATATTCCCATACCCACCCGTCCGCTGTCAATAAGCTCCACAGTATCAGTGTGCTCCTGATTTGTTGATGTTAGGCCCTCTCGCCGGAGTCCCATAGCGGCACACAGTATTCTTTCGTTTTCCCTCACAAGGTAAGGGTCGTCGCCCCGGCGAGGGCTCATTGAAAGTGACGCATACGATCCCGTGCTCACTCCACCCTTACGGCAGGTAAAGCCGTGGATAAGATCATGACCCAAAAGCAACTCAGACTGCCATATTTCAATCCCGTTTATTTCCCGTATCGGCATATTCTTGTAATCTCCTTTGCCTTGCCGGTTTCATCATCCACATCTATTACAACGCCGCAAAGCATGTATTCTCCATTGGCCACCTTGAAAGGCAGCTTTTTTTCGCTGCCAAGAAAACGGCTGATGGAAACGTCCGTACGCATGCCAAGGACACTGTTGACTGCTCCTGTCCTCCCCGCATCGGTCATGTACGCTGTCCCGCCCGGCAGGATGCGCTGGTCAGCGGTCTGGACATGGGTGTGAGTTCCTATGACAGCGGACACCTGACCGTCCATATAATAACCAAGGGCCTCCTTTTCGCTGGTGGCCTCAGCGTGAAAGTCAACAAATATTATGGGAGTGACCTCCCTTGCCCTGTCCGCCAGGGTACGGGCACACTCAAAGGGGCTTTGATCGTTTTCGTTCATAAACACACGGCCTATCAGGTTTATGACCGCAATCCTGTGACCGTTTTTTGCGTTTGCCACCGCCATGCCCTCCCCGGGCTGAGGCTGAACATAGTTGGCGGGGCGGACGATATTTTCACCCTCGTAAAAGAGGGTACATATTTCCTTTTTACTGAAGGTGTGATTGCCCATGGTAAAATAGTCCACACCCGCACGGGAAAGCTCGTCATAGGCCCGGCGATTCATGCCAAGTCCTCCGGCGGAGTTTTCGCCGTTGGCGATGCAAAAATCCACGGCATATTCGTATTTAAGCTGGGGCAACAGGTCAAAAACCGCATTTCTCCCCGTGCGCCCCATAATATCCCCAATGAATAGTATTTTCATTTTTATACCCTGTTCTATTTCATGTATTTATTTACATACGCCGCCCTCTGGGATGCCTTTTCGTTGTTGTATGCGGCTCTCAAGGTCCCCACAATGGACGTATCCGCGCCGATGGAATTAAGCTGAGAAGTAAGCTCCCCAAGCACGGCCTCGACCTTGGCGTCGCATGCCCCTTCCATAGAGGCCACCTCGCCGGAGAATTTTGACACTGTATTTGTCTTGGCGGCAGCCGATCCGTTTGTCCTCCATTGCTCACTGTAATAGCTTTGTGCTCTGCTGACCAATCCGGCAAGCTGGCTTGTGTATTCCCCTTGCAAAACATAGAGTTTGTTGACGGCATTGGCCACAAGCTGATCCGAATTTGCGGTCTGCGGATTGGATGTCTGAGACTCTGATGACGCAGCCTGATTCGGATTGCCGGAAGGCGTACCGTCAGCCTGAGTATTATCCCCACCTGACGCAGCCGTTTCCCCGGATGACGAGCTTTCGATCCCCGATGTGTCCACATCGGTTTGCCGGTCATCATCCTCTGTATCCTGACCCGGAGCGGGGGTCAGGCTCACATCCGGCAAAGGTATCCCCGTAGCTTCGGAAATTATCTTGGCCATTATCTCCGTCTGAGACAGCTCCCCGGCCAGCATCTTGTCCTTTTCCTCCTGTGTCATGTCCCGAAGCTCGCTTTCCATATAGCTGTTTACTTCCGAAATGTTTTTTTCCGTCTGTTGAAGCTGACGCTCGGCAAGCTGAGTCTCATCATTCATCATTCCGTCTAACAGTGCCTTGACATACTTCCAGTTCCAGACTGCTAAAACAGCAACTATCACTACAATAACAAGTAAGATTATGCCTACGACCTTGAGAACCCTTTTTACTGTTGATTTTTCTTTTGTTTTAGCCTCTTTTTTCATAACTGTTCCTTTCCAAACTATTCCTTGTGTAGCAACTCCAAGGCCATTTTTGCATTGAGCGCCGCTTTCTCACGCAATATATTGTTTTCCTTCTGTAATTTAAGACAAATTTCTCTGCTGTTGTCAAGACAATCCTCTGCCATGGCGCACAGCTTACGAGCCGAAACCTCCCCGGCCTCTATATATCGATCCTGCTTCATATATTCCATGGCTCCGAGAACCTTCGGGTCATAAATTATGCCGATCATAGGCACGTTTACAGATGATGCAAAAATCAGAGAATGAAGCCTCATACCGATAACAAAGCGGCACTCCCGTATAATGCCAAGCATATCCGCCACCGAGAGCTCCCGATCCGCAAGTAGCGACGGATGCTTCATCTTTGCCCTGACACGTAGAGAAATAGGCAAATCACGCTCAGTCTGCATAGGAAAAAACAAGGAGGTACACCCTTTTTCCCACAGCATGTCGCAGGCACAGGCAAGCTCATCCTCAAATTTTTCGTCTGCTGTTTTCCACTCCCTGACAGAGATCGCCGCAAGCTCGTGGCCGTCAGCCCCCATCTCCCCAAGAAGTTCTCTGGCTCTGCTTGGATCACAGGGCTCAAGAAGATATGCGGGGTCAGCCGTCACCTCAACACGCGGGCGGGTAATACCGCATCGGCTTATCTCCCGGAGTGATGTGTTTTCCCTCAAGGTAATAAGATCGACCCGATTAAGCACCTTAGTTACTTTGGGAACGTTTTTCTCGGATATAGGACCAAGACCGTTGGCATAAAGCATTACCTTCATTCCCATCTTTTTTGCGGCAGAAATTATAGTGAGGTAATAAAGCAGGCTTTTGGTGCTGGTGGCGTCTTGAATAAGACTGCCGCCGCCGCTTATCAAAAGCTTAGCCTTGCGCATTTCCCACAGCACGGTAAACGGATTAAAGCGATTGACCGTTTTTATACCGTAAGTACGTCTTGTGTGACGGGCGTTACCCGACAGCGCGGTTATTTTCAGTCCGGGCTCCAAAGCAAGCAAGTTGTCCACGATACTTTTAAGCAGCGCCTCGTCACCGCTGTTTCCCAAGCCGTAATACCCGGAAATAATTACATCCGCCACACTTTTCACCGCCAATTCACATATATAGTCATTGTAATTATATCATAGCCATTTTGATTTGTAAATACCGATGTGCAAAAATTTGTTTTTTGTTAAAATTTTCATTTACTATGTGATACAACTAAATGTTAGGGAAAAGGGTAATGGCGCATACATTTGTCAACCAGCTTTTTAAATATGGTTGACAAAAGCCCGATTTTGGTGTATGATTATTTCATATGGCATCGTGAAAGGGCTCTAAACGCCAAAAAAGCTTCACAACAATAACCTTGATGCTTTTCTGACGCCTTGCCGCGATAATTTGTAATATCAATCCGGGATTTTCCCTATACCTCGATAGTTATGTATGAAACGGAGGCTGTAAATATGTCCACAAAAGAACAGGTACTTAAAATGCTGGCCCAGTCACCTCAGGGATTGAGCGGACAGCAGTTGGCAATGCGCCTTGGAGTATCCCGAAGCGCGGTATGGAAGGCAGTAAACGCCCTTAAGTCACAGGGATATACAATTGAAGGCGTTACCAACAGGGGATACAGGCTACTTAAGGAAGCCGATACCCTTGATCCGGAGCTGATTTCTGCTCTAAGCGGCGCAAGAGCGGAGGTCTTTGACTGCGTTCCGTCCACAAATCTGCTGGCAAAGGAGAGGGCGGCATGCGGCGCTCCCCACGGTACAGTGATTATTGCCAACAGCCAGAGCGCGGGGCGGGGACGCCGGGGACGAAGCTTTGTCAGCGGAGGGCTGGGACTTTACCTCTCAATTATACTGCGTCCGGAAACAAGACTTTCCGACGCGCCTCTGTCCACAGCCGCCGCCGCGGTGGCTGTACGCCGTGCCATCAAGGATATATGTCAAAAGGACTGCGGCATAAAATGGGTAAATGATATCTACCTCGATGACAAAAAGGTCTGCGGTATACTAACGGAAGCCGTGACCGACATGGAAAGCGGCATCATTGACAGTATGGTGGTAGGAATAGGCATCAACTTTCAAGGAGTGAGCGAGGACTTCCCATTGGATCTTAGGGATAAGGCGGGCTTTGTACTGAGTCCTGGCGAGGGCAGCGCTTCCCGCAACGACTTGGCCGCCGCCGTGATACGTGGAGTATTGACCCTCACTCAAAACATAGAGGAGCGCAAATTTATGGAGGATTACCGCCGGTACAGTACGGTGCTGGGACAGAGGATCGAATACCGGAAAAAAGGCCAGTTAGTCGTAGCCACTGCTATTGAAATTGACGACAACGGAGGACTAAGCGTCCTCCGTGATGACGGCGGGCGGGAAACAATTTCCGCCGGAGAGGTATCGGTAAAAAAGGCATAGGAACCGTAAATGTGTCCGATCACCGGTACTGGTATCGGTTGTCATTTGTCCCCGCTTCACTAAGGGCTGAAAGCCCGCAATGGGGCGCCATGGCGGGAGATTGATCTCCCACCGAAAAACGAAAGGGGCGCCCGCCGGCTGAGTCGGTAGACTATACCCGGGTACATCTTTCGTCTAATTATAGCCTAATCAAAGAAGTCCCCCGGCCTTCGCAGACATTCGGGGGACATATTTTTCACTATTTTGACAAAAGCATACGGTCATTATCCAGTGCGCTTCCGCTGGTCAGCTCAAATTTTTTGAGCAGATCAGCCACAGTAAGGCGCTTCTTCTCCTCGCCGCTGACCTCAAATATGATCTTGCCATCATTCATCATTACAAGCCGATTGCCTAGTCTTATGGCATCATTCATGTTGTGGGTCACCATAATAGTTGTAAGATTGTCTTTTTTTACTATCTTCTCGGTCAGGTCAAGAACCTTTGCGGCTGTCTTAGGGTCAAGGGCAGCTGTATGTTCGTCAAGGAGCAGCACCTTCGGCCTTTGCATAACTGCCATCAGAAGCGTCAAAGCCTGTCTTTGTCCGCCTGAAAGCAGCCCAACCTTTGTGGTAAGCCTGTTTTCAAGACCAAGATCCAGCTGCGCCAGCTCCTGTTTGTAATACTCACGCTCGTTTTTCCTGATTGCCCACTTAAGACTGCGGAATCTGCCCCGTCGATATGCCAAGGACATATTCTCCTCAATCTGCATATCGGCGGCAGTACCCATCATCGGATCCTGAAAAACACGGCCAAGATACTTGGCCCGCTTGTTTTCAGGCAGACGGGTCATGTCAGTATTATCTACGGTTATTGACCCACAGTCAACAGGAAAAACGCCGCACACACTGTTGAGGAGGGTTGACTTACCGGCGCCGTTGCCGCCGATTATTGTCACAAAATCTCCGTCTTTAAGCTCCAGATCAACGCCGTTAAGAGCTTTTTTCTCGTTAACTGTACCCTTGTTGAAGGTTTTGTAAACACCGCTGATTTTAAGCATCACTTGACCTCCTTTGCGGGCTTCATTTCAGCCAATTTCTTTTTCCAGAAGGGAATTGCAAGGAATACAGCAACAACCAGCGCCTGGAAAAGCTTCAGATCGTTGGCGTTGAGACCCATACTCAGTACAAAGGTAATGGCTACATAATATATTATTCCGCCAAAAATCGAGGCTAAAAGCTTAAGGGCAAAATTTTTGAAAATTCTTCCAAAAATAACCTCACCGATAATTACCGCCGCAAGTCCGATAACGATTGATCCGCGACCCATGTTTATATCGGCAAAGCCCTGATACTGGGCAAGGAGTCCCCCTGACACAGCAACTATACCGTTTGAAAGCACAAGACCGATAAGCTTATTGTTATCCGTATTGATACCATTGGCCCGAGCCATATTGGGATTGTTGCCTGTAGCCCTGAGAGAATGACCAAGCTCTGTGCCGAAAAACCAATACATTACGGCAATCAGTGCAACGGCAAAAATTGCGCATATCAAAATCGCCTTGTTTATATAGCGGCTTGAAAGCATAACAGAATACTTATCCACCGATACGGGCACATTTGCCCTGCCCTGAGTAATGCGCAGATTGACAGACCAGAGAGCTATCTGTGTAAGAATACCCGAAAGAATTGCCGGTATACCAAACTTTGTGTGAAAAATTGCCGTAGCCAAACCCGCAAGACACCCTGCTCCAAACGCGGCCAAGAGTGCAAGTCCTACGTTCCACCCTCCGGTCAAAAGCACCGCAAGCACAGCTCCGCCTGTGGCAAAGGAGCCGTCTACCGTAAGATCTGCAATATCAAGAATTTTAAAGGTAATGTAAACGCCCATAGCCATCAGACCCCATATAATACCCTGAGCCACAGCGCCGGGCAGGGAGTTAACAAATCCCAGCATATCAATCTATCCTTTCTGTCCGTTTTATTAAGGAAACGCTGATTAAGCATGTGAAAATATGATCATTCAATACAGTGGCATACAGCACCGTCAAGCAACGTTTTAAGCCGCAGGTGTAAATATTTCGCATTTGCTTAAACCTGAGAAGACAGGTATTAATAACTAAACGAAAGATGTCCCCGGGTCTCGTCTACCGACTCGGTCGGTGCTTCTGCTTCGCAGAGGCTGCCACCGGCAGCCCGCGCCCTCTATAGGCGGCGGGTGACCCTTTCGTTTTTCGGTGTGAGTTCCTTTCTCCCACCGAAACGTTGAATGACGGCGCTGCGCGCCTTATTGAATCTTGCTCTATTCAGTACAACCATATTTAATCAGTGTTTCCTTAAAAAGCGCAATGAGAGCATCCGGCCCCCATTGCGCCTTTTGTTTTACATTACTCGGCAGCTATAGCCTCGTAATCCTCAGGAATTGTTATGCCAAGAGTCTCAGCACGTTCGGGAACATACTTCTTCGTAAGCTCGTCGGCGTACTGGATTTCCATCTCGGCAGGGTCGGCGCCGTTTACAAGAATTTCGTAAGCCATCTCACCGGCTTTTCTTCCTATGCTGTAATAGGAAATGGAAAGAGTCGCAACGCCACAGCCGCTGCATATGCCCTCTTCACCGGCAATAAGGGGAATGTTGGCAGGATTTACAATATTGGCGATAAGCGTTGTGTTGGATGCCGCTGTGTTATCAGTTGGCACATAAAGCGCATCACACTCAGAACAGGCCTGTGTTGTGACCTGTGCCACATCATTGCTATCCGCAAAGGAGAACATCTTGGTTTCATACCCAAGGCTTTCAAGCTCAGCAGCAACTATATCTACCTGATACTTGGAGTTTGCCTCCCCGGAACAATAGAGCAGACCCACCTTTTCAGCGTCGGGAACAAGCTCTTTGAACATTGCGGCCTGTTCGGCAAGAGGAGCAAGGTCGGCTGTACCGGTAATATTGCGTCCCGTAAGACCTGTCCATTCGTCTATGTCAAGTGCGGTAGCATAGTCGGTGATGGAAGTACCGACTATGGGAATATCCGCTGTTGCCGCAGCCGCGCTCTGAAGCGCCGGAGTAGCGTTGGCAAAAATAAGATCCTTTTTATCTGAAACAAACTGATTTGCTATTGTGCTGCAGATGGTAGGTTCATTGGAGGCGTTCTGCTCGTCAAAAACTACCTTGTCCCCAAGCTTTTCGGTGAGCGCATCCTTAAAGCCCTGTGTTGCCTCGTCAAGAGCCGGATGCTGTACAAGCTGGAGTATGCCTACCTGATAGGTCTTATCTGTTGTTTCCACATTACTGATATCGTTCTGCTGATTTTCTGTTTCTTCTTTCTCGCCACAGCCCACAAGCATTGTACCTGCAAGAGCCAGTGCAAGAGCGCCTGCAAGAAGCTTCTTGATACTCTTCATTTTTGTTTTCCTCTTTTCATACAATTATCCGGACATTAACCTTGACGGCCTAAGCCTTAGATTAACGTCCATTTTACATTCAAAATACGGACGGCAAGCATTACAAACCGTCCGTATTTGATTAACTTGTTAGGATACCAAAACCCTTAGGTAATTACTTTGCAAGAGAAACCATGGGAACATAGGTAACTGCTGTACCAAGTCCTTCACCTGTAATATTGTTAATATCGAGACCCTGAATGATGGAGTAAGAGATCGCGTTAACGTTGGAGTAAGCACCCTCAAGTGTGCGAACGCCACCAGCATTAAGAGCATCAAGAGAAACTACGGGGATAATATCTACAAAGTAGGGAACACGCTTATCGCCTTCAACCTTATAGCCTGTAAGAACAAGGTAAAGGTCGGAACCATCAAGCTTATTGTTTCCTGTATACGCTGTGTTAGCAACAGCATTTACAGTATACTTACCGGTGGAATCAAGGGTAATTGTGGCGTTAACAGCATGGTCACCCTCGGTCTGAGCGGTTACGGTTATTACTTCTTCCTCAACTGTTACTGTAGCGGTGATAGCTACGCCTTCCTTAAGTACATAGCCCTCGG
>CAYTWZ010000005.1:11050-41970 GCA_964442035.1 uncultured Oscillospiraceae bacterium
TTTCGGGAAGATTTTCAGCCCCCTCTACTGCTACCGGAGCGGCAAGACCTGTTACAACCTTATCCGCAGGTGTGGGCTCTTCAACTGTTACTGTAGCGGTGATAGCTACGCCTTCCTTAAGTACATAGCCCTCGGGAAGGGTAAGTGTACCGGGTACTGTATAGTCGCCGGCGTCTGTGCCTACAACTGTTGTATCCCATGCTACCGCTACGTTAAGAGTATCTGTCTCGCCCTCAACTGTTACGTCAACTGTTTCGGGAAGATTTTCAGCCCCCTCTACTGCTACCGGAGCGGCAAGACCTGTTACGACCTTATCCTCTGTGGGTGTACCACTGATAACAACTGTGGGGTTATTCTTTGTAAGAGTAGCCTCAGCACCAGAAACAGCATTTACCATTGCGTCAGATGCCATTTCGATTTTTGCATCGCCTTCGCCAACGACCTTAAAGATTGCAGAATACACTACAAATGGAGAAAAGTCGCCATCAAGAGTAATAACCTTCCCATCAATTTCTTCCTGATCCTGATGAATATAAATTGTGTAGGTTATTCGGCTATTCTCTACATCGACTGCAACTGCAGTTTTTGCAAAAATTCCCTCATATGTATCGGCGTCAAAGAAATCTGTTCTCTGAACAAGAGCCTGAAGTCTCTGACCAGTCTTTGTCTCAGTCGTAATAACTGTACCGTCAGCCGTGCATGGAGCAACAACCTCAGGATTGTATGTAAGTCCTATGTCAGCTCCTGCCAAAGTATTTGTAGATGTGGATGCTACCTGAACGGTAACCTGGAACACATCACCCACTGCTACAGGTGCTGTGCCCGAAACAACAGCTTCAATTACAGCTGTCTCAGCTGCAAATGCTGAAATAGAACCAATTGACAGAATCATTGCAAGCGCAATCACTGCCGAAAGAATCTTTTTCATATTTTTCATCTCCAATTCTTAAAAATAACAACCTATTTTGAAATCAATAAGTTACCTTATAGTTAGCAAGAAGACCTGTAAGGTCGGTAAGATTTACCTCACCGTCATCATTAAGGTCACATACTGCGTCAATGTCATCTTTCTTATAATTTTCAAGAATCTTTGTAAGATCCGAAAGATTTACACCAGCAGTTTCTGTAACGGCAACATCACCCGCTAAAAGATCAAACTCAGGAATTGTTACGTTTTCATTTGCAACTGTTACACTAATTGTCTTATAAAGGTAACCGGGACGGCCAACTACTACAGTATATTCACCGGCACCTGCAACCTCTGTCTCATAAGCAGCCTTTGTTATTTCTGCATCATATGCCTCATCGCCTTCAACAACCGCCTTAGCTGCAACAGGCTCATCTGTGCCTACCGCTACTGTGACCTTTGTTGCGTCTGCACCGCGAAGCAAGCTAACAACGCCCACAATCTTAAGTTTGCCGGAGCTTGTAAGGTCCGCAATTGTCTGTTCGGGAGCTGTTACATCTGTACCGCCGCAGTATACATCGTATATCTTACCGGTCTCAAGCTTGAAATCGAAAGAGAACGCACCGCTCTGAGCAGTCTCCTGATCGATATAGCGAATCTGCGCATCCTCAACGGTGGCAAGAGAAACGCCCTGCTCAACTACAAGGATAGTTGCCTCCACAGAATCCTCATCTTCGCTGCCGCTTATACTGCCGCTTACAGTAACCGCGGTTTTGTCTTCCGCCACTACAGCCTTGAGATCCTTAATTTCACCGGCTGCAAGAGCATTGAGCCCGAAAGCCATTGCAAAGCCCGCAACACCGACAAGAACTTTGCTGAACAATTTGTTCATTTTTCAAAACTCCTTTCATAAAATGTAAAATGTAATTTTTTTTTGCGATGTTCGTCAAGCAGCAAGCACGCACATTCCCTCAAAAGCGCGGATATACTACTCAACCATTACATACTATAAGTATACCATAACTTTAAAATTTTGCAAGTGTTTTTTTGAAAAGTTAAATTAATTTTTGATTTTCGTCAAGATGTACAAAACTGAGGGTTTGGTTTTATACAACTTTACTCCTGCTCGGGTTGACCCGTTTCAGCCTCCTCAACATCCGCAGCCTTGTCCGCTTCCTCAGACTCCACGGCTTCGGTCTCAAAAATATCGTCATCCTCCGATGGAACTTCTTTGCCCTGAGCCTTGGCAAGACCCTTTGCAATCTCCTCCATCTCACCGTAGAGACGCTGAATCTCGTCACACTTTTCGCCTATAACGGCGTTTACATCCTCTCCGGCCCGGTTTGCGGTATACGCGGCGGAACCGATTTCCTTGTAAAGAGAGTTGACATCCCGCTGGATGTCCGCAAGCTTGAGTCTGATCTTGGCATCGCCGTAAATTTCACCGGCCTTTTTGCCGGCCTTGTCAGTGAGATCCATGAGCATATCACGGGCCTCATTCATTTTAACGCCGATTTTTTTCATCAAATCATCAAAATCCATTATCTGTTTCCTCCTTTATTATACTTGTTAATATTTTACCACTTTTCATACTAAAAGTCTATAGTTTTTTTGTTTTTTTATTAATAAATTTGGCGCATTTAAACAAATTCGAACGTAGCGAGACAAAAAGCGCATGAATACTTGATGTATAGCGGGCTATTAACGTGGCTGCGGGGAAACTCCGCATCAAGTAGCGTTTTAAGCCGTAAGCGTTAATTATTCAGCGCTTCCTTAGATACATTTTTCTTTTTTTGATATTACCTCGTCAATTCTTGCGGTATAATCCGCAGCCTCCTTAGGGTTGAATATCCTTTCGATACGGTCACCGCTGATCAGCTTGGTAGATGCTCCTCCGCCCATTGCAAAAATTGAATGAATTTCTTCCATAATATATACATTGTAAAAGCATTCCATGCCCTTTTTGGCAAAGCCCACGTTTTCCAAATTGCCGAGGGTGTTTTTCTGCTTGTACATATAGTATGGGTACGCGCCGTACTCCCTCATTCTTCTGCGGCACAGCTCCATCATTTGGTTAACATTTTGTGCAAAGCGATATTTTTCAAAGTCGGTTCTAAGCCTTGCGGCCCGCTTAAGGTACATGGTATGTACAGTGACCGCCTCAGGCTCAAGGGCCAAAAGCCGATCAAGGGTAGCTTCGACCATTGCGCAGTCTTCCCCCGGAAGTCCCAATATGATGTCGGCGTTAATGATCTTTACGCCATATTCACGGGCAAGAGCAAAGGCCCGTTCCACATCCTCAGGGGTATGGCGGCGACCGATGGCGTCAAGAGTTGACCGGTGCATTGTCTGGGGGTTTATGCTTATGCGGTCAATCCCCTCTCGAACAAGCATTTTTAGCATTTCCGGAGTAAGGGTATCCGGGCGGCCCGCCTCAACAGTAAATTCCCGGAGGGATGACATATCAAAGGAGGACTTCACCGCACGGATAAGGCGGCTGAGCTGTTCGGGAGGAATGGCGGTGGGTGTGCCGCCGCCAAAATATACTGTTATTGGCCTTTTCCCAAGCCTTTCAGCAACGCGGCCTACGGCATAAATTTCCCTTTCGCAGGCGTCAACATAGGGAAGCATGAACCTGTTGTTGTGATCCAGCGCTTGGGATATAAAAGAGCAGTACGCGCAGCGGGTAGGGCAGAAGGGGATGCCCACATAAAGGCTGATATTGTCCGGCCCGGAAAGGGACAGTATACCCTGCTCCTTTTTGGCTACGTCAAGGCACAGCCGAGCCCGGGAAGGCTCGATCCAGTATTCCTCATTCATGAACTTAAGTATTTCACTGTCGGACAGACCCTCATCCATAAGCTGACGGGCTGTCTTAGCCGGACGGATGCCGGTTGATATGCCCCAAGGGGTGGGCATTGGCGAGATCTTGCGGCAGGCGAGAAGCACGGATTTTTTTATACAGTCGGAAAGCTGCTTTTTGTCCGGAGACTCGGGGACGGGATATTCAGCCTCTCCGGTCAGACCGCCGCAGGAGACCCTTGCCGTTGCAAGGGGGCCTTGGTAGGTACTTTCAGCGGTAAAGTCCGAATGGAGATCAAAAAAAAGCTGCACGACCTGTTCTACAGCTGTGGACAGGTCGTGACCGTGAGTAATTATCATATTGCTTACCCCCTGAGATAAGGATTATACTTTTTTTCATAGCCAACAGTAGTACTGGGTCCGTGGCCGGGATAAATGACAGTTTTGTCATCAAACGAAGCAAGAACCCGCTTTACAGAGGCAATCTCATCAGTAAAGCTGCCGTAATCAAAACGCCCTATACTGCATCGGAAAATCAGGTCACCGGAAAACACCGCGCCCTTAGCGGCATAGGTCACCCCGCCGCCGCTGTGACCGGGGGTATGAAGCACATCAAATGTCAGATCACCGAAGGATAGGGTATCGCCGTCATTAACAAATACGTCCGGATGAAAAACATCCACCCTTGTTCCTGCCATAAAGCCAAGATTTTTTGAGGTATCGGAGATAAGAGGCTCATCCTCACAGTGCATATAGACCGACGCCATCGTCTCAGCTTTAAGCCGAGAGACTGCGCCTATATGGTCAAAGTGGCCATGGGTCAGCAATATGGCAGACAGGGTCCTGCCGTTAATGCGGCTTAGTATCCGCTCGGGCTCGTCCCCGGGATCCACCACAACAGCGGCGGTATCGTCATATATAAGGTAACAATTTGTTTCCAGTTCACCTACAGGGATGGTTTCAATGGTCATTTTGACATTCTCCTTTTTAAGCAAAGTCATCGGGAAGGCCTGCTCGGTCTGCCCTTTTTCTTTGGTTTTGTCAGCAATCCGGGTCATTTCACAAGTAGGCAGACTATTGGCTAAAGCTCTGTACCCAATATGTTTTCCAGCAAATTAAAGCCGTCGTTATCTGACGGTATAACCGGAGCGCCAAGAGCGGCCTCAAGCCGGGGAACAGTGGTGTCATCAAGAAGCACATCCGTACCCTCCCTAAGCATATCACGGGATATTATCACAGCGTCGCCCATATCCTTCCCCTTAAGCTGTTCCATTATGTCCCGACCGCACAGCAGACCCGCTACGGTTATGCTCTCGCCAAAAAAACGGTTGATAATAGTTTCCACATTAACGGTCACATTATTGTACTTTTCCATGACCATTGATGCAAATTCCTTCATTAGGGGAGTTGCCGCCACGCCGGTGACCACGGTCACCTTGCGGGCCGGAAGCTCGGACGGGGCAAGCTTAAGGGCGGCGGCAAACTCCTCCTTAAGAGAGGCAATAAGACCCACACCGTTTTCAAGCTGAGGATATCCGTCATAGCTTTCGCCCCGGGGAATGGGAATGCCCGCCCTAAGGTAAATCTCGTCAGCGCAGTATACAAAGCCGCGGCCTACCTCTGCACGGGCGCGGTGCTGCCAGACTTCCACCTGACCGACAAGCTCCCGTGCCTTTTCCGGGGAGACGGGGGTCATTTCTGTAAGACCCTTGCGGTGGGCAGTAAGGCCGATAGGCACTATGGAAACGCTGATCACGTTGTTCTTCAGCTCGTAAAGACGGCAAAGAGTGTATTCCAGCCGATCCCCGTCATTATATCCGGGGCAGAGCACAATCTGACAGTTCATCATTATTCCCGCATAGGCAAAGCGCTCCATTATTCCGGGAAGCAGCCTTGCCCGAGGGTTTTTAAGCATTTTTACCCGCAAATCGGGATCCATGGTATGAACAGAAATATTAATGGGACTGACCCTAAGACGCACAAGGCGATCAATTTCCTCCTCCTTAAGATTGGTCAGGGTGACATAATTACCCTGAAAGAAGGACAGACGGGTATCGTCATCCTTAAAGTACAGGCTTTTGCGCATACCCTTTGGGAGCTGGTCAATAAAACAGAAGATACAGGCGTTGGCACAGCGCTGAGCCTTATCCATCAAGCCGCTTTCAAACTCCACCCCAAGGTCATCATATGCGTCCTTTTCAAAGTCTATGTCCACGATTTCACCCTGAACGGTTCGGATCCGCATCTCAATGACCTCATCATTCATAAGGTAACGGTAATCCAGCACGTCATGAACAGCTTCACCGTTGATAGTCAGAATAGTGTCTCCAGCCTCAAGACCTAACTCGGAGGCTATAGAGTCGGGGTATACGGTTTTAATTTTTGCAGGCATTGAAACAGCCCCCTTGTTGATAAAGCCGGTTACTGCCGGAAGGTTTGGGTCACCTTGTCGAACACCTTGGTCACTTTTTTCTTATTTATATAGTATAGTCCTTCGTCATTTACAAACACAGCATAGTTGCGCTCGTCATAGGGTACAAATTCAAGCTTAATGCTTTCGCCGGAATTGAGGATATATTCGATTGAGCCTACAGAATCCTTAAGCACCGGATCTACAGCCTCACCGTCAACGTTCAAGGCCACAATATTCATGTAAAAGTCCGTAAATACATCGGCATCCACCTCATCATCTTCGCAGTAATACGAGGCGTTATCCCCGCCGCCGTCAATTACAGTCAGCCGGGTCATTTCTCCATCATAATCAATATTCACATTCCGAACCAGATTTATAGCTACAAGAGCAAGATATTTTTCGGCTACGGAATAGGCGTCCGCCAACGCAAAGTCACATGCACTGCTGTCAACACGGAGTATATAATCCTGATCATCCCTGCGAATGTAGCGATACTCGTTTTCAGGAGCGGAAACCGCGTATACCACCGAGCCTCCGTCTGAAGTCAGGGTGATCCTGTACTGGGGGGAGTCAACGCCGTGGTCCTCTGCCGCGTCATACTTGATAATGGCCGAAACAGTATCCTCCAGCTGAGATGCGGGAGTGAGGAGCTTTTCCTCCACATCGGAATTTGACGCGCTCTGACGGCGAGGAGCGGTGATATCCCAGTAGCTGAGAAGTCCGTACTGATCCTTTTGCCCTTCCGGGCTACGCTCAACCTTAAGCGTACCGGATTGAGACACAATCTCGATGGCTGTAATATCCTCGGAGTCCATGGACTCACCGATATCCGCATAATCCCGTGCGGTAAGGTTGATCAGGTCAACCTGATAGCTCTGCATAAAATACACGTCTGAAGACGAATCGGTGTTGAAATAGCTACCGCTGTTGTCGGAAGCCGCATTGCCTATATAGAAGGTCTTAGCCGTCCCGTCCTTAAGGGTCAATGTCAAAGAAGCGGAGGGTCGATCAAGGCCGTAAACCGACAAATCGTCAGGATCAGTCTCTACACGGATATTGCTTGTCAGAGAGGAAAAGCTGTAAGTAAGGTTGTCCAGCATAGAGGGGTCTACCGGGACTGTGTCAAAGCCTCTGAGCTTCCAGCCCCCTTCTTCCCGTTCCAAAAGGTAGGCGCCATATTGGTTTTCCACACTTACGCTTACAAGATCCTCCACATCATAGGAAAAAATTTTCACCTTGTCGTCATCGGTATAATACTCGCTGAGATTGTCATTTTCCGCGGACTCCTTCCGTGTGAGAAAGTACAGCCCGGCTCCCAGTGCGCCTATTACCAGCACAATTATTATTATATTTACCACAAGCCGTCTGTTTACGCCGCGGCCCCGGCGCTCGTTTTTGTTCATTTGAAACCTCCGAAAATTACAGATGCCATCTGTACAGCCATACCGCTATGCCTCCAACGAGTATAAGCAGAGGCAGTACCCAACAGAACAGCACCTTGTAAACAGTCTGCTGAGTTTTTGTCATAACAAGTCTTGGGGTGCTGAAGCTCTTGCTGGAAATGGTGAGCTTTGTCCCCTCCAGATCCATCATGTCATAGGCACTGCCCACAAAAAACAGCCTGTTGGCAAAGGCGTCCTCCTCTAGGTACCCGGACATATCCACAACGTCACTGTAGTTGGTTATTCCCCAAGGAGAGGAGCTTCCGGACACAAGGAGACGGGCTGTCCTGTCGTAGTTTTCACCAACTGTTTTTTCCAGATACACACAAAGGTCGTAAACTCCCCGTTCACCATCGTCAAGCCCCTGACTGTTGCCGTTTTCGTCATATATGAAATCGTACTTTACGGCGTTGTTTGTAGTGTAAAGAACCGGCGTCGCGGTAATTTCCCCGGTGGGATCATCCTCCACGGATACACTGCGGTTAAGTGTCATATATACAGGCTTTCCGCTGGAGCGGACATCGTCGGTCATGTCCATGTCGGCCAGCTGGGGGAAAGTGACATTGAGACCGGAGCCGGGGTCAACAGTGCTGTAGCCCTGATTAAGCTCCTCCACCATGCCGTCGCCTAAACTTACGCCCCACTCGGCAAGGTAGTTTTCCAGCCGGGGAAGCTCCGCATAAGGCTCCACGGCGATTTGCACGCTACCGCCCCTGTCAAGATAATCGTCCAGCCGGTCTATCTCCTCGGCGGAAAAGTCGTATATTGGAGCTATGATGCAAAGCATATCACAGTCCTCCGGCACATCACTGCTTTTAAGACTGAAATTATTGTAGGCGGTGATGTTTTCGCCGGAAAGGACATTGTTGATCTCGTCCTGAGAGGGTTCCCCATGGTCATTGGTAAACAGCACCATGGTTTCCTGGTCGCTTATGCAGTAGGCAAGAGTGTTGGTAAGCACGCTTTCCACATTCATGGACACATTGGTCTGTCCATCCTGACCGTAGCTTTCCTGAGGAAACATTTCGTTAACGCTTATGATCCGATGGCGTCCCGTATCAGCGTCCTCTACAATAAGGCTACCCTCGTTTACGTTTTCAATATCCCCAAACTTTTTCAGAAAAGCGGGATCCTTGATATAATTTTTGACCTCATATTTAAGGCTTTTGCACTCTGCAAGGTATTTGAGCACGGCTTCCTTGACATAGACGTTTTCATCTGACTCGTTTTTAAGGTAGTAAATAGTCACCTGATCGCCGCTGTCTTCCACATCGGCAAGAACCTTTTTGGTAGTTTCCCCAATATTGTAACGACCGTTGTCGGTGATATCGATCCTAGTCTGGGGAAATTTTTCGGAAACGGCCTCGGCCAGCAGATTGACCAGCACAAATATTACAATTGCAGCCGCCACAAGAACAGCGTTGTTGGCACGATATTTAAAACGGCGCTTATTAAAATTCTTCATCACTGTTCCCTCCTTAGCTCCAGCGGCGTTTTTCAATATTTCTCACAGTGAAAAATATGAAAACAGCAGACAGGCACAAATAATAGACTACGCTTTCCAGCTTGAATACGCCATAACGGAAGTCATAAAATCTTTCGGTCACAGAAATAAGGCTGAGCAGCTTGTTAAGCAGCGTAAACGATGTGCTTGGAACATAATTCAAAAGGAAAGAGCCTAACAGCGTGCCCAGAGTAATAACCAGCGCAATGATCTGACTTTCGGTAACGGAGGAGAAAAACAGCCCTATGGACACAAAGCTTAAGCCCAAAAGGACAAAGCCAACATATGTAGCCACAATGCCTCCCCACTGTGGCGCTCCGTGTATAGCAATAATAATGATATAGGGAAATGTAGTGACCATGGCACCGACATAGACGCACATAGCCGCTCCCAGCTTGCCCAGAACTATGCTCCACACGCCTACCGGAGAGGACATCAGTAGCTGATCGGTACGGCTGCCCCGTTCCTCAGCAATAAGCCGCATTGTCAGCACAGGAACCAGCAGCACCAGCACGATCATGCAACTGGTCAAAGGGGCGGCAATATCCCCGTTGCCCTGCTGCAAAACATAAAGATTAAAATAGATGCCTGATATAATAGCAAAAACACCGATAAATGTGCAGCCGATGGGCGTAATGAAATACGCCATAAGCTCACGCTTGAATATTGCCTTCATTATTTCAGGTCTCCTTCCGTCCCGGTGAGCCTGATAAATATTTCCTCAAGGCTCATTTCACGGGTTTTCATCTCAATAATAGCGCCGCCGGAGGCGGAAACCGCCTTTGAAATATCCCGGCGGACATCACCGTTGGTCTTTATGACATATTCACGGGCAGTGTCCGGCAGAGAATTGCTGTCATCCCGGGGAAGCAGTTCCACGCTTCTCACGCCGGCTACACTGCGGACAGCCGCCAATGCATCATTGGCATCGCCCTCAATAACCGCGGAAACTACGCTTTCGCCCTCAAGAGTGCGGGAAAGATTTTCGGGAGTGTCCTCAGCGACTATTTTCCCCTCGTTGATAATCAGTACACGTCCGCACACTGCGCTTATCTCCGGAAGGATGTGGCTACTGAGGATAATAGTATGCTTCTGGGCAAGGGACTTGATGACGCCCCTGATTTCGATAATCTGCACAGGATCAAGTCCCACAGTGGGCTCGTCCAGTATGAGCACGGAGGGATTTCCCACCAGTGCCTGAGCCAGACCGACCCTTTGACGGTAGCCCTTGCTCAAGTTCTTGATCCTGCGTTTGCTGACGTCGGATATCCTGACGATCTCCTTGATTTCCCCAAGGTGATGGGTCTTGTTCTGCCTTACCTTTTTAAGATCATAAACAAAGCCCAGATACTCGTCAACAGTCATATCCAGGTACAATGGCGGCTGCTCCGGCAGGTAACCTACATCCTTTTTTGCCTTAAAGGGTTCGTCCAATATGTCGTAGCCGTTTACACTGACACTGCCATCAGTGGCGCTGAGGCAACCTGTGATAATGTTCATGACAGTGCTTTTTCCCGCGCCGTTGGGTCCCAGAAATCCCAATATTTCCCCATCGTTAACGGTAAAGCTCAGGTTATCCACAGCTGTTTTTTTGCCAAAACGTTTGGTAAGATTTTTAACTTCTATCAAAATATTCCCTCCGATCCGGAGTTTTTATTGAGCGGCGTGGCGGCCATGAGCCGCCACGCACAAGTACAATTAAACTTTATCTCCAAAAATTATACACGTCAATAACGCGGTGTTAATAAGGTGTTAATAATATGTTAATTTTGGCCAGCCTTTAATGCTATTCCCAGCTCATCAAGCTGCTTTGCGTCCACAACACCGGGGGACTCCACCATAAGCTCGCCACTGTCCTTTACCTTAGGGAAGGCCATTACATCGCGTATGGACTCCTTGCCGGTCATAAGCATTACCATACGGTCAAGGCCGTAAGCCATACCTCCGTGAGGAGGCGTGCCGTAGCGGAAAGCGTTGATCAGGAAGCCGAAGCGATCCATGGCCTGTTCGGGAGTGAAGCCCAGTTTTTCAAACATCTTTGACTGAAGGTCACTGTTGAATATACGAATACTGCCGCCGCCCATTTCCACACCGTTAAGCACAATGTCATAGGCCTTGGCTCTTACTGCGCCGGGGTCGGTGTCAAGCAGCGCTATATCCTCATCCTTAGGTGAGGTGAATGGGTGGTGCATTGCCACGTAGCGGCTTTCCTCCTCGCTGTATTCAAATAACGGGAAATCCGTCACCCACAAAAGGTTGAATTTGGTCTTGTCAATCAGACCGTATCTGGCTGCCAGCTCGCAGCGCAACGCGCCCAATGCCGCATATACAACACTGTTCTTGTCAGCCACAAAAAGTATAGTATCTCCGGCAGAAGCCCCGGCCTGACGGGCAATGGCTTTAAGCTCATCCTGAGAGAAAAACTTGACGATAGAACCCTTAATCTCGTTTTCACCCACAATGAGCCATGCAAGCCCCTTGGCACGGTAGGTCTTGACAAACTCAACAAGGGAGTCCAGAGTCTTACGGGTAAGAGATGAGGACAGGCCCTTGGCATTGATGGCCCGAACACTGCAGCCCTCAGTATTGGCAACAGAGGCAAAGGCGGTAAAGCCGCAGTCCTTGAACAGATCAGTCATGTCCACCAGCTCCATGCCAAAGCGGGTGTCAGGCTTGTCGCTTCCAAAGCGATCCATGGCTTCGCTGTAGGGAATGCGGGGCAGAGGAAGCTGTACGTCAAAGTCAAGAATTTCCTTGAATACACGCTTTATAAAGCCCTCGTTGACCGTCATAACATCGTCCTCGTCAACAAAGGACATTTCCAGATCTATCTGGGTAAACTCCGGCTGACGGTCTGCCCTAAGATCCTCGTCACGGAAACACTTGGCAATCTGCATATATCTGTCCATGCCCCCAAGCATAAGCAGTTGCTTGTAAAGCTGGGGCGACTGGGGAAGGGCAAAAAAGTGTCCGGGATAAATACGGCTTGGCACAAGGTAGTCCCTAGCCCCTTCCGGCGTGGATTTGCACAGCACAGGGGTCTCGATTTCAAGGAAGCCGTTTTCGTCATAATAGCTACGCGCGATCTGAGTTATGCGATGGCGGGTCTCAAGGGTGCGCTGCATTTCGGGACGGCGAAGATCCAGATACCTATACTTAAGCCTCAGCTCCTCACCGGCTTTAACATCATCCTGAATAACAAAAGGAGGAACGTCACTTTTGGAAAGTATGCGAAGCTCCCAAGCCTCCAGTTCCACTTCGCCGGTGGGGATGTTTTTGTTGACGCTTTCACGCAGACGCACCAAGCCCTTTACGGCGATAACGTACTCGCTTTTAAGCTCGCCGGCCTTTTCGATGAGCTCCGGATTTTCGGGAGAAAATACGATCTGGCTTATGCCGCTGCGATCCCGTATATCCACAAATATCAGTCCACCCATATTTCTGGCACGCGCCACCCAGCCCATAAGAATCACACTCTGGCCGATGTTTTCGGCTCTGAGCTGGCCGCACATATGCGTTCTTTTCATACCTTTGATTGTGTCCATAGTTATCCTCCTAATCTTTTATCACACGGGCGACCTCCGCCCAGTCTTCTTTTTCAAATTCAAGACTTACGCCGTTTTGTACGTCATCAGCAAAAATTGCGTGTTCATCGGTAGTAATTAGCCAGCGGGCACCGGACTTAAGCGCCGCTTCCTTTTGGGCCTTAAGCTCAAGTCCCATAATATCCCTTTCGGCATAGACCCCGAGGTTTCGCAGCTTGGCAACGCCGCGCCCGGCAAGGGGGCTGTCAATGGACATCACATAGGCCAAAGGCTTCTGCGGCGGTATTTCGCCTATACCGCTTTCCCTCATGGCAATAATTGCTCTCTCCTCGCCGATGGCAAAGCCTACTGCGGGGACTTCCGCGCCGCCCAAGCGGCGGCAAAGCTTGTCATACCTTCCGCCCCCGCAGACAGTTCCGTTGGCCCCGCCGTCCCCGGCCTTAAACTCAAACACGGTTCTGTTATAATAGTCCAGTCCCCTTATCAGTCTGGACTTGATGGTGTAAGTAATCCCAACAGCCCTCAGTCCGCGGCACACCATTTCAAAGTGGCTGCGGCAATCAGAACACAGGAAATCCATGATCCGAGGGGCTTTTTCGGCCACAGCCCGGCATGAGGGATTTTTGCAGTCCAATATACGCAATGGATTGCGGCTGAGTCGGCTGATGCAGGTAGGACATAGCTGTCCGCTGTTGGCAAATGGCAGCAGGTACCGGGTAAGAGCATTGATATAACCTACCCTGCAGCCGTCACAGCCTAAGGAGTTGATATTGAGGCTCAACCTGCCGATGCCCAAGGATCTGAGTACCGTATAAGCCATGGTTATAATCTCGCTGTCAGCCTGAGGGCCGGGACTTCCGTAGCACTCAGCCCCGATCTGATGAAACTCCCGCAGACGGCCTTCCTCGGGATCCTCCTGACGGTAGCAGGTTATCTTGTAGTAATATTTTTGCGGCAGGTCATTGAGCAGACCATGCTGAAGCAAGGCTCGAGCAACAGAAGTCGTCCCCTCCGGTCTAAGGGCAAGGCGGTCTCCGTGCTTGTCATTAAAGGTATAAAGCTCCTTTTCCACAATATCAGTGGTATGCCCCACACCGCTTTCAAAAAGCTCACTGTGTTCAAATACCGGTGTGTGTATCTCGTCATAGCCGCAACAGCGGCAGTGACTTTCAAAAATAAATTCCACAAACCGCCTCATACGTATTTCTTCAGGAAGAGCATCCGTTGTTCCTCGAGGCGCAAACGTCCGATCCATTTTTCCATTCCTTTCACATCCGCGGCCCCATTCGGGATCTGCGCAGCTGAAAATTCTGTATTACATTTTATTATATATTCTGGCCGGACGTTTGTCAAGATTTTTGTAAAAATACACGCACAAATGTTTGTTTACTTAAAAGGTATGATCTCAAGGAGGCTCGTTCGGTTGTTCTCTGTTGCCGCCGCAAGGAAAACCGCGATCAGCTTTTTCAAACTTGTCTCCCCCTTGATTTATTGCAAAAAGCGGACCGCCAAAGCGATCCGCGCTAAATTCAGCCAATTGCCTCTTCAATGGCATTGGCCAGCTGGTCGGGGCATGATGTGCCTCTTCCGCGGCAGTCAATACCCCTGAGCCTTTTTACAACATCCTCAGCCTTCATTCCTTCAACAAGGCTGCATATACCCTGAGTATTGCCACTACAGCCGCCAACAAAGCGTACGCTGTGAAGGACGTGACTGTCGTCGTCTATTTCAAGGGAAATGCTTCGAGAGCAGACCCCTTTTGGCGTATATGTGTACTTCATACTTTAAACCCTCACTTAGACTGTCCGTAGTAGGCATTGGCGCCGTGCTTACGCATAAAGTGCTTGTCCAGCAAGAATGCGTCAACATCTGGAATAGATGGGTTGAGCAGCTTTGTATTAAGGGCCATCATGCCAACCTCCTCCATAACAACGGCGTTGTGAACAGCCTCGTCCGGATCCTTGCCCCACGCAAAGGGGCCATGGGAGTGTACCACCACGCCGGGAACGTATACGGGATTGATGTTGCCGGCGTTAAATGTCTCGATTATTACCTTGCCTGTATTAAGCTCATACTCACCCTCGATCTCCTCCTTTGTCAAAGGACGGGTGCATGGAATAGGACCGTAAAAGTAGTCGGCATGAGTCGTCCCAAGGGGAGGAATGCACATCCCTGCCTGTGCCCAGATAGTGGCATAACGGGAATGTGTGTGCACCACGCCCCCAAGCTCGGGGTATTCTTTGTACAGCGCAATATGAGTGGGTGTGTCGCTGGAGGGGCGCATAGCGCCCTCCACCTTTTTGCCGTCTAAGTCAAGTACGACCATGTCCTCAGTCTTGAGCTCATCGTAGGGAACTCCGCTGGGCTTGATCACCACAAGGCCCTTTTCCCGGTCGATACCGCTGACATTGCCCCATGTATATGTTACAAGATTTTTCTTGGGGAGCTCCAGATTTGCCCGGAGCACCGCCTCTTTAAGCGCTTCCAACATTTTTATCTCTCCTTACTTAAAGGGATTTTCGCCCTTGTAAAGCATGCCCTTAGGCTGGTTGAAGCCAATCTCATCAACGGGAACACCAATGTACTTAAACACCTCGTAAAGCGCCTTTCCGTGATGGCCGAAGGCCACTGCTCCGTGATGGGGGAAGTTTTTCTGAATAAGCACATGACGGTAGAAGCGTCCCATCTCGGAAATTGCAAATACGCCTATTCCGCCAAATGAGCGGGTAGCTACGGGAAGGATCTCCCCGTTGGCGATATATGCCCTGAGCTGACAGTCGGCAGTGGACTGCAGACGGAAGAAGGTGATGTCCCCGGGGACAATGTCGCCCTCAAGAGTTCCGTTGGTCACCTCTACAGGAAGGCTGCGAGCCATAATTTTCTGATACTTCATAGAGCAGGCGGCCAGCTTGGTAGAACAGGTATTGCCGCAGTGGAAGCCCATGAAGGTGTCCTTGTGTGTATAGGGGTACTTGCCTTGTATATCCTGTTCAAACATATCAGCGGGAACGGAATTGTTAATGTCAAGAAGGGTAACGGCGTCCTGACTTACGCAAGCGCCTATGTATTCGCTGAGCGCGCCATAGATGTCCACCTCGCAGGAAACCGGAATTCCCCGGCCCGTGAGACGGCTGTTTACGAAGCAGGGAACAAAACCGAACTGGGTCTGAAAGGCGGGCCAGCACTTGCCGGCGATGCAGACATATTCCTTGGAACCCTTGTGAGCGTCGATCCAGTCAAGGAGGGTAAGCTCATACTGAGCGAGCTTGGGAAGCACCTCGGGCTTCATATTGCCACTGCCAAGCTCCTTTTCCATATCGGCAACAACGGCGGGGATACGCTCATCGCCCTCATGCTTGTTGAATGCTTCAAAAAGATCCAGCTCGGAGTTTTCCTCGATCTCGATGCCAAGCTTGTACAGCTGGGCAATGGGAGCATTGCAGGCAAGGAAGTTGAGGGGACGGGGCCCGAAGGATATGATCTTAAGGCTCTTAAGAGCGATAACCGCACGGGCAATAGGCAAGAACTCGTTGATCATGTCGGCACACTCCTCAGCTGTGCCCACAGGGTACTCGGGAATATAAGCGGTAACGCCCCGAAGCTTAAGGTTGTAGCTGGCGTTGAGCATACCGCAATAGGCGTCGCCACGGTCATCGGCAAGGCATTCGATGTTTTCCTCTGCGGCAGCCACAAACATCTTGGGGCCGTCAAACTGCTGGGCAAGCATGGTCTCGGATATCTCGGGGCCAAAATTGCCAAGGTACACGCACAGAGCGTTGCAGCCTGCCGCCTTGACATCCGCAAGAGCCTGCTGCATATGGATCTCACTTTCGACAATGCAAACGGGACATTCATAGATGTCCGCCGCGCCATACTTATCTGTGTAAGCCTTTACAAGAGCCTTACGCCTTGAAACAGACAGGGATTCGGGAAAGCAGTCGCGGCTGACGGCTACGATACCCAGCTTTACAACAGGAATGTTGTTCATGTTAATTTCTCCTTTTGTTTAAAAATTTTTTACTTGCTATTCAACAGGGGCTTCTCCTGTACCGACAGTTTCTTCCGCTTCTTCAAAAACCATTTTTTCGGCATCGGCTTTTTCGGCACAGATAGCATCCACAAAGATATTCACTACGACCTTTTCAAGCCCCACATAGGATTCCAAGGCAAATTTTACAGATTCCTGAACCTTACGGGCCACATCGCAGATCTTATAGCCCATACGCACACTGATATGGATATCGATCTCTGCTCCGCCTTCAAAAAGCTCGGCCTTAACGCCCTTAGTCTGGTTTTTCTTATTAAATATCTCACTAAACGACGCCGACGGAATGCCAATCATAGCCACACCCTCTACCTCGCGGGCGGAAATTGAGCTTATGCGGACGATGACCTCCTCAGAGATCTTGATGTTGCCGTCTTTTCCGGCAATAAATCCTTCTGCCATGGTTATCCCTCCAAAATTCTTAAGCTTGACTTAAGGAATCACTGATTAATTCTAAAATTCTGATTGTCGATGAAATTTTTCTCGCAGCAAGGCAAAAAGCGCATGGATACTTGCTATATCTTGGGCTTTTTAACCGAGCTATGGAAACTCCCCCGTCAAGCAGCGTTTTAAGCCAGAGGCGTGAATTGTTCAGCGCTTTCTTAAAGCCTGTATAAGACTATTTTATCATAGTTTTCCCATGATTTCAAGTCTTAGTATTAATTTAATTCTACAATTTTTATTTTTTCGGTCTCTATGCCGCTTTGCTCAGAAACGATCTCGGATATCTTAGCCGCATCGCTACTGTCAATAGCCTGAGCTTTTACCACCACATTTGCCATACCGTTGTTGATATAGCATACAGCGTCCTCAAAGCCCTTTGCTCGGATGAGATTTTCGATGGCTGTCTCAGTTTCGGTATTCTGAGCCAGAGCAAGCACTCCCTGCTGGGCTGTTTCCCTTGTTTCGGGATCCGCATCTTCATTGGATATAATGGAATTGAAGGTCTCAATGGACTTGCTTCGCCCGGCCTCTCGGTCTATCCGCGCCTGAGAGAAAAAATCCACGCTTTCGCTTTCCACAAGCTGAGCCTGACCCAAGTAGTCGCTGCCGGTCTCCACAGTATCTTTTTCGGTGGTGAGGGTCTTTTCCCGGCTGATATTAAGGTAGCCCGCCACCCCCACCAGCACGGCCAGCACTGCCACTATCAGCTGTTTCTTTTTGAATACCATCATCATAAACCTCGCTCCTTTTTATTTTAACTTATATACCTTAACTTTGTGCATTCCTATACCCAGCGCCGTAGCTACCGCCTCGGCAAGAGCAGCTTTTGTTTTGTCGCTGCCGGCTCCCTGCGCAACGATAACCGCTCCTTCCACTGTGGGAAATTTTTCAGCCACCACAAGGGCCTCGCTGCCGCTCTGACGACTGAGTACGACTGTCTTTTTGTCCTCGC
This sequence comes from uncultured Oscillospiraceae bacterium, assembly GCA_964442035.1. Classification (GTDB taxonomy): domain Bacteria; phylum Bacillota; class Clostridia; order UMGS1883; family UMGS1883; genus JAFLUQ01. The sequence continues at coordinate 29,105 of CAYTWZ010000005.1, forward strand.
CGCTGCTGTCTCGCCCCAGGTCTACACTTCCCCTATCCCTGGCAACAAGGGTGACTCTTACTTCTCCGGCCCCTTCAATGGAGGAAAGAGTATCCTCCAGCTTTTTTTCTAGGCTTTCGATATAGCGGTCAGTGTTAAATGCCTGTGACGGCTCGGGAGATTCGGTCTGCTTCTTCTGGGGTATGGAGCCGAAAATAAGCATCAGCACCCCCACCAGCAGTAATATATATATTCCAGGGTTGTGCTTTTTATCACTTTTAAGCAGTTCCTTTATTTTCACTATCATCTACCTCCGGTACTGTCTAAATACATATGACTTTTTAGGATTCGGGGTCAGCAGATCTTATTTTCACATTCTCGTCTGTAAGCCCCAGCCGCTCCCGTGCAAAGGCCAACACCTCCTCCTGGTCGGCAGAGGTGTCTATTGCAAGAGACACAATATTTCCATCGTTGTCCACCTCCACATAGGCCCGGCTGTGAGGAAACCGTCCCTCCACGGTAGCTTCAAGGTTTTGTTTGTGAGCACCGAGTATCCTTGCCCGGGCATCAGCCTCCGCCGCCTGAGTGTCCAGCTGTCCGCCGTTAAAGTCCAAAGCCTTGAAGCTTCCTGTCAGGGGGCCGAGCATCACAGCTATCACAGCAAAGCCGCAAGCCAGCCGACAGTATTTTTTGAAGCTGCCCTCCGGGGCAAGAATGTCAATCAGCGCGGCAATAACCACTGCTGCGCCTATGCTCTGTATGTATCCGCTCATTATTTCACCCCATTATTGCCACAACACCCATTACCATCATGACGCCGGTACAGGCGGCAGCCGCAACCAGCATTTCCAGACAGCCCGCCATATTGTAGACCGTACGTGACAGCCGCTGTCCTCCCAGCGGCCCCATTAGGGCTCCGCTGATTCGGAACACAAGGGAAAGCGCGCCGATCTTCACCACGGGCAGCAGTGCAACGCAGATGAGCGCTGCCGCTCCGACGGCTCCAACGGTATTTTTTAGCAACAGACTGCCCCCGGCCACGCTGTTCATGGCGTCGGCTATGGATCCGCCAACCAGCGGAACCGACGCCGACACCGCAAACTTAAGACCGCGGGCCGCCACGGAGTCAAAGGACGAGGCGGCAAAGCCCGTAACAGACAGTACCCCCGTAAATATCACCATAATGAAGCTCAAAAGATAATTGTTTATTTTCCTGCACAGATCCGCCAGGCCGTCCACGTTTATGCCAGTGGAGATGCTTCCAAGTATCAGTAGCACCAGAGAAAACAGAGACAGTGGAATTATCACCCCGCTGATGAGCTTGACCATAGCGCTGCACATAAAATATATAATCGGATGTATGGCGCCGCTGCTAACAGGCTTACCTCCGCTGATCATAAGGGACATTGTAACGGGAATCACGGCGTCTATCACAAGATTAAGATCACTTATGGCTGTATTGACACAGTCCACCGCTGTTGAAAAAGTTTCCAGCGCTATGGCTGTGAGATAGGCCGCGGCAGCAAGCTCGGCGCTACGGCCCACGCTCTCCCGCCCAAAGGACAACTGCAAATTGTTAAGCACTGCCATAAATATCCCCATTGCCAGTAGCAATGCCAGCACCCTAAGACTCAGTCGAAGCTCCCCGGCAAAAAGGTTGACCAGCCTTCCAAGCACCGACCCGGCATCCACACCAAAGCTTCCGTCCAGCATACTCCTGACGGCTCCCTCAGCCGAAAATTCCGGCAAAAGGCTGTCCAGCCAGCGGCTGCTCTCCTCTGACAGGGGAGGAAGTTCAAATATTTCATCCATAATTTACTCCACAAAAATTTACTCCACAAAATTCATCAGGCTGACAAAAACCTCTTTTACGATGGGGAAGCTCATAAGGGCGATGGCGGTCTTCCCCGCCAGCTCAACTCTGGAGGCGATAGCGCTTTCTCCGGCGTCACGGCATATTTCAGCTGAAAACTGAGCGATATACGCGATCCCGGTGATTTTCAGCAAAGGCGTAAGGAACTGAGCGGCGGTGCTGTTAAAACGGTTAAAAAGCCTTATCCCCTTCACAAATTCCGCCGCCATAGGCACCGCGGCTGACATTATGACTACCCCTGCTCCCAAGGCAAGAAGACGGGCCATTTCGGGACGGGTCTCACGGAGGAAGGTTGCCATGATTGCTGCACACACGCCCAAGGCGCAGAGGGCTGATATGCTCATATTCCAAACACGGTCTTTACCGTAGCGAACAGCTCGCCTATCTTGTTTACCAAAATTATCATTACGATCACCAGCCCCGCAATGGTGACCATCATTGCTTGCTCGTCCCTTCCCGATCGCGCAAGCAGCTGGTTCATAACCGCCACCACTATGCCTATACCTGCTATCTGAAAAATCAAGCTTACCTCCAATTTTATCTCCTTCTCTCAAAGCAGCATTATGCAGACTGCCGCTCCGGCCAAAGCGCTAAGACTGACCCAGAGTCGGCCCTTTTTTTCTGATTCCTCCCGGGAACAAACCAACGCACGATCCAGCTGTGTTATAAAGGCATCAATGTTTTCCAGCTGACCCTCGGCGGTTTCGGCATCCAAACCCGCCGAAAACAACTCAAGCCCTGGAGCCCTTATCCCGCATCGGCGCACCGCTTCCCCGACCGGAACTCCGCTTTTCATTAGCTCCGACGCTCCGCTAAAAAACCGGCTTTCGGCAAAGCATGCCTCAAGATCAAGGGCACAGCTGCGGATTTTCGCTCTTAAACGTCCGACCTCCCACCTGAGACTCTCCAGTTCTGTTACCTTGTCCCTCAGCCTCCGGCGGTTTTTAAGCCCTATTGTCATTGAGGCGGCCATAACTGCCCCGACTCCCAACAGCTTAATCATAGCAAAAAACCTCTTTTACCTGACCCGGCCCCTTAAGTACTACTACCGCCGAAAAAATATTTTTGTCCAAAAGCTCTCCCAGTCTGCCCCGGCGGCGTACATCCTCAGTTCCATAGCCATGAACAGAGGTAATTATCCTTACACCTGCGTTCACAAGGGAATATATGCTTTCCACGTCCTCGTTTGAGCCTATCTCATCCGTAACAATGACCCTTGGGGACATGGCTCTGAGGGCCATAAGCATACCTGCGGATTTTTTTACTCCGTCCAACACGCAGGTATATTTTCCTACGTCCAATTGGGGCACGCCACGGCAAACAGCCGCCAGCTCGCTGCGCTCATCCACTATGCACACCGGAAAGCTGTTCCCAAGTATACGGGCGCTGTCCCTTAGCATGGTGGTTTTTCCGCCGCCGGGAGGGGATATTATGAGGGTGTTCCCATCTATGTAACGGCGGATCTTTTCAGCAGAACCCTTGACCTGCCGGGCAATGCGAAAGCAAAGGGCCGAAGGCTCCAGCATTGCGTCCTCACCGCCTGTAAGTCTGCCGCACACGCCAACCCTATGTCCCCCTTCCAGCGTCACAAAGCCCTGACAAAGGGTGCTTTGGCAGGAATACATGGCTCCACGGCAAATAAAGCTGAGTATGTTTTTTATCTGCGCTGCTGACACAGGAGCGTTAATGTCAACAATTCCGCTCTCCGTCACCACCGCCGAAACACCTGTGGACATAAGACGGATCTCCTTGGCGCTGTCAAGGTACGGCAGACACAGGCGACCTACCTCAGCCGGAAGATAACGGATAATGGAATTCATTGGACTAACCTCTCTTTCCGTAAAATTATATGTGTCCAAAAAAAATTTATACTATCAAAAAGCCTTAAGTTTTTACATGCCATTTTCACAGATTGTTTTCAAATTTTTTATTGACTAAAGTAAATTATTGTTGTATAATATGAAAGAATGCAAAATTGTGTGAGGTGAAAAAAATGTTTTGTCCCAAATGCGGAAAAATGAACCCCGACGAGAGGGAAAACTGCAGCGGCTGCGGAGCTGTACTCCATGAGCCCAAAGCCGAGGAGCCCAAAAAGAAAAAAAGCCTCGCCGGAAGAATAATTGCCGCCATTGCCGCTCTTGCCGTAGCCGGAGGCGGTTGCGCCTTTGCCCTTACTCAGTGCAGCAAAAACAACGAAACAGCACAGACCGAGGCTTTTTCTCATACTTGCTTTGTGGAAAGCTCCCCGGAACTTATATATATCTGAGACAGTTCGCCTCAGACAAATAAATTTTACTTAGACTTTTAAATCGGAGCAACGCTCCATTAAGCTTGCTTGAAATGGAGCTTGCGAACGATTGCAACCTGCGCAGGGAGCGTCAGCTCCTCAGGATTTCGGCAGGAGATCAATCTCCCACCGAAAAACGCCCCATGACGGGCTTTCAGCCCTTATTGAAATTCTGAAAGGAGGAGTCATATTCCGGCCTCATACCGGAAATGAACCGGCGATGAAACAAAAGTTTAAAAAAATTTTGTCAAAGCTTCAGGTTGTCAAGCCTTTTTTTACAAAGCTCAACAACATGGTGGAAAAGCATCCCCTGATCTTTTGCGCCATACTTAGCCTTATTGAAAACTTTGTGATTGAGGCTCTGGGACGCCGCAGCCTATGGCAGGCAATCGTCCATATAACCAAAAGCCCTCATATTTTCTTATACAACTCTGTTATAATCCTGTTCTGCCTGTCCTTCTGCCTTTTGTTCAGGCGACGTGTCTTTGGTATTGTAATGCTGTCGCTTCCGTGGTTGCTGTGCGGCATAATCAACAATGCGGTACTCAGCTACCGTGTCACGCCGCTGGGTGCGATTGACTTTCAGGTAGCGAAAATGAGCCTGATATTGGTTTATCTGAGTCCGGTACAGCGTATACTTATATATGTGACGGCGGCGGTCTCCGTTATTGCGATGGTCGCGTTGTGGATATTTGGCCCAAAGATCAGCGGCAAAATGAATTTTGGCCGCAACGTGGCGTCCATACTCGGTCTGATGATCGCTGTAATCGTAATGACTAACGTTGGCTTAAGCGCTGACTTTTTGGGCAATCGCTTCGGTGATTTGGTGGGAGCGTACAACAACTACGGTTTTGTGTACTGCTTCAGCTCAAGCGTACTTGACACCGGTATAGATAAGCCCTCCGGCTACAGTAAAGAAATGGTGGATGAAGTGGTAAACCAGCTTCCCGAGGTATCCGTTCCTTCTGAAGATGAGGTAAAGCCCGACATCATCATGATCCAGCTGGAATCCTTCCTTGACCCCAATCTTATAAAGGGAGCAAAGTTTAACACCAATCCTACTCCTGTATTTACATCCCTCAAGGAAAACTATACTTGCGGAGCGCTACATATGCCCTCCTACGGCGGTGGCACTGCCAACTCCGAATTTGAAGTGCTGACGGGAATGACCTTGGATGCCTTCGGCGCCGGGGAATATCCTTATAAGACTATTCTGCAGAAGGTTCCATGCGAAAGCCTTGCCTTCAACCTGAAAGAGCTGGGCTATGGCACCCACGCCATACACAATCACACCGGTAACTTCTATGACCGGGACAAGGTCTACCCCAACTTAGGCTTTGACTCCTTCCAGTCCATAGAGTACATGAACAATATCGAACGCACATCCTATGGCTGGTGCAAGGACAAAATCCTCACCAATGAAATACTTACCGCCATTGACACAGACACCGAGCATGAAAGCAAATTCGTGTGGACAGTTTCTGTTCAGGGTCACGGCAAATATCCGGAGGAGCCCATTGCTGATCTGCCCCTTGAAATAACAATGGAAAGAGGCACCTTTTCCGACAGGCGTACCTCAATGATCGAATACTATACCAATATGGTATATGAAATGGACACCTTTATAGGCGACCTTATATCCAAGCTTGAGGAAAGGGGTCGCCCGACAGTACTTGTTATGTATGGCGATCATCTGCCCAGCCTTGAATTTACCGATGACGAATTGGTATTGGGTGACACATACTCCACAGAATACGTGATTTGGGACAATATAGGTCTGCCCAAGCAGCCTTATACAAAGATGGAGTCCAACTTCCTCAGCAGTTATGTTACCTCCATACTCGGCTATGACTTAGGCATTATCAACCGCTACAACCAGAACTGCGGCAACAATGAGGACTACGAGGAAAAGCTTGAGCTGCTTCAGTACGATTCCCTTTATGGCGAGAAATACAGCTGGCCCACTCCGGACTACTACACGGCTACAGATATGCGTATGGGTACTGTTCCGGTAACCTTGGATTACATCACCCTTGTGGGAAGCAACCTATATGTTCACGGTAGCGGCTTTACCGACAAGAGCAAAATTTACCTTAACGGTGAAAAAATGCCTACCAACAAGCTAAGCTCCAGCTGTCTGATACTGAGGGATGCTCAGCTGAAAAAAGGCGACACGATCTGCGTGGGTCAGCCCTCAAGCAAACTAGAGGTATTGAGCTATACCGACAATGTAATCTACGGTGCTCAAATCAATCCGGCAAATAACGGCGGCGAGGATGAAGATGCCGAGGAGAGCACGGAAGAAACAACCGAGGACGATGCTGACACTGCGCCGGAGTAATACTCAAAATAATTCTAAAAGGCCGACTGCTTTAATGATGGGCAGTCGGCCTTAAACTATTGTCAAACCCCATGTAAACGTCGTGGAAGCCGCCTATGTTCCACCTGACAAGTTTTTCTTTCAATAAAGGTGAGCCCGTTATGGAGCACCGCGGCATTGTGAGGGAAAGGAACTCCCACCGAGAAACGAGAGGATCGCCCGTCTATAGAGGCCGCCATCTGCCGGTGGCAGTCTCCGAAAAGCAGATTCACCGACCGAGTTGGCAGACAAGACCCGGGGGACATCTTTCGTTTAGGGGAGCGCTGGTTAACTCTAAAACGTCGATTGGCGATGATATTTTTCTCGCAGCAAGGCAAAAAGCGCATGAATACTTGCTGTACTTGGGCTTTTTAGCATAGCTGCGGAAACTCCGCGTCAAGCAGTGTTTTAAGCCGTAGGAGTTAATTATTCAGCGCTTCCTTAGTTATACCGCTAATACACCTGTATCGGTTTCCAGCAATATCAGTATTTTTTCCTCCTCACCGGTTTGGGTATTTATATATATCAGGAAATGCTTATCATCAATTTTGCCCTTGACCTGGTAACAAAAGGCCTCCGAACCTCCATCAAGGGGTATCACCGCATATGAAACACTGTCAACCTCATTTCCATTGCTCACCTTTTCCTTGGCATCCTGAGGACTTAGCACAGGCTTGGGGATGCTTCTTATAGAGTGGTTCATTATATATCCCCTGCCCTCAAAGCCCACTATCTCCCCGTTATCCAAGGCTACCTTCACCTTTACCAAATCTGGAAAAACAGTATAACCCTCCTGTGTCCAAGCATAGTTTAGAACAGCACAGTCATCCTTGATATCGTAATAGCTTTCGGTCATGTCATTGTAGCCGTTTTTGCGCAGGAACTGCGCTGCATACTGCTTTGCCTCACTTAGAGTAAGCTTTTTCTCACCAATGGTACGGTTGTTAAGCATCCACAATATATTTCCGCCGTTTTTCGTTATTTCTATCTTTTTTCCGCCGTTCTCAAAATAATATGACGGGATCTTTCCTTCGCCCTTTCCCTGAAGCTTCACTTCGTCACCGATATAACTTTGAGCTACACGGGCCGCCATATTTTCGTCATATTCGCTTTGCCCCTTCAGGAACACAGGCTCTTTATTGGTCACATGCTGGGAAAACGGGCCATCGTAAACAAGGGATGGATAGTCATGTAGCTCATCCTCAAGATCCGCTATGCTGTCCGCCAATACAGAGGCTCCGCTGCCGCTAAGCCTCTGCCTGACGCTCTGACGGCTGAAGCTTACGTCACCGTTGTTCATTTTCACAAGCAACTCGTCAAGTCCGGACTGGAGATCTTCGGCGTATTTTCCCAAATCGGTAATTGTCTTAAGCTCCTCATCGGTCATTTTTTCGCCGCTGAGCACTCGCATGGAAACACTGTGCGCGTAATCTCCCACCTGAGACAAAAACTCCGCCGTAGTAGCTACTGACGTCTCACCTAAGGGTAGCGCACACAGATTGGCCTTGGCCGCCGCCGCACTTCGGTACAGTCTGCCGCTCAGATCCGCAAGCTGCTTGGGGTCTGTTATAAGCCTTGCCTTAAGAAGCTCGGTCTCAACGTCATCAACATAGCCAGTCAGCTCTGTAAAAATCTGACTGTATGACAGATTTTGGGCATATTCAAGCTCCTGTGCCCGCTTGAACTGATAAATTCCGAATATCCCCAGACCAATAAGCAGCGCCGAAATTACAACGTGCTGTCCGTAAGCTTTAAATTTACTCATACAATCATATCCTTCCTCGGTGGATTTCTCAATTTTTTCATTTTAGTTAAAATTATTTTTAATGTTTTTTGTTATATTTATTCACGGTTATTGCAATTTTGTCTCCAAGCTGGTATTATACTATAAAGGAAAGGCCGAACAGGGCAGCCTTCCATGGAAAGGATTTGATGATTATGAAATATGTTATTATACTGGCAGACGGCTGTGCAGATCGTCCATTGGACGCGCTGGACGGAAAAACTCCCCTTGAGGCTGCCAATATACCAAACATGGATAGCTTTGCACAAAACGGAAGTCTATACTTCGTTAAGACCGTCCCCGACGGACTTAAGCCCGGCAGCGACGTGGCAAACCTTTCGGTCATGGGCTATGACCCTCTTTTGTATTATACAGGTCGTTCGCCACTTGAGGCCGCATCCATAGGTGTTGAGCTGCTGCCAAACCAGACTGCCTTCCGAGCTAACACAGTCACCCTCAGTGATGAAGAAAACTATGAGGACAAGACCATGCTGGACTACAGCGCCGGTGAGATCACAACAGAGGAAAGCTCTCTGCTGCTACAGACGGTGGAAAAGGAACTTGGGGGCGATGGTATTCATTTTTACTCCGGGGTGAGCTACAGACACCTTTTCGTATGGGATGACGCCCCTGACAGCTTCAAGCTGACGCCTCCTCACGATATCTCCGATAAAAAAATAATGGACTATCTTCCTGACGACAATACCATCCTCGATCTTATGAAGAAAAGCGAAAAGATACTCAAAAACCATCCTGTCAATCAAAAACGTATTGCCGAAGGAAAAAACCCTGCCACATCCCTGTGGATATGGGGCGAGGGCAAAAAGCCGGCCCTGTCAAAATTCGAAGACATCTACGGGCTTAAGGGCGCGGTAGTCAGTGCTGTTGACCTAATAAAGGGTATTGCAATTCTGGCAGGGATGAAAAGTATAGATGTGGAAGGCGCCACAGGAAACATCAACACCAACTTTGACGGCAAGGCAAAGGCTGCGGCTGACGCACTACTTAAGGATGGCTATGATCTGGTATATGTGCACCTTGAGGCTCCTGACGAATGCGGACATCAGGGCGATGCCGAGGGCAAAAAGCGGAGTCTTCAGCTGATTGACGAAAAGATCATCGGATATATCAAGGCAAGACTTGATGAAAGCGGCGAGGACTACAAATTTATGGTGCTCCCCGACCATCCTACCCCTGTTTCCATTAAAACGCACAGCGGAGAAAGTATCCCCTGTGTAACGTACAAAAAGGGGGACGATAACAAGACAGGCTATGTGTACACAGAGGCTTGTGCTGAAAAAAACGGCAAGGTACGTCTTGTTGGACACAAGCTGATGAAAGAATTTTTGGAATATTAAACCTGTTATAATTATTTAAGCGGTTCATACAATACCTTTGGGTGATTGTATGAACCGCTTCTTTAAATTTGTCCTGATCCTGAGCTTTGTTTTTATGTTGCCGAAGCTTTTGGGGCTTATTTCCCCGTTCGTAGTGGGGTTTATAATATATCTTATATGCCGGGGCAGCGTCCGCCGCCTCACAAGAGCCGGAATTGATCCCTGTCTTGGCGCGCTTTTATCCGTGGGATTTTTGACAGCAATAATCCTTGGCCTTTTTGCAATTGTCGTAACCATTGCTTACAACGAAACGGAGCATCTCCCCTCTCTTTACCGTAGGCTTTCCGTAATGCAGAGCGAAAGCCGTCTTCTACAAAAGTTTTTGGCAATTTTCAGGAATGAGTTGATCAGCTTTGTCAAAAACCTCTCGGTGAAGCTGTTAGCCCGCATGGGTGACATCACACAGCTGATAATGATAATGTTCTTTGGCCTGCTCTCGGCCTTCTTTTTCTTAAAGGACGAGGATAAACTGGTTGACATAATATTGCGTAATGGAGGCGCTGGAGTTTTAAAAAAGGCATCAGAGTTAAAGAACACTGTGTGTGGGGCTCTTGGCGGATATATTAAAGCTCAGATTATATTGATGTGTTTTACTTTTTTGATATTATCTGTATTTTTAACGCTTCTTGGTGTAAAGCATTCCATTCTTATTGCCTTTGGAGTGGCCTTTGTGGATGCTATACCTGTTTTCGGCACCGGTATGGTGTTGCTGCCATGGGCACTATGGCAGTTTCTTTTTGGCAGCAGATCATTAGCCTTTGGACTGGTGACGCTATATGGGGTGTGCTCACTTATACGGCAGATCATGGAGCCCAAGATACTAAGCAAACAAATCGGACTTCATCCACTACTCACTCTGGCGGGAATATTCATAGGCTTCAAGCTACTGGGGCTGTGGGGATTAATCATGGGACCGGCTGTAATGCTGATTTTTGTAACATACTTACAAAAACATGAGTAGATTTTTGTGCACTTTTTGCGAACATTTGTTTGCGTTTCAGGCAATAATGTGGTATACTACTATTGTAACGAGGTGAATTCAATGGATACTACAGAAAAGCTTCGCATACTTGCAGACAGCGCAAAATATGATGCGGCATGTACCAGTAGCGGCAGCGACAGAAAAAACCAAAAAAACGGCATAGGTAATGGCTCTGTATCAGGCTGCTGTCACGCTTTCAGCTCTGACGGAAGATGTATTTCTCTTTTAAAAGTGCTTTTTACAAATTACTGTATTAATGACTGCAAATACTGTCTTTGCCGGCACAGCAATGATGTTCCCAGGGCCTCCTTTGAGCCAAGGGAACTGGCTGATTTGTTTATAAATTTTTACAGAAGAAATTATGTTGAGGGACTCTTCCTCAGCTCCGGTATTATCAAAAACCCGGACTATACCGCTGAAAAGCTCCTTGAAACAGTAACGATACTTCGCAGGGAATATTTTTTTAACGGCTATATACATGTTAAGTGTATTCCCGGCGCTTCTCCTGAGCTGATACAAGCTCTTGGTCTTCTGGCCGACAGGATGAGCGTCAATATAGAGCTTCCCAGTGAAAAAAGTCTGTCCATCCTTGCTCCCCAAAAGGACAAAGAGAAAATCACCAAACCCATGGCACAGATACAAAATGGCATAGCTCAAAGGAAAAATGAGATCAAGCAGTTTAAAAATGTTCCCAGTTTTGTTCCTGCCGGTCAAAGCACCCAAATGATCATAGGAGCAACCCCTGACAGCGACTACCAGATAATACGCCTTAGTGAAGCTCTGTATAAAAAATACGGCCTCAAAAGGGTGTTTTATTCCGCTTACGTCCCTGTAGGCAACCATCCGTTGCTTCCTAAAAATATAAAGCCGCCACTGTTAAGGGAACACCGGCTTTATCAAGCGGACTGGCTCATAAGATTTTACGGGTTTAAAGCAGATGAGATACTTAACGAAGAAAACAGTCACCTTGATCCTTTACTTGACCCCAAGGCCTATTGGGCAATAAATCATTTGGAGCTTTTCCCTGTAGAGGTAAACAGCGCCCCTTATGAAATTTTGCTACGGGTACCGGGGATAGGGGTATATTCTGCCAAAAGAATAGTAAATGCCAGACGGGAAGCAAATCTGACTTTTGATGACCTGAAAAAGATGCGAGTGCAGCTAAAAAACAGCGTATATTTTATAACCTGCGGGGGAAAGTATATGTTTCCTTCGTTCAAGCTTAACTACAACTTCATTTATGGCGGTCTCACAGCATCAAGCTCCATGATGCCGGTAATATTGCAACACCAGCAGCTTACGATGGAGGATGATCTGGACTCTCTTTTGCCAACATCCGAGGAGAAATTTAAATGTATAACGGGACAATTTTAGACAATTCAGAGATCGTTTATATCTATGACGGCTCTTACAGCGGCCTTTTTACGGCCATATTTGACGCAGTATATGCCCGTACTGTTCCCGCCGACATTGTCACAAATGATAGGATCCAACTCACATTTAACACAAGATATGTCGAATGTGTCACTGATCAGTCAAAGGCTGAAAGAGTGATAAAGGCGGCAAAAAAGGCCATAGGAAGCAAGGCCATGCACAAAATATACTACGCCTTTTTGTCTTGTGGAGAACACCGGGAGATAGCAATATACCAGTATCTGATGATGGGTTTTAAAATAGGAGAACGAGCCAACAACTTTTTGACCGACAAATACATTTTTACGATAAATACACTTTGTCACAATGTTTCACGTGAAACAGACAAACTGAAAGGGTTTATTCGCTTCAGTATAATGAAGGGCGGAGCCCAATACTGCCGATTTTCTCCGGAAAATAATATTCTTCCGTTAGTATTAAATCATTTTATCAGGAGATTTTCCGCTATTCCGCTAATAGTCCATGACACTAAGCACAATTTACTTGGCATATATGACACAAAGGAAAAGTACATTATCTGCGCTGAAGGATTTGTTCCTCCGGATAAGGCTGAAGATGAGGAAAAATTTCAGGATTTATGGAAATTGTTCTACAATACAATAGGAATTAAAGAAAGAAGAAACCCCAAGCTAATGAAACAAATGATGCCGGCACGGTATTTTCGTTACATTTGGGAGTTATAGGCCATCTTAGGACCTATCTTGGGCCACCTTGATGCGTCCGGAAAAATTGAATAATCCTTAAGATGAACTAAGGGCAAATATTCAATAAG
>CAYTWZ010000006.1:0-13666 GCA_964442035.1 uncultured Oscillospiraceae bacterium
CATACGGAAGGATTAAGCTATTTAATCAAATTGACTGTCAGTATCACTACGCCAAGGACCGTGAGAATAACGCCCGCGGCGCGGTTGAGTACCTCGGCGCTGGCCTTGTTGGCAAACAAAGCGGCGATTCTTGCCCAGACAAGGGTAAATATTATACATAACACGAGGCAAAGCATATCCGGCGCTCCGCCAATGGCAAAGTGGCTCACCGCCCCGGTCAGAGCGGTAAATGTCATAATGAATACACTGGTTCCGACAGCGGTTTTCAGCTCGTAGCCTAAAATGCTTGTGAGCAGCAAAAGCATCATCATGCCTCCGCCCGCTCCTATAAATCCGCAGATAAAGCCTACGAATGAGCCGCAGACTACGGACTGAATGACGCGTTTTTTGCCGCTGACCGAGTCCATAGCCTCCTTGGTGGTCATTACAGGCTTAACGATGAATTTGATACCTATAAGCATTGTCATAAAAACGGAAAAGCCGCCCATGGTCTTGTTAGGTACCTTGCTTGCCGTCCAGCTTCCCACCAGTGTCAGTAGCAGTACCGCGACCATCATAACAATGCCGTTCTTTACGTCCAAATTTTTATTTTTGCCGTAGGTGTAAGCGCTGACAGCGCTGGCAAGTACATCACTGGCAAGGGCAATGCCCACTGCCTCGTAAGCCGGCACATCAAGAAATGTTATGAGCATCGGACTTATGACCGCCGCCGCGCTCATACCGGCAAAGCCCGTGCCCAGACCGGCTCCCATGCCGGCAAAAAAGCATACTAATATTTTGGTAAACATGGCGCGCCTCCAAATAAATTTATTACCTTAATTATACCACGATTGCGGAAATATTCAATAGCTTTTACTCATTCGGCGACCGATAACAAGAAAAACAGATGATAATGTACATCTTTTTATGATTTTTTGCAATAACTTCTTGCAAACCGGAGATTTATGATGTATAATTATTGTCATAACCCTGACATGCGTGATACGGAAATATTTCATTTATCACGATTCGATAAGGGCTGAAGGCGGTGAAAGGTATGAATATTCAGCTTAAGGGCTATTTTGACAAAAACCTCGGTGATGACATTATGCAGCTGATCGCTGTAAAGGGAATGCCGGAGCATGAGTTTTACGCGGCCGGGGCACAGCGGGAAATGCTTGCGCATCTTGAGGGTATGGAAAATTTCCATATCGGGTCCGCGCCTTCCCCCGCGGCTCTTGTCAGCGTTACCGGCACAGGCTTTATGTACAATGGCCGTCTGGCGAGGCTGTCAAGGCTGGTGGAGCTTTTGACGTCTAAGCCCGCGCGTTACGGCGCAAAGGCCGTGGTCGGCTGCTCAATTGAGCCTGTCAAAGGGTGTATGTCGGCGCTGTTTACCCGTAGGGAGCTTAACGCCTGCGGATACATAAGCTGCCGGGACGCGCCGTCTTACGAGTATATAAAAAAGCATACGGGAAAAGCCGAAGTGCGGTTTTACCCTGATATAGCCTTTTCGATGGCGGATGAGCTTGCCGCTGTCAAAAAAACTCATTCATATCTTGGCATAATTCCCGTGCGCAGAATGTACGCCGATGTAAATTATGATTATTACAGGAGTCTTGCCGCGGCGGCGGATGCGTATCCGGGGCCGGTAATGCTGATCGCGTTTGACAACGGGCTTGAAAACGACGCTTCGGCGTGCTTAAGCATAATGAAGCTTATGAAGAAAAAGGCGGAGCTTTTTGTCTACAATTCCGACCCGATGGAAGCGGTGCGGTGCGTGGCGGATTGTGAAAGGCTTGTGACTTCTCGCTTTCACGGAGCGGTTATAGGGGCCATGCTTGGCCTGCCTGTATACAGTGTTTGCGATGCCATGAAGCTGAAGCTGCTGAGCCGTGAGCTTGGCATAGGCTACTCTGAACGCGGCGACGCGGAAGGGTTGATGAGATTTGTGACAGAACCTCAGACCGGAATAAGGCTTTCTTCCGCTATAGGTGCGGAGGCAAAAAAACATATTACGGAGCTGAAGCTCTGGCTTGAGCGGGTGTAAAAAATGATTTCTGTGATAATACCGGTATATAACGGGGAAAAGACTATCGAACGCAGTCTTCGCTCGGTGCTTGACCAGACGCTGAAGGATCTGGAGGTTATTGTAGTGGATGACGGCTCGACTGACAATACGGTCGGCGTTATCGGTAAAGTGAAGGATGAACGCGTCAGACTTATCCGTCAGGAAAACGCGGGACAGGGCATGGCGCGCAACGCCGGACTTAAGGCCGCAAAGGGCGAATATGTGGGCTTTGTGGACGCCGATGACACTGTTGAACCCCGGATGTACGAAAGGATGCTGGCCGCGGCCCGTAGCAGCGGGGCTCAGGTCGTTCAGTGCGCTATGTGTGACATCAGGGGAGATGACCGGCAGATACGTCCCGTGATCGAGGATATATCCGTAACCGTGGATGACAGGGAGGAATACGCTAACCGCTATGTCAGACGACTGATACATACAAACGAGGTGTGCAATAAGCTGATTCTAAAACGCTTCTTGGACGAAAACGGACTTTTGTTCGGTGACACTCGCGTAATATTCAGCGAGGATCTGCTGCTGAATTTGCAGATGCTTTCCAAATTAGAAAAAATATACTTCATGGGCGACGCGTTTTACAACTATTACATAAGTGAAAACGGCCATTGCCTTGGAGACCGCTGCGGACGTGTGGAAAAGGTGTGCGCACTGTTTGAACAGGCGCTTTCGGATTGTGACAGCGGTTTAAAAAAGGAAATCCAATGCAGGGCTGTGGGCGTTATTCTTGAATACGCGGCCGTTGCGGTGAGGGAAGACCGTCGTGAGATAAGGGTAATGCACCGGCCCGATGTGGCTAGGTATATGAAAACCTCCGCCTGCTATCGCTGCCGTCTGCGTCACACGGCGCTTATGCTGGCTCTTCTGGCCGCGCCTGACAGTCTGAAGGCGGCTATACTTGTAAGATTTTTTTGACCTCCTTCGGCGAAAGGTCCGACTATACGCGAAGCACAGACGGTGGGCGTATGTCGCTAAAATAAAATCCGACTGCTAAAAATCATTGACAATAAGGAAATATAGTGTTATAATATACTTGTATATATGTGGGAAAGGTAGAAAAGGGATATGCGTAAATTAAAATTTACGAATTCGCTTGGATTCAAATTTCTGAGTATCAGTTTCATAACGTGCGTGGCGCTCTACATAATCACCGTGGTAGGTTCGGGACTGTTTTATGCCAACTCGCTTCGATACAGATACTCCAATCTGTGTAAATCCGTGTCGGATGTGGTGGCCGGGACAATTGACGCCGATAATGTAGATCTGTGGCTCGTAGGGAAAAACACTCACGGTTATATAAAGACTACCAATAAGCTTGCGCAGCTCAGCGAAGATATTTCCAGTATTGATATTATTTCAGTTTATCAGATGCGTGAGGACGGTATGTACACCGTTTACAGCACCAACGCCACAGGCGTCCGCCGCGATCTGGGAAATGTGGTGAGCTATGACAGCAAGTGGAGCGTTTACAAGGATAAGTTCCTCGCGGGTGAACAGGTGGATAATATAGAAGTAAACAGTTATTCGGGAATTACCACTATGTACTGTACTCCCGTTATTGACTCAAACGGTCGGTGTGTGGCATATGTGTGCAGCGGGATAGCCTCGTCGTCGATTAAGCGGGAGATTATGTCCTTTGTGAAGAGGTTCAGCTTAATTATGGCGGCAATTATCGGTGTGATGTTCCTGCTCATGTCGCTTTATATAGGGCGCAAGGTTATAAGGCCTATAAAGCGTATAGGTGAGGCGGTGCGAAGCTCCGTCAACAAGGGCAGTGTGGAATATATGAGCGCCTTGTCCTCCCTTAAGCTCAGCGGCGGCGGCGAAATTCAGAACATTCTTAAAAGCTCGGAAAAAGTGCTTGAGGATAAGGCAAATGCTTCATGGAAAATGAACAAGGAACAGCGGGATGTAATGAATGCCTTCTCCACACTTATATCGGCAGTAAATATTGATATGGCGGGCTATACCGATCATGTCAGCACTTATTCCCGCATGATATGCGATCAGTTGAAAACAAAGGAAAATTATTCCGGTAAGATCACGGACGAAATGTGTGAAAACATAGGCATTGCGTCGGCGTTGCATGATGTGGGGAAGCTTACTATACCCGATGAAATACTTTACAAGCCGGGCAAGCACACTAAGGAAGAATTTGAGATCATGAAGACCCACACTGTAAACGGCGCCAAGATTATTGAGGAAACAGCCAATGGATTGCCAAGGACGGAGTATCTTGAGCTTGCCAAAGAGGTTGCCTTGTCCCATCATGAGCGCTGGGACGGCAAGGGCTACCCTGAAGGTCTGAAGGGTGAGGAAATACCTCTTTCCGCCAGGATTGTAATGATATCCGACGTGTTTGACGCTCTTGTTACAAAGCGATGCTACCGTGATGCCCTTGCGCCGGAGGAGGCTATTGAGATTATGGAAAAGGACGAGGGGCATTATGACCCGCAAATTTTCCAATGCTTCCTTGAGGTCAAGGACAAAATTATTGAAGAATATAATAATTTATCTGTAAGAAAATAATTTAGTTTGTATTAAAGTGCGGACTTAATAAGGCCGTTAGGGAGAAATCTATGAAAAAAAATAAAGAGAAAAAAAAGAAAGAGTATGCAAAATCTACCCTGAGCGGCAGTGTAGTCATTATGTTTATCCTTGTGGCGCTTATATTGGATGCCGTGGTCATAAGCGTGGGACATTATGTGTATACCAGTGAGATGCTTGACAGCTACGGAAGGATAGGCACGGGAATAGCACAGGTGGTCGTATCGTCTGTTGACGGGAATAATGTGGACGAAATGATGGAAGGCAAGGAGCAAAATGAATATGCTTCGCTGGTGAATATTACTCATAGTCTGCTACAGAGAACGCCGGGTGTAAGACGGGTTTACATATACAGTATGCAGAGGGACGGTATGCACCTTTTGTTTGACACAGACGCGGAGGATGCCAAAGTCGGCGATATTGTCGAGTATACCGATATATTGGAGCCGTACTTGGACGATTTGGTTGAAGGCAGAAATATAGAAAGCTTTGTAACGGGCAATGGCGACGGACGTATAATGACTTCCCTTGTGCCTGTGTTGGATGTTAGAAACAACTGCGTCTGCTATGTTGGGTGCGATATGCTTATGGACAGCGCATATAAAAGCCGCTATGATTTTACATTAACGCTTTCATTGCTTGTGTCAATACCCACATTTATTGTTGTGCTTATCGCCGCGCTGTTTGTTTATCGCCGCGTCGTAAGACCTATAAATAAGCTGGACAGTTATCTTCGCAACTTTGCCAATGGTGATAAAAACGCCGCGGAAAACCTTGGGGAATTCGGCAGTGACACCGCGGATGAGATACTTAGCCTCAGAGACGATACTGTCAAGCTTATGGATGATATATCCGAATATTCGGACGCGGCAGACAAGTACCGTGAAAACATTACAAAAGGCATAGAGGCTGTTATGGATATAAAGAGCAACAACAGCGAGTGTCTTGACAAATACTCGGAATTTGTGCGTATAATCATGGATGAGCTGAGAAGCAGGTGGGAATACGGACGGGTAATACTTGATGAAGAATACGATGATATAATCCGCTTTGCGCCGCTGTATGATATGGGCGAGCTGTTTATTTCCAATTCTATAATGCAAAAGGATGGCAAGCTGACCAAAGAGGAATATGAAAAGCTTAAGACACATACGGTCAAGGGCGATAAAGTCATTGACGAAATTGATGATAAGATCAGCCTTGGGGGCGACAGCCTCATCCTGCGGCAAATGGCGCTGTCTCATCACGAACATTGGGACGGTTCGGGCTATCCAAACGGGCTAAAGGGGCAGGAGATACCCCTTCCGGCGAGGATTATTGCCGTTCCGGACGCGTTTAACGCAATTTTGACAAAGAAAAGCTACAGAAGCGGTCAAAGCATTGACGCGGCATTTGATATAATCAGGAATGAAAGCGGAAAACAGTTTGACCCGTCTGTCGCGAGAGCGTTCATAGTGCAGCGTCCGGCAATAGAAGAGCTTGTGGAGAAGTATAAGGAAGACTATATGTAACCCGGACTTCCCGCGGTGAATGATAAATACGCGATAATACAAGCATAAGATCCGAGGCGTCATAGCGCCTCGGATCTTATGCCTTAATCGGGGCAGGAAGGAGGCATTCCCATGGCGCTTAATACCGCCGGAAGGACCGAAAACGCGAAACGAAATATGATATTTGCGGTGGTAAACAAGCTTGCCTCACTGATGCTGGTGTTTGTTGGGCGAAGGTTTTTTATCAGGTACATCGGCATAGAATACTTAGGTATCAACGGCTTGTTTGCCAATGTACTGACGCTGCTGTCCCTTGCGGAGCTGGGGGTTGGAACCGCCATGAACGTAAGTCTCTACAAACCTTTGGCGCAAAAGGACACAAAACGGCTTTCCGCTTTGCTTGACTGCTTTCGGCGGCTCTATGTTTTGATCGCGATTGGCGTTGCGGTAATAGGAACCTGCCTTATGCCATTCTTGAAATACATAATAAACACTGATGCCGATATTGCGCATCTGAACCTTTATTATATGGTTTTCGTACTGAAAAACTCCGTATCGTATCTGTTCGCGTATAAGTCGGCGCTTATAAGCGCCGATCAGAAGAACTCATATATAGATAGGATAGAAATTGCGTCCGGCACTGTCAAAACAGCGGTACAGATCATATCTGTGGTGTTGTTCGGGAATTATCTGCTGTACATATTGATAGACGCGGCATATGTGCTGGTCAGGAATATAATCGTTTCATATGTGGCGAACCGTGAATACCCTTTTATAAAGGACAGGGCGGAGCTGGGACAGGGGGAGAAGCGCAGGTTATTTTCGGATATATTTTCGGTTTTCCTTTACAAGCTGTCCTATGTGCTTATAAACGGTACGGATAACATATTGATGTCCGTAATCGTAAGCACTGCTTCGGTGGGCTTGTACGCTAATTATTTTACGCTGACAGATAATATAGAAGGATTTCTTGCAATGATTTTCATGGCAATGACCGCGGGGGTGGGAAATCTTGTGGCAACGGAGGACTGTAAAAAAAGGTACGAGGTTTTTGAAGCCATGCAGACAGCCAGCTTCTGGCTTGGGGGTGTAGTGTGTGTTTGCGTGCTGCTTCTGACGCAGGATTTCATTGTTATATGGCTGGGAGAGGATATGCTGTTGGACAATCTGACATTGGCGGCCATAACGCTGAATCTGTTTTTTGCCATATGTATGCGTCCGGTATGGATATTCCGGGAAGGAACGGGTATGTACCGCCGTATAAAATATGTGATGCTCGTAACAGCCGCGCTCAATCTTGTTTTGTCGATTTTCCTTGGCCGAAGGATGGGAATGAGCGGAATAATATTCGCAACCTTCATATCTAAGCTCCTGACATACTTCTGGTATGAACCAAGGGTGTTGTTTCGCGGATTCTTCGGGAAAAGTCCGAAAAGCTATTACAAGGGATATCTGGTGAACGTACTTGCCGTTGCCGGCGGAATCGGCGTTTGCGCTTTGGCGTTGAGCTTTATCACCGCTGTGAACATATTCGCGTGGCTTGCAAAGGCAGTTATATGCTTTACGGTTATGAACGGAATATATTTTGTGATATATCGTCGATCACCCGGATTTGCTTTGATATTAAAAAAATCTGGAAAATTATTAAAAAAATCTTGACATTGAATAAATTATGTAATATAATAATCATGAACAGAAAAATCTTTTTGTAGTATTTTTGGAATCTCAAGGGGCAAGTATGTTGAAAGACATACACGCAAAGACCGGAGCCTAAGGCATTGGCGCAGTCTCGTGCTATGGCGGTCAGTCTGCAAAAAGATTCAATATTTTGAAAGGAGGAAATATTATGAAGAAGATTATTTGCTTGTGCATTGCCCTTGCCATGGCATTGTCTGTAAGCATATCTGCTTTTGCCGCAGGGCCGTCTTGGGGAGGAACAACAACGGGAAATCAAAACCTGGTGAGCTCTACAAAGGTTAAGTTCTATGTGGAGATCAACGGGGAGAGACTTGATACCAACGGGAATATATCCTCTCAGAAGAAATCCTACTTTACAGGTCAGGTTGCATCCTCAACATTGACTGAGCAACATGAAAGCAGTTTTTCTGTTGCTATCGGCGATGGCGTTACGGAAGCTGATATCCTCAGTTACATTACCGAAACTCCCGACAATGGGGAGGTTTTAGCAAATGTTATCAAGGATTTTTCAGGTAAAGGCTATATCAAGGATACTTCCGGCAATGTTGTTTCCTGGTATGCTCTGACTGACGCTTCTTACAGGGTTGAGTGGTATACCTTGAAGTATGAGACAAATGATGACTGGCATATAGACGGAGTTGTTATCGACAGAGCTACAGACCTGCCTATCGAAATTGTAGTTCCCGATAATCCGGAAGATATTCCTCCCGAGGCTACGGAGCCCGTGGATCCCGACACCGGCGATGAGGATAAAGATGACGAAGATGATGAAATAACGGTTCCGTCATACAATGATCCTCTTGAGCTGAAAAACGAATATGCCTATATTTTCGGCAGATCTGACACGGAAATGGAAGCTGACGATGGAATGAAGCGCGGCGAGGTTTCAGCCGTCCTTTACAGGTTGCTTAAGCAGAACGGCAAGCTTCAGGGCTTCAGCTATGACATTGACGATACTCCTGTCTACAGTGATACAGAGGGAAGATGGGACAGAAGTGCGCTGGAGTATATGAACTATATTGGTGTATATAAGGACGCGGATACCATAGGTCCTGACACATATATCACCCGCGGCGAGGCGTTTAGGGTACTTGCTATTGCTCTTCGGTTCACTAACAATACGGAATATACCAACGAGGAGTATGCCGCAATCCTTAACGATGCCGGATATATCGAGGGCGATGAAAGCGGCGATCTGATGGTTGATGAAGCTATCACAAGAGCTGAGGTATGCACGATTTACAACCGCATAATCGGACGTGATGATTTGGATCTTGAAACGATAGACGGTGTGGAAGTTACAGCTCAGACCTATGGCTTTGTGGATCTTGACCCCGGTGCTTGGTACTACGAGGATATGATTAAGGCCACCAGTGCGTATACCGATGGTTATGTTGATATAGAAAAGCGCGCACAAAGAAATGTGCTTGACGATTACTCCTAAGTGAATAATAGTCTGCGGGTCATATCAAGCTTGGCAGTAAAGAATGAGGCCGGATTTATAATTAAATCCGGCCCTTTATTTTTAACCGCCTCGAGCAAGAAGTCCCTGCTTATAAAGTGGGGGGATAAAAACTTCATATGGTGAAATCCATAAAAATGTTGACAATTATACGATAATGGAATATAATATAGTCAAGCGCGTAGTGAACAGCATAGGATCATTCAAGGACAGTCGGCTTCTGTGATACGGATTGTCGTATCACATTTTTATTGGTGATATGCGGATGTAATCCGGATTTTGTTACATTTTACATTAATTTAAACCGAAAGCTTATTTAAAGCATAATGTAAGGTGCGTTCGGACGAAAAATAGTGCATAAAAGGCCGGCCATATTGAAGCTGAAGGGAATTAAAAACGGGAGTTGATACCGTGAAGGCAATGAAAATTGCGGGCGGCAAAAAAAATAGTGCCATAAGTTTAAAAAGCTTTTTTTCTCATATAAGCATTGACTGTTTAGCTGCCTGTATGTATTTTCTTTGCATGCCGTTTACAATAGTGTCTACCCCATTTGGCTCTGTCCTGAAGCTACTCACTGTGCCGGTGGTTGCTGTGCTTGGAGCAAAGCTTTTTTTGGGCGAAACAAAGTCCATAAGGCTAAATACGGTGCACCTGTTATACGGCGCGTATATAATTTTTACCTTTTTCCAGCTACTGTATTTTAGGGATGAGAGGGCGGTTCAGTCAACAGGCGAGATGCTTCAGACATTTCTTGTCTTTTTGTTGATATCAATGCGGATATACAACCGTTATGAGCAGGAGCTTATGGAAACATGTTGGATCATTGTAGGCTTTATATGTATATTGCTATGCCTTTACAGCGATGATACGTTAGACGGAAGGACAGTAATCGTCATATTCGGAAGCTATGAGGATCCAAATCAGTTTTCGGCGTATTTTACGCTGCCGGTTATGATTTGCTTAAAGCGCATAATTGAAAGGCGAAAACTTCTGCCGTTGTATGTGGCTGAAATAATTCTTATAATATATTCAATTCTTACAATGGGATCAAGGGGCGGACTTATAGGGATAGTTGTCGGAATTGCTTTCTTCATGATCATCGGCGCAAGGGGCGTGAAAGCGAAAGTCGGGATTATCATTGTGGGTATACTATGCACGGTCCTTGTAGTGACGGTGGTTTTCCCATTGCTGCCTCAGAATATACAGGAAAGGTTTACTGTGGAAAATGTCATTGAAAGCCGCGGCACCGGCAGATTTGATATTTGGGAGTTTTGTATCGATTATACCACAGAGTCTCCATCTCGCATAATATTAGGATCGGGGCTTTTATCAACGTATTCGATCTTTCCGGAGCATCGTGAGGTTGACAACTTTGTAGCCCATAATCAGGTGATCCAGTCGTTCTTTGATCAGGGAGTGATCGGATTGTCTTTGTATCTTGCGTATATTATGGCTTGCATTTTCAGGAACATAAAGAAAAATCCGTATTATTCCAGCGCTATGGTATCAATGTTTGCGTTTTCAATGTCGCTGACGATGTATGTGTTTAAGCCGTATATAAACGTCATAATGATGTGCGCATTGAACATAGAGGGAAATACCGAGTCGGGAGAAAACGCCCTTGGGAAGGAGCTTAGAAGTGTTTAGCGATTTTATTAAAAAGGTTATAAGAAAGATCAAAAGTAAAGTCAGTTTGATTGGGAAGAAGCCTATTATCATAATCTGCGTGATTGCGTTTATACTTGCTTCTGTTGTGGTCACGTGGAATTATATGACTGTTTCTCGCACAAATCACATTACTCTCACCCTTAATTATGCCGATGCCAGAAAAGGTCTTACGCCCAGCGGCGGACGTTTTAACGCGGCGGAAATCAAATCGGATGAAGTTTTGCAGCGTACGATAGATATTTTGGGTGACGATTCGCTTTCGGTGGAGGAATTGAAGGATGCGGTGACGGTCAATACTAAGGTGCCTCAGTCATCCGTGGACAAGGTAACTACTGCCATAGCCTCCGACACAAGCTATACCTATTGCCCGTCGGAGTTTGATGTTTATTATGTGCAGAAACACAAGCTTTCCCGCAATAAGACGGACACCTTCCTTGAGGCTTTGGCTCAGGCCTATGAAGAGTATTTTACAACTTATTACGCGGAAAAAAACACTATCCTTGATTATGACATCGAAGATGAGCTGTCAAATTACGATTATAGCGAGCAGTGTCAGATGCTGACGGATAAGGTTGACTCTATGTTGAGTTATCTGAAAAAATACAATTCGGAAAACAGCGCATATAGATCCCCGGAGACAGGCTATTCTTTCAGCAACCTGATTTCCATGCTCAACAATATACGTGATGTTGACCTCGCAAAACTGGATTCGTATATTACGCAGAATGGAATTTCCAAGGATAAGCAGGAATACATACGAAAGCAAAATTATAGTATAGAAAAGAAATCTCTTCAGCACAATGTGAAGCAGCAGTCCTCTGATATTGCCAATAATGCGATGGCAATATATAATTCTCATATTACAGGAGTGGCATTTATTCCGTCGCTGGACGATTCAAGGCAGTATTATATGAGCAGGACAAAGACCGGACTTGATTTACTTGTCGTTGATTCTTATGATAGCGGCATTATTGCCGGTGATATATGGAAAGAAATAGACAGGCATCTTTATCTTTCGGATAAATATTCCGCTGCTCCCGAAGCGACTTCTGACGCAAAGCAATATGCCGATGATATGATCAAGGAAATCGGTGATTATATCAAAAAAATTTCGGACATGGCTATTCAGACCGATAAAGATTATGTGCAGGACAAGGCAAAGAATTATATTACAATTATACATCAACCCAAGCCGAGAATGGCATATGTAGCGATGTTTTTCACGATGGTCGTTTTGTTTCTTGTACTTATTATCTTGGCAATCATGCTTTACAGATGGTTTGTTGTGAAGTTTTCCGGCAAAATAAGGGTACTGCTGGAGCATACGTCAAAGAAATTTAAGTTGGATGAGGAATAAAAAATGAAAATCAGTGTCTGGGATTTATTTAAATATATCTTTAAATGGAAGTTTATGATAACAGGCGTAGTGATTTTGTCGTTTTTGGCTGCGTCACTATATGTGGATTTTAGCCAGAGCTATAATTCACAAGTAGTAATACAATATAATGATGGAAGCATCGCTCTTGGGCAGACCCCTGACTGGAATGAGTTTGACGTATATGAGATCGTTTCCCCTGACGTCCTGACAGCAACAATACAGGAATTGTCTCTTGATAAAACGGTTGATGATATCCGCTCAAGAGTGGTTGTTACACCCATAATACCCGATTCCGAGCTTGAAATAAAGGAGTCAAAGGAGAAACTTGGAGAGACATATACCTATTATCCAATTACCTACTCGGTTGCTTATTGCGGTGAAAACGGGGAATCGGAGTCGGAAGCAAGGGATATCCTTGATTCTATAATACAGAATTATATGGATTATTATCTGGAAAATTACTCGGAACAGGCGTCGATAAATGACGTTTCGTTTGATGAGGAAATCGGAACCTATGACTATCTTGAAATTGCCGAGATAATGAGCGACAGAATTGACGATACGATAACATCATTGGAAAGGTATTATCAAGAGGATAGTTCGTTCAGATCTCCCACGACGGGTTTGACGTTCGAGGATATGAAAACCGAGTATTCGCATTTGAGTGATTTCTTGCTGACAAAGCTTTTTTCGGATATATACAGAGGGCAGATCTCAAAGAACGAGGAATTGCTGATAGAAAAGTATACCGAAAGGCGCGAAAATTATGAACTGAATCGCAGGAGCTTTCAGCATCAGGCAGAGATGACGCGCAGCAGAATGGAAAATTTTGCTGACTCTAACAAGGATGTTCCCAATTCATATAACAACACTACGAACAACAACGATGATGACCTTGCTATCATAGATGATGTGCACAATACTTGGGAAAACCGTATTGCCACAACTACTACATATGACGATCTTATGCAGGACTATGTAGACTTTCTTAAGTGGGAAAATTCATCAAGGCTTGAGGCGGAACACTGCGATGAGGTCATTGGCAAATTTACAGCGGAGCTTGACACGCAGATCGATGTTCCTCAGCTTACGGCGTCAGTAGAGCAGCAGATCTCCAATATCAAGGAGAAAATGGCGGAGCTGTACCAGAAGCTTAGCAAAACCCTTGATGACTACAATGATACTATTGCAGCCAAACATATTGCGCTTTTGACCGGTGTGCAGTACTATGCCACCAAGAGCAAGGCCTTGTATGTAATGCTGATAGTTGCCGGAGGATTAATCCTTTCGATATTTGCGGCAATAGCCTATGAGTTTACCAAAGCGTATCGTGCCTATGAAAAGCAAAATGAAAATGAAAA
>CAYTWZ010000006.1:13766-33153 GCA_964442035.1 uncultured Oscillospiraceae bacterium
CCTATGAGTTTACCAAAGCGTATCGTGCCTATGAAAAGCAAAATGAAAATGAAAATGAAAACGAGAATGAGAATGAAAATGAAAACGAGAATGTGAACGAGAACGAAAATAAAAATGTGAACGAAAATGAAAACCATAAAGAAAATGGTGAAGCTGAGTAATGACTAAAAAAATATTTAAAACAGCTGTCAAGGCGCTGCTGTGGATCATTGCCGCGGTTGCCATAGTTGCGCTAATATTTATAGCGTATGTAGTATATGACAACAGTCGTGTAGTAAATACGGAATATGTATTTGAGTCAGAGAAAGTGGGAGCGGCGTTTGACGGATATCGCATATGCCTGATAACGGATTTCCACAATGACTCAAACTACAAAAAGGTGCTCAAGGCGGTGGAAAAGGCAAACCCGGATATCATAGTAATT
Organism: uncultured Oscillospiraceae bacterium; assembly: GCA_964442035.1. Taxonomy (GTDB): domain Bacteria; phylum Bacillota; class Clostridia; order UMGS1883; family UMGS1883; genus JAFLUQ01. The sequence continues at coordinate 14,191 of CAYTWZ010000006.1, forward strand.
GCGGGCGATCTGATCAATATGGATGAGCTCGATTATAACAATGCCGAAGAGCTTATAAAAGGGCTGACCCTTATGGGTAAGGTGTTTTATTGCTACGGAAATCATGAGATAGCAAGCGGGATGTTATTAGATAAGGATGCTCCGCCGATAGAAGGTGTACTTAAAAATTCCGGTGTGGAATTTATGAATGACAGAGTGTATACCATCGAAAAGGACGGCGACAAGCTTAACCTCATTGGCTATGGCGATGATATATATGATGATTTTTCTCCCTTTTTTACCCAAAAAATGGAGCCAAGACTGAAGGCACTTTCCAAAAATCTCGACAGATCGGTCCCGTCAGTATTGATAATGCACCGCCCGCAGTATTTTGACATTGTTTCTGAATATCCTTTTGACCTTGTACTGTCAGGACATCTGCACGGCGGCCTGATAAATATAGACGGTATTCGTGAATATATCCTTAAGGAGCATTTTAATACTGCACAGTATTGCAAGGGTACGTACTTTAAAAACGGCAAGGAGCTTGTAATAAGCGGAGGCTTGGCAAGAGAAGACAAGCTTTTCAGGGTTTTTAACACTCCCGAAATTGTGACTGTGGAGGTTAGACGCAAATGAAACTGTTGATTGCAAACAACAACATGCATGTGGGCGGAATACAGAACGCGCTTATAAACCTGCTTAATGAAATTGAAAACAAATATGATGTTACTCTCTGTACCCTTGCGCCTGCGGGTGAGCTTATGGCTGAAATACCCTCCGGAATAAAGGTTATATCAGGAAACAGATTTACCAAAATCTTAGGGATGAGCCAAGCGGAGGCAAAGGCGGATGGGATATTTACCTGGCTTTGGAGGTCGTTGTTTGCAACCATATCAAAAACGGTGGGAACAAAGCTCCCCTATGGAATTTTGTCACGTATGCAAAAGCTGGATGGCCATTATGATGTTGCCATATCTTTTATGCAAAATGCCAATTATCGTGATTTTTACGGTGGAGTAAATGAATTTGTTCTTAATGCGGTGGATGCTGATATGAAGCTTTCCTTTGTACATTGCGCTTTTGTAAATTACGAGGGGGAAAACCGATATAATGGCAAAGCCTATGCCAAATTTGACCGTGTGGCGGGAGTTTCAGCATCTCAGGCGATGATCTTTATCAAGAATTGTCCGTGGGTAAGTCCGGAAAAAGTTTATCCGGTGCACAATTGCTATAACATAGAGGGCGTAAAGCGCAAGGCTGAGGAGTATGAGGCAACTGTCAGACCGGGAGTAGTAAACATATTTACCCCGGCAAGAGTGTGCCGGGAAAAGGGCATTCTCAGGATGCTACCGATTTTCGCGAGGCTTAAGGCGGACGGTTTTAGGTTTGTATGGAAGGTGGCCGGCTCCGGTCCGCTTTTTAACGAGGCCTTGGCGCAGCGGGAAAAGTACGGTCTTCAAGATGAAGTGGATTTTATGGGACTGCTTCCAAATCCGTATCCCTATTTTAAGTCATGCGATTTGTTGCTGCTTCCGTCATTTTATGAGGCAGCGCCTATGGTATACGGTGAGGCGGAGATATTAGGCATCCCTGTGCTCACAACGAACACCACATCCGCAAAGGAGCTTGTTGCGGACAGAGGGATCGGCTATGTGTGCGGCATTGAGGACGATGCTGTTGAAAAAGCTCTTCGCAATATCCTGAAGGATGGGAAAAAGCCTCCGCGTCTTGAAAGATCTAACATAAGCAACGAGCTTGCTCTGAAGGAATTTGACAATATTCTGAGAAAAGAACAATGATCGGGATAGGGAAAGGGAAACATGATAGGTTTAATATATGTGGGTGATATCAGGCTTGCTCCGTTTGTAAAGAGTTATACTCGGATTTTTGACAAATATGGCGCAGAATATGAAATCATCAATTGGGATCGTAACAGTGATGAGACAAAGCATGAAGGCAACATATATACCTTTGGAGAAAAGGTAATACGGTTAACTGGTTTGACAAAGAAGCTTAAGCCCATGCTGCGCTTCAGAAAATATGCAAAATCAATTATTAAAATGAAGCAATACAGTAAGCTTGTAATTCTCACAACTCAGACCGCCGTGTTACTGCCTGAACTTATTTTTAAATATAAGGACCGATATATTTTTGATTACAGGGATGCGTCATATGAATATATAGGACTTTACAGAGCTTTTGTGAACAAGGCGTCGGCAAACGCTGCTATGACAGCGCTGTCTTCTCCCGGCTTCAGGGAGTTTTTCAAGGATTCTTCCGGTATAGTTTTGGCCCATAATTTCCAGCGGGAATACTACGATCGTCGATGCGCCGAATGTAACAAGAAAGAACCGGACAAGCCAATTGTCATGGGATATATAGGTCTTTTGAGAGAGCTTGTATATCTCAAAAAGCAGGTCGATTATTTTGGACGTGACCCGCGATTTGAGTTCCATATACATGGCGCCGGGGACGATGATGATATAGAAAAATTGCGAAAATATGCTATGCAGTATCCTAATGTTAAAATATACGGGAAGTATGACGAAAAGGATAAATGTGACATTGTTGACACCTTTGATATTATATGCTACAGCTATCCTTATAGTTTTGTAAACTATCCGGCGGTTGCGAACAAGTTCTATGACGGGTTGATGCGGAAAAAGCCTATGTATGCCAACAGCCGGACTTTCTCGGGAAAGCTTGTGAGTGAGATCGGCGTTGGGATAAGTGTTGACGAAGATGACCCGGCTGTTACGGACAAGATATTTGACTATTACAGGGAACTTGATCCGGTCAAATTTGCGTCTTCGTGCGAAAAATATCTTGATAAAATGATTGAGGATGGCAAGGTTTATGATCAAGGCATTGTTGATTTTATGAAAAACTTTTGACAGGTTTCATTTAATTGTAATAATCTTTTGGGGGAATAACAGAGAATGTTTTTGAGCATATTGGTGCCGGTATATAATGTAGAGCCGCATATAAGGCAGTGTTTGGACAGTCTGCTTTCCCAGACATTTACGGATTTTGAACTGATACTTGTAGATGACTGCAGCACTGATAAAAGCGGTGATGTTTGCGATGAGTACGCTGCTCTTGACAGCAGAGTGATAGTTATTCATAAGAAAAAAAATGAAGGCATTGTTCGTGCCCGAAAGTCTGCGCTTAGTATAGCTCGTGGCGATTATATTGGTATTGTTGACAGCGATGACTGGGTCGAAAAAGATATGTTCGCAAGGCTTTGCGGCAAGGCGGAGAAGTACGACGCGGATATGGTAATCTGCGGATTCTTCTATCGGAAGGGCAAGACTGTAAAGACTGTACGTGGTGCGGTAAATCACGGTTTCTTCGATAAGGAAAGGCTACAGCGTGAAATTTATCCCCACATGCTTTCTTATGGAAGTTTTTTTCACTTTGGGATAAAGCCGGTGCTTTGGAATAAGATATACAAGCGCGAGCTTATAATGGAATATATGAATGTCAGTGACTTTGTTACCGTAGGGGAGGACGCATCCGCGGTGTATCCATGTCTCCTTCGCGCGGAGCGTGTCTTTATTTTTGAAAGGGGCTACCGGTATCATTACCGCTATCTGGAAAACTCCATGACCCGCGAATACAAGCAGTGGTATTTCAACAGCAACCGTAGCGTTTTTTCCTGCCTTGCAAAGGTTATGGTTGGCCCTGAACTCAGGCGTCAGCTGGACGAATATATAATATATATGTCATATAATGCCATGATAAACGAGGTGTCAGACTTAAACGAGCGCAAATATGTGGAGCGCCTTGCGGGAATGGTCATGTATCTTGCAGACCCCATGGTTCGGGCAGCGTATGAGAATGTAGATGTAAAACGGCTTCCTATTTATATGAGAATCATAGTTAGACTGGTAAAGGGAAAATGCTATATGTCTCTTTTATGCCTATTATATATATATAAATTTATATTAAAGGTCAAATGGAGCGCAAAAAAGCTAAAAAAAGACGAAATAATTGAATTCGATAAGGGCTGAAAGCCTGTCATGGGTCAGAGCCGTCAGTGCAAATACAAATTGAGCAAAAAATAATCAAAAAATTTTATGAATATTCTCAAAATTCAGATTGACACGGGAAAAATATAGTGCTATAATTTAAATAACGTAAAAATATAGTGTAAATTTTACGTAAATATTTTTTATGGAGGCAAAAACAATGAAGAAGATTTTAAGCTTGGCTCTTGTTTGCCTGATGCTTGTTTTCGCAATGGCAGGCTGTGGCAGCAAGGACGAGGGCACGACCGGCAAGACTGACGCCGATCAGACCCAGGCAGAAACCGGCAATGAGGGAGCTACCGGTGGCGTGATTAAGATCGGCGGTATCGGACCTATCACAGGCGGTGCTGCTGTTTACGGCATTGCTACTATGAACGGCGCTCAGATTGCTGTTGATGAGATCAACGCCGCAGGCGGTATCAACGGCAAACAGATTGAGTTCAAGTTTGAGGATGACGTTCACGATCCCGAAAAGAGTATCAATGCTTATTACGCTCTTAGGGACTGGGGTATGCAGATACTTATGGGTACAGTTACATCTACACCCTGCACAGCTGTTGCGGCAGAGACTTATGCTGACAATATGTTCCAGCTCACACCCTCCGGCAGCGCTGTTGAGTGCGTTGAAAACGACAACGCGTTCAGAGTATGCTTCTCTGATCCCAATCAGGGTGGCGCTTCCGCCACATATATCGCAGATAACGCCGTAGCTCAGAAGGTCGGCATTATCTACAACAGCTCCGATGTTTACTCCACCGGTATATACAAGAACTTCGTTGAAGTTGCTGATGAGAAAAACCTTGAGATCGTTGGCGCCGAGGCGTTTACCGATGACAACAAGACCGACTTCTCTGTACAGCTTCAGAAGCTCCAGTCCTCCGGCGCTGAGCTTGTTTTCCTTCCCATTTACTATACAGAGGCTTCTTTGATTCTTACTCAGGCCAATAAGATGGGCTTTACTCCCGTATTCTTCGGCTGCGATGGTCTTGACGGTATCCTCAACGTTGAGAACTTTGACACATCTCTTGCTGAGGGCGTAATGCTTCTTACCCCCTTTGCGGCTGACGCTGATGACGAGCTCACTCAGAAGTTCGTTGCCACATACAACGATAAGTTTGGCGAGACTCCTATCCAGTTCGCCGCTGACGGTTATGACGCTATCTACATCATAAAGGCTGCTATGGAGAAGGCCGGTGTAACAAGCGACGATCCCAGTGAGATCTGTGAGGCTCTTAAGACCGCTATGACAGAGATCACTGTTGACGGACTTACCGGCGAGGGTATCACATGGACAGCGGACGGCGAGCCCAACAAGGCTCCTAAGGCTGTTATTATCAAAGATGGTGTTTACGTTTCCGCAAACTAAATTTTGATGGTCAGAATGGGCTGCCATGAGGATTGATCGTGGCAGCTCATGTTGAATTTTGCGTTAATATCGCAAGAAGCCGAATCGGGCTCATGCTATAGCTCTGATAAAGTACAACAGGGGTTTCCTACAAGGAAACTCTGAATAGATAGACCCAGAGGGCTTTTTATTCAGAGTTTCCTCAAATGATAATAAACGGAGAGATATAAAATGAATTTCTTATCGTTTTTAATTAATGGAATAAGTCTTGGCAGTGTTTACGCCATCATAGCCTTAGGCTACACAATGGTGTACGGCATTGCGAAAATGCTGAACTTTGCTCACGGTGACATTATTATGGTGGGAGCGTATGTGGCCTATATAGCCATGGAAGCGAACGGAATACCGGTGATTTTGGCAATTCTTTTATCGGTTGTGTTCTGCACTGTTCTGGGTATTGTTATTGAGGGAGTGGCGTATCGTCCGCTTAGGAATGCGGCGTCGTCGCTGTCAGTGCTTATTACCGCTATTGGAGTCAGCTATCTCCTTCAGAATGCGGCATTGCTGATTTTCGGAGCGGACACCAAGTCATTCGCATCCATCACAAAAAAACTCAATATTCCTGCCCTGTCCTTGGCCGGCGGAAAGCTTAATATCACGGCTGAAGCTATTGTGACTATGCTGGCCTGCGTTGTTATTATGATCATTCTTACCGCATTTGTCAACCACACTAAGCCCGGACGGGCTATGATCGCGGTTTCGGAGGACAAGGGTACTGCTCAACTTATGGGTGTCAATGTCAACGCCACCATTTCCATGACCTTCGCTATCGGGGCGGGGCTTGCGGCTATAGCGGGCGTTCTGCTGTGCTCCGCTTATCCTTCCCTTACACCTACTACCGGCGCTATGCCCGGCATCAAGGCCTTTGTGGCGGCGGTTTTTGGCGGAATAGGCTCAATTCCAGGGGCGATGCTGGGAGGCATTCTGCTGGGAATAATCGAAAGCCTTTCTAAGGCATATATCTCAAGTCAGGTTGCTGACGCCATTGTGTTTGGAGTGTTGATAATCGTGTTGCTTATTAAGCCCACCGGTATTTTTGGCAAGAAAATCCACGAGAAAGTGTGAGGTGAGATGAATGAGTCAGAATTCAAAAAAGCTGACCGGCAAATTCAGGATAAACAAGAAAAGCCGGAACAACTTTGTAACTTATGGCATTGTGATCCTCGCCTATATTATAATTCAAATTATGATGAATCAAGGAACGCTGTCGTTCCACATGCAGGGAATGCTGATTCCGGTATGCGTTTATGCCATGCTGGCAGTTTCTCTTAACCTGACTGTTGGTGTGTTGGGGGAGCTGAGTCTCGGTCATGCCGGCTTCTTTTGCGTAGGGGCTTTTTCGGGAGCGTTCTTTACCCGGCTTTTAGATGCTGTCAATAAGTCCGGCGGCGGAAATGCCGTTGTCAAGTTCCTTGCTGAGGACTATCCTTTTGCGGGCTTCGTTGTGGCCGTGTTTATCGGCGCGGCAGTTGCGGCTCTGTTTGGCGTGGTGATCGGCGTTCCCGTGCTGAGGCTTCGGGGCGACTATCTTGCCATTGTTACTCTTGCCTTTGGTGAAATAATCAAGAATATTATCAATATTCTTTTTGTAGGCGTGGATAAAAACGGGCTGCATATATCCTTCGGCACTGACCGGTTGAAGCTTGAAAACGGAGGAGTTACCCTTATTGAGGGAGCCAAGGGCATTATGAGGATAACCAAGCTGGAACGTATGACGGAAATTTCCTCGTTTCTTATAGGCTGCGTTATGCTTCTCATTACACTGATAATTTCTCTTAACATTATTAATTCCCGAACAGGGAGAGCGGTTATGGCAATACGCGACGATCGCATTGCCGCAGAGGCCACAGGAATAAATATTACCAAGTACAAGCTGCTGATATTCACTGTTTCGGCAGCTCTTGCAGGGGCGGCGGGCGTACTTTATGCTCACAATATGAGCATACTTAAGCCTTTGGCTTTTGATTACAATATGTCGATACTCATACTGGTATTTGTGGTATTGGGCGGAATTGGCTCCATCAGGGGTAGCCTTATCGCGGCAGCTATACTGTATGTCCTGCCTGAGATGCTCCGCAGTCTTAATAAGTACCGTATGCTTGCTTATGCCATTATTCTCATTATCTGCATGATATTCAACTGGTGCCCACAGGTACTTGAATGGCGCAAAAAGCTGCTTAGCCGTATCAAGGTTTTTTTCGCGGGGCTGTTCAAGAAGAAGGGAGGGGCTGCTAATGGCAATGCTTGAGGTAAAAAACTTGGGGATATCCTTTGGCGGCCTTCGTGCAGTGGATGACCTTAACATGACCATTGAAAAGGGCGAGCTTTATGGTATGATAGGACCCAACGGCGCGGGCAAGACCACAGTATTCAATATGCTTACCGGTGTGTATAAGCCCACAAACGGAAAAATCTATCTTGACGGTGTTGATATTACCGGCAAAAAGACCATTGATATCAATAAAATGGGCATTGCCAGAACATTCCAGAATATAAGGCTTTTCAAAAAGATGAGTGTCCTTGACAACGTCAAAGCCGGGCTTCACAATGACTACAAATATTCCACGCTGACAGCGGTGCTCCGCCTGCCAAAATACTTCAGAATCGAAAAGACCATGAATGAGAAGGCGGAGGAGCTTCTGGAGGTGTTCGGTCTGCGGGATTTTAAGAACTCATTGGCCTCCAACCTGCCATACGGACAGCAGCGTAAGCTGGAGATTGCCCGTGCCCTTGCCACCAATCCCAAGCTTCTGCTCCTTGACGAGCCGGCAGCGGGCATGAACCCCAACGAAACTCAGGAGCTTATGGAAACTATCAAGCTGGTAAGGACAAGATTCAATATGACTATTCTGCTTATCGAGCATGATATGAAGCTTGTTTCGGGCATATGTGAAAGGCTGACAGTGCTCAACTTTGGCAAGGTTCTTGCAGAGGGTCCCACAAGTCAGGTGCTTAACAACTCCGAGGTTATATCGGCGTATATCGGCGACTAAGGAGGAAAAAACAATGGCAATGTTAGAAGTAAATAACCTTGAGGTAAACTACGGAATGATTCGTGCCCTTAAAGGGATATCCTTTGAAATAAACAAGGGTGAGATCATCGCTTTGATCGGCTCCAACGGAGCGGGTAAGACGACCACCCTTCAGACCATATCAGGACTTCTGCGCCCGAAGAACGGTACGATCGTGTTCAATGGAAAGGACATTACAAAGGTGCCCTGTCACAAGATCGTTTCCATGGGAATGGCTTCCGTCCCTGAGGGACGGCGGGTGTTTTCCGAGCTTACAGTGCTACAAAATCTTCAGATGGGCGCTTACACCAGATCGGACAAGGATGAGATAGCCCAGTCCCTTGAAAAGGTGTACGGTCGCTTCCCCAGACTGGAGGAGCGCAAAAACCAGCTGGCTGGTACTCTTTCCGGCGGCGAACAGCAGATGCTGGCCATGGGACGGGCGCTTATGAGCAAGCCCGAGATCGTGCTTATGGATGAGCCCAGTATGGGGCTTTCGCCTCTTTTGGTGAAGGAAATTTTTAGTATAATCAAGTCACTTCACGATTCAGGGACAACTATTCTGCTCGTTGAACAGAACGCGAAAATGGCCTTATCCATAGCGGACAGGGCATATGTTCTTGAAACCGGGACAATTTCCATGAGTGGTAACGCAAAGGATATGCTTGAGGATGATCGAATCAAAAAGGCTTATCTTGGTCAATAGAATAATTAGCTTAGGGGGAGCAAAAGGATCGATGAATCCATGCTCCCTTTTTTGTCGGCAAATGCTTCCAAAAGTAAAATAAACGTCAAATGTTTGTGAAAACATTTGACAAACAGCTTTTTTTGTATTACAATATATTTCGTGAAATTGCTTTTTACAGAGGTATAGATATGAAAGTTCTTCGTTATATTATTTCTTTTGCCGCAATTATGGTACTGCTCACGGTTTCAGCCAGTGCCGACGATTTTATTTTTAAGTACAAAAGCGGAGTCCCCATGCTTATGAGCGCGGATACTGAATATGAACATGTGGTTGATGACTTTTTTGCCGCAGATGATGAGACAATGCTTCAGCGTATGCTGGACGCAGGTATCATAGAGTATTACGAACCCAATGTGGAGGTCATACTCCTTGACGAGGCTAATGATACAAAATATATGGATCAGAGCGATTACTCCTTCCGTCTTACAAATGCCAACGGCGTTGTGAATAATAAGATATACAATGGCGATGGAGTCAGGGTAGGCATAATAGACTCAGGCCTTGCGGATAACCACAACGACATCAATTATGATAATGTTGTGGCAAGGTGCGAGGTGTTTGGTTATACGGAGGACGTTCATGACTATGTGGGTCACGGAACTTCTGTCGCGGGCTTGATAGCCGCTGTCACAGACAACGGCTACGGTGTGTCAAGTCTTGCCCCTGAGGCGGAGCTTGTGATAGTCAAGGCATTCCCAAATCCAAATCCCGAAACAGGTGTGACCGGCAAATCAACCAACCTTACTGCCCTGCTTAAGTCGCTTGACTACGCTATCAATCAGGATTGTGATGTTATTAATATGAGCGTGGGAGTCAAGCAAAGCAGTACAAATGATATTGCGTTAAAATCCCTTGAAGAAATGATCAATAGGGCGGAGCAAAAGGGCATAATCGTTGTCGCAGCGTCAGGTAACCACGATTCCTCGAACAAAAACGACATTACTTGTGACAGCCCCATTATGTACCCCGGCGGATATGAAAACACTATATGTGTGGGCTCCATTGACAGCATGGGCTTTGTTTCGGACTTTTCATATCACAATGCCTCAGTGGATGTGGTGGCCTGCGGCACAAGCGTAGATGTCCTTGATTTCGACGAAAGCAGCGCTACCGGGACAAGGACGGGCAGCGGAACCTCGTTTTCAACGCCATATGTTACGTCTATAGCCGCACTGGCTAAACAGATCGACCCGAATATAACAGTCAGTCAGTTTAGGGAGCTGCTTTATGCTACAGCTATTGACGCGGGGGATGAAGGATATGATCATTTTTACGGCGCGGGAATCGTAAACGCCGGGAAGCTTTTGGATGCAATGCTGGGTCGTGATATAATTGTGGGAGTAGTCTATAAAGAGGACGAATGGGGCGAGTGCCTTTCCCGCATAGCTAACAATGGCTTTGATACATATGAGATACTTGACATATGGCATATGGAAAACGGTGACGGCAGACATTATAATTCTTCGCAGCAAACAATTACACTCGAGCCCCGGTCATATGTGGACGTAAGATACCAAGGATGGTGTTCGGTGTATCACATGGTATGGCTAAGAGAAAATCTTGAGCCTGTCTGCGCTAAAGAAATTTTTGAAAATCCTATCATAGCGGAAGTAAGCAATTAAAAGAGGTGAAACACTATGGCTTCGGATGAGAACAAAAAATCAGGCATTTCCCGAAAAAAAGTAATAGTAATAATTGCTGTTGCTGTGGTAATAGCGGCAGCGGCGGTTGCCGCCTTGATCGTGAGCCTTGGCTCAGCAGGAAAAAAGCAGGCTCAGAAGGCCGAAAACCCGACAGACAACAAGGTCGAGACCCGGGAGACTGCGGAGGAAGGGCCTGTGGGGGAGCTTACTCCCTCTGAGGACTCTGAATATACAGAGGCTTGCGCTGACGCGCTGAAAGCAATGCTTGACGCTTTCAAGGTCCTTGACTACAGTGAGGCTGTCAGCTTCATGAGGGAAAAGGATCGTGAGAGCTTTGACTTTGACAATATCAGCGAAATACACGGGCTGCTGTTTTCCCGTATGGACTACACCATTGGCGCCCCTTATACCGATGAGGAAGGACGAACCTATATTAAGGCGGTGGTCTCTGCTCCTGATATGCTTGACGTTTACGGCTATGTGTATCTGCGTCTCAGTGACGCTATGATGACCGGCGAGATACAGACCGAGGAGGAAATGTATGCCTTTAACAATGAGGCCGCCCGGGATATTATGGAAACAGAGGATATCGGCATTAAGGAAACCGAGCTCTATGTCGGCTTTGAGGATGAGGACAACTCCCGCCCAAGGGTGATATTTACGTCATCTCTTATGAATGCTATGATGGGGGACATTCAGTCAGCCAGCCAGCAGGTAAGTCAAGCAATCAACGAGGGACTTGACGAATATACCGACGCCAAAAACTCCGGCGCTTTTGACTGACGGAAGGATGCTGATCATGAACAAAAAAAAGATACTTGTGGCCGATGACGAGGCCAGAATGCGGCGCCTTATCGGAGATTTTTTGTGCGCTGCGGGCTATGCGGTGGTGGAAGCCACGAACGGTCAGGAGGCACTTGACATATTCTGCGCCTCAAATTCCGATATTGACCTCTTGGTGCTTGATGTAATGATGCCGGGACTCAGCGGGCTTGAGGTTTGCCGTCAGGTGAGGAATATCTCGGATGTGCCGGTGATCATGCTGACAGCTCTTTCTCAGGAAAGCGATGAGATAACGGGCTTTGACGTGGGAGCCGACGACTATATAACAAAGCCTTTCTCTCCCAAAGTCTTTGTGGCAAGGGTGGATGCGCTGATGCGCCGCCGCCGGACGGACGGCGATGAGGAGATCGCCGTGGGAGGAATCAGAATTGACAAGGGCGCTCATGCCGTCTTTGTGGACGGCGAAGAAATATACCTCAGCCTTAAGGAATACGAGCTTTTGCTGTTTCTCATTGAAAACAGAGGGCGTACCTTTTCCCGGGAAAAAATACTTGACAATGTGTGGAACTATGAATATTACGGAGACGCCCGTACCATAGATACCCATGTGACTAAGCTGCGTAAAAAGCTGGGCAGCTACGGAGATATGCTGCAAACCGTAAGAGGAGTTGGCTATCGCTTTGAAAAATAAAAGGCTCAGGATTCCGATCCGTATTAAATTTATATTGATTTTTGCGGTGATACTGATACTTACAATTGCGGGCATTGCTGCCGCCAACAGCATACTATTGCCAAAGCTTTACAAGCAGCAAAAATACTCCGCGCTTGAAGCTGTTATGGAGGCGGTTGACAGCCTTGCATCTGATGATTATGAGGATGTGGAGCTGGAAAAGCTTTACATTACAAAAAACATCACAGTGTATATCTGTGACAGCTACGGCAATCAGGTATTTTCTTCGACTCCCGGCTCCGAACAGACGGATTGGCTGTTTGAAAGCTTCAAAGGCGGAGATCGTGAGCTTGGCCCGCGAAAGCCGACGGATGAAGATGGGAAAGGGACCGCCCCTCCTCAGCCCGTCGAGCGGGATGGCATTGCCGAGGAATTTAAGGAAAGACCGGGCAATCATAAAAGCTTGGCACAGTCAATAGAGGAAAAACTTAAAAACGATGATGACGGATGTGTTATCTGGGAACAGAAGGATATTCGGCTGGGGACGGGCTTTATTCAGCTGGCGGCTATTCTTGACAACGGAAATTATCTATATCTGCGTACTCCTATGTCGGCAGTGGACGAGGCGGCAGATACTGCCAACGAGCTATTACTGTTCATAGGTGCCACTGCACTGCTCTTGGGTGTTGCTGTAGTTGCGGTAGCCGCAAGCGCGGCCACCAGACCTATACGTCAGTTGACAGACATTGCCCGTGATATGGCAAATATGAATTTTGACCGCAAATATGAGGGTAAAAGCTCAGACGAGATTGGCGAACTGGGCAGAAGCTTCAATTCACTAAGTGAAAAGCTTGAGGAGAATATAACCAAACTACAGGAGAGTAATCGGCAGCTTGAAAAGGATATCGAGCTTAAAAACTCTGTAGACAAATCACGTCGTGAATTTATTGCCAACGCTTCCCATGAGCTTAAAACCCCTCTGGCTCTGATTTCGGGCTATGCGGAAGGGCTCAAGGAGAATATTGCGTCAAGCCCGGAGGACAGGAATTTTTATTGTGACGTCATTATTGACGAGGCAGGCAGAATGGACAAGATAATAAAACAGTTCCTTACTGTGGCGGAGTTGGACAGCGCGGCTGCGGAAAGCATGGAAAAGCACAGTGTGGATCTGTCGGAACTGGCGGAGGGCTGCGTTCGCAGCTGTAGCCTTTTGGCAAGGCGCAAGGGCGGAGACATATCCCTGTATTGCCCTGAAAAAATCTGCGTACATGGTGATGAGGGCATGCTTGCTCAGGCTATTAATAATTATATTACTAATGCCATAAATCATGTGGATAAAAACGGTGTTATCCGTGTAAGTCTGACCGACAAGGACGGACTTGCAAGGCTTAGCGTATACAACAGCGGCAGTCATATTCCATGCGGCGGAGAGGAGCTTATCTGGGAAAGCTTTGGCAAGCTGGACAAGGCGCGTACCCGTGCCTATGGCGGCAGCGGTCTGGGCCTTGCCATCGTGAAGCGATGTATAGAGCTTCACGGCGGCACTTGCGGCTTTTGCAACGTGGAAGGCGGTGTGGAGTTTTATTTTGAAATTCCCGACAGCGAATAATCGGCTTACAAAGGTAGAGTAAATAACTAAGGAAGCGCTAAATAATTTACGCCTGCGACTTAAAACGCTGTTTGACGGGGAGTTCCTTTCTCACATCACGCGCCCCATGACGGGCTTTCAGCCATTGTTGAAAAGGAGGAGACCAAATGGCTTCAAAAATTGAGACAGAAATAATAAAGGTGGATCCCGTCAATATAGACAAAGCCCTTATTGCCCGTGCCGCCGATGTCATAAGGCGGGGCGGGCTTGTGGCCTTTCCTACCGAAACAGTTTACGGCCTCGGAGCCGATACCTTTAATCCGCAGGCTTTGGCGGGCATATACCGAGCCAAAAATCGGCCTATGGATAACCCGCTGATCTCCCACATATGTAGCATGGATCAATTGTCTGATTTGGCCGAGGATATTCCGGCGGTAGCAATGGATGTTATGAAGCATTTTTGGGGAGGCCCTCTCACGGTCATACTTAAGCGCAAAAGCTCTGTCCCGCCTGAGGTTTCGGCGGGACTTCCCACTGTGAGTATACGCTTCCCCAGCCACAGTGTGGCTTATGAGCTTATACGTCAAAGCGGCACTGCCATTGCCGCCCCAAGCGCTAACCTCAGCGGCAGTCCAAGTCCCACCACGGCCCGGCATTGCATTGACGATCTGATGGGCAGGGTGGATATGATCATCGACGGCGGAAGATCAGTGATAGGACTGGAATCAACGGTTCTTGACATGACCTGTGCCATGCCCACCATTCTGCGCCCCGGAGCCATAACCGCCGAGGATATTGCCGAAATCACGGGAAAATGTGTTTACGGTGGAAATTACGCCGGAGCGCCTAAGTGCCCCGGAATGAAATATACCCACTACAGTCCGAAAGCGGAGGTTTACGCCGTTGACAATATGGATAAGATCCCCCGTGACAGTGACGCGGCAGTGCTCACCTACGGGGATTTCAGCTGGGACGGCATACTTTACAATGCCGGTGAGACAGTTGAGGAATATGGGGCAAAGCTGTTTTACTATCTGCGCAAGGCGGACAGCGACGGGGTCAGCACCCTGTACGCCAGATTGCCAAGGGCAGAGGGCTTAGGCATAGCCGTGCGCAACCGTCTGCTTAAGTCTGCCGGAGGCAAGGTGATCAAATGATCCGTCAGGCGAAAGCAGGGGATCTGGAAAACATATCCCGTATTGAAAATCTGTCCTTTGATCCCCCGTGGTCACTTAAAGCCCTGAGTGACACCTTAGAAGAAAGCTTGGAAGGTAGAGGAAGCGTCCGGGTGCTTGTTTGGGACAGGGGAGAGGGAGCACAGGGCTATATAATATACTCGCTGATATGTCGGGAGGCAGAGGTTTTTTCCATTGCCTCCGCGCCGGAAATACGCGGACAAGGAGTGGGCAAGGCCCTTATGGATGCCATGCTTGCTCAGGCTGACACCGCTTTTTTGGAGGTAAGACAAAGCAACGCGCCTGCATTGGCCCTTTACCTTCGATGCGGCTTTAAGCCCGCCGGACTGCGCAAAAAATATTACAGTGACGGCGAGGATGCCGTTGTCATGACATTTAAACGAAAGGAATGAGCTCGATGGCTTTGATTTTGGGAATAGAGACTTCCTGTGACGAGACGGCCGCCTCTGTGACCCGCAACGGGCGGGAGGTGCTGTCAAACACAGTATATACCCAGATCGCCCTTCACGAAATATACGGCGGCGTTGTCCCGGAAATAGCATCACGCAAGCATATAGACAAGATCATCTATGTCATAGATTCGGCTCTTAGGGAGGCGGACGTTTCAAAGAATGATCTGGACGGCGTGGCTGTGACCTATAATCCCGGCCTTGTGGGGGCGCTCCTGGTAGGAGTGTCGGTGGCGAAGGCCTTTGCCTATGGCATTGGCAAGCCCCTCATCCCCGTAAACCATATTCAGGGCCATATTGCAGCCAACTATATTGCTCATCCGGATCTTGAACCACCATTTGTGTGCCTTGTGGCCTCAGGCGGACACAGTCACATACTGCATGTGAAGGATTACCACGATTTTGAGATCATGGGCGCAACCACCGATGACGCTGCAGGTGAGGCCTTTGACAAGGTAGCCCGGGTCATCGGACTGGGTTATCCCGGTGGCCCAAAGCTCAATGCGTTGGCAAATCAGGGAGATCCTCACGCCATAAGCTTTCCACGTCCCCACAGCGGCTTCGACTTCAGCTTCAGCGGCCTTAAGACCGCCGTTATCAATTATATCCACAAGGCGGAGCAAAAGGGAGAGACTATCAACAAGGCTGACGTAGCCGCTTCTTTCCAGCAGGCGGTTGTTGACGTTCTTACGGACAACACAATCGGCGCGGCGATCAAGGCAGACAGCAAGGCTGTGTGCATTGCCGGAGGAGTGGCGGCGAATACTGCCCTGCGTGCGGATCTTGAAGCAAGGGCGAAAAAGGCCGGTATGAAATTTTATTGTCCGCCTATCAGCCTTTGTACCGACAACGGAGCTATGATCTCCTGTGCCGGATACCTTAACTATGTTGCCGGAATAAGAGGGGATCTAAGCCTCAACGCAGAACCTCAGCTAAGGCTTCAATAAGGGCTGAAAGCCCGTCAGGGGGACGTTACCGGCGGGAGATCGATCTCCCGCCGGTAAACGAAAGGCTTAAAATATATATACCATACACAACGGAAGGGATAATAATGACAACAGACGAAAAAATATCACTTTTAAGAAAAGAAATGAATCGACTTGGCCTTGACGCCTATGTGGTACCTACGGCGGATCCCCACCTGAGCGAATATGTGCCGGAGCATTATCGGTTCCGCAGCTGGCTTTCGGGCTTTACGGGAAGTGCGGGAACGGTGGTAGTCACCAAGGAAAAAAGCGGTCTGTGGACGGACGGACGCTATTACATTCAGGCTGAAAAGCAGCTTAAAGGCAGCGAGATCGTGCTTTTCCGGGCGGGTGAGCCCGGAGTGAAAAGCTATATCCGGTTTTTGTGTGACGAGCTGGATCCGGGCAGCACGGTAGGTATTTCCGGACGGCTTTTTTCCCGCGCGGGGGCGGATAATCTCTCAAAAAAGCTGTCGGCCAAGGGCATAAAGCTGGATGACTCCCGTGACCTTTCCGTAATATGGGAGAATCGGCCCGCGTTGCCTCTAAGCAAGGCCTTCCATCTTGATGAAAAATGGAGCGGCGAAAGTGCGGCTGACAAACTGTCACGTGTCCGTGAGGAAATGAAAAAGCGATGTCTTACACACTATGCCATTAACAAGCTGGACTGCGTGATGTGGCTGTTCAATATAAGGGGGGAAGACATACCTTGCTGCCCTTTTGTACTGAGCTACGCTCTTGTGAGCATGGACGGTGCATGGCTGTATATTGATAGCCGCCAGACCGAACCGGAAATGAGAGCCATGCTCGAAAAGCAGCATGTCCGGCTTCGGGAATATGAAGGCATATATTCTGACATTAGCGCGCTGGGGGAGGGCTGCACCCTTGGCATTGACTTCAATATGGTGAATAGCGGTATAGCCGCAGCGGCCAAAAAGTGCAGTCTCAAAAATACCCGTGACATTGTCACCTGCTTTAAGGCTGTTAAGAACAGCGTTGAGAACAAAAACCTTTTCTGTTGCTACGAAAACGATGCCGTTGCCCTTACAAAGGGTATGTATTACATATATGACAGCCTTGAAAACGGTCGAAATATAACAGAAATGGATGTTTTTGACAAACTTATTGAGCTCCGGGCCATTCAACCGTACAATATGGGGCCAAGCTTTGATACCATAGCGGCATATAAGGAAAATGCGGCCATGATGCACTACAAGCCCGAACGGGATAGCTGTGCCGTTTTGAAAAAAGAGGGAATGCTACTGATCGATTCCGGCGGACAGTACCTTAACGGCACCACGGATATCACACGCACTCTTGTCCTTGGTCCGATCAGTGATGAGGAAAAACGCAGCTTTACACTTGTGCTTAAGGCCAATATTGCTCTGATAACCGCCCGCTTCCTTAAGGGAACGGCAGGGGCAAATCTGGACATTTTGGCCCGTGGCCCCCTTTGGCAGGAGGGGATTGACTACAAGTGCGGCACCGGACACGGTGTTGGCTTCTTCCTGAACGTGCACGAAGGCCCACAGAACTTCAGCCAGCATCTTAATTCAGTTCCGCTTGAGCCGGGCATGAATGTAACTGTTGAACCCGGAGTATACATTGAGGGTGAATACGGCATACGCACCGAGAACGATGTGGTCGTAGTTCCGTGGAAAAAAACCGTACACGGGGAGTTTTATGAACTTAAGCTTCTTTCATATGTTCCTATTGATGTAAACGGCATCGACCCGTCTATGCTGACCGACAGCGAGATCAAATGGATCAACAATTACCACAAGGAGTGCCGAAGCCGCCTAATGCCAAGACTAACTCCCAAGGAGAGGGAATGGCTTACGCAGTATACAATGGAGGTAAAACGAAGTGATAAGTGACCGTTTTGAAGCGCAGCTCCGGTTCTTGATCGAGGTAGACAAGATGAAAAACGTCCTACGTCAGACCTTGATTGCTGACGGGAGTCGTCAGGAGACCGATGCGGAGCACTCGTGGCACTTTGCGCTGATGGCAATGACATTGGCGGAATATGCAAAGGACAGGGATAAGATCAATATTGACAGGGTCGTCCGCATGGCTCTGGTTCATGACCTTGTGGAGGTATATGCCGGGGACACCTTCTGCTATGACGAAAAGGGAAACGAGGACAAGGCGCAGCGAGAGGCCGATGCGGCGGACAAGCTGTTTGCCCTGTTGCCGGAAGATCAGGCTCGTGAGTACCGTGGACTTTGGGAGGAATTTGATGCGGGGGAAACCCATGACGCCGCATATGCTAACGCCATTGATCGTCTGCAGCCTCTTGTCAACAACCACCTCACCTACGGACACACATGGAAGAAGGGCAGTGTCACCTCTGACAAGGTTTACAAGCGCATGGAGCCTGTTAAAGAGGCCATGCCCGTAGTGTATGAGCTTGTAGAGTGGATAATTGAGACAAACGTACAAAACGGAAACCTGAAAAGATAGAATAAGTCTTGTTAAAGTTCAGCAAAAAA
>CAYTWZ010000007.1:0-31145 GCA_964442035.1 uncultured Oscillospiraceae bacterium
TTTGATAAAAAACAGCATATTTTTTATCAATCAAAGCACAAATTCCTAATGTTTTTTGCAACATTATGTTATATAATTAGCTAAAGAAGGTGTATTCATTGAAAGTAACCGTTAAAAAATACGCGTTATTTCTTATTGGGCTCTTTATCGCCGCAATGGGGGTGGCTCTTTCCACTAAGGCGGGACTGGGCACCTCACCGGTGGCATCCGTTCCGTACTCTATATCTTTGCTTAACCACGCCCTGTCCTTTGGCTGGTGGCTGAATTTATGGAGCGTACTCCAAATTCTTGTCCAAGTCGTACTGCTACGCGGCAAATGCAACCCTGTGGAAATTATTATACAAACAGTTCTTGCATTTGTATACGGATATATGACCGACTTTTCCTGTATGCTGATCGACGGCATACAGGCAGACACCTACGCCCTTCAATTCGGGGTCATGATGTTAAGCTGTCTTGTACTTGGCTTAGGTATATGGATACAGTTCAAGGGCGGCGTTGCAATGCTGCCGGGAGAAGCCATGAACAGAGCGATCAGTGAGGTCACCGGAAAACGCTATGAGAATATCAAAATTTTCTTTGATGTGCTGTATATCGCGGCGGCGGTTGTTATCTGCTTTATCTTTATCGGAAAGCCGGAGGGCGTCCGTGAAGGTAGCATTATTGCTGCCTTGCTTATCGGCAATATTATCAAAATTTACAACCGTCTGTTTGACAGGCTGACGAAAAATGGGCAGTAATACGGGGCTCTTACCTCCTGCGGAAAAAAGGACATTCTAAGATGTGCATAAAGCATCGAAAAAAGGTTGTGGTGAACAAAAGGCGTTATGAGTGCGCCTGTAAACAATGGCCGACGCGAACACGCCTTTTTGCAGAGAATGAGCAGTGGCATGAGCGAGTTATGGCTTTTTTTCAAAAAAAAAAAGCAGAGCAAACAATACAATGTTTGCTCTGACGATGTGGTGCGAGAGACGGGACTTGAACCCGTATGATCGCTCACACGCACCTTAAACGTGCGCGTATACCAATTCCGCCACTCTCGCATTTAAGGCGGATGCCATGACCCTGACGACTTGTTTAGTATAGCATAGTTTATTTTGTTTGTCAATAGTTTTTTTTCAAAAAAATCAACTTTTATTGCGTTCTTTTTCACCCTGCCTGTTCTGAATAAACGCTTTGCCGTCATCTGTAACATTCATGTAGAAAATTTCCTTTGGGGATTTCACCCCCCGTTCCTTAAGCAACTTCATGACCCGCTCACGGCTGATCCCGGCGGCTCTCAGACCGCTTTCCCTTATCTTCCCGTCAGCAATGACCGTATGAGGGAGGTGTGTCTGTACAGGCTTAAGATTAAGATCCTCGCAGGTTACGGGACGGCTTTGCTCGTTGGGTATAATAGATATCTGGCCGTTAGTTTCCAATATCACTGTATCAACCTCGGATATCTGGCTGTAGCCGGAAAGTCTCAATTGCTCCAGAAGGTCATCAAGGCTGAGACGCAAACGCTTAAGCATATTAAACTGGATACGGCCGTTTTGTACAATTATTACAGGACGACCCGTGATGACAGTACGGCAGAATTCGCTTTTTATCACCAAAACCGACAGTACAAGCTCCACCGCGGCAAGGCTAAGCACGGGAATAATGCCCTCCCACAGGGAGACAGACTTATCCTCAATGGGGATAGATGCCAGTTCGCTTATCATGATTGCCGCAACAAGCTCCGACGGCTGAAGCTCCCCAAGCTGGCGCTTACCCATTATACGCAGGGTCGAAATGACTACCAGATATAGAATAAGCGTACGGTAAAACAATTGCATCCCAAACATTCCATCCTTTCTCTTGACAAAGAGAGGTTTTTTGTATACAATATATATTGTAACCTGATTTTTCTCATAAATACAAAGGGATGGTATTATGCCTTTTTTACCCATTTCAAAACAGGATATGGATAAGCTTGGATGGGAATTTTATGACTTTTTATATATTTCAGCCGACGCCTATGTGGATCACCCGTCCTTCGGCACAGCCATACTTAGCCGTCTGCTGGAGGCTGAGGGATATCGGGTAGCGATCTGTGCCCAGCCTGACGTAACCACGCCTGACAGCCTGCTTTGCTACGGGCGGCCTCGGCTTGGGGTATTGATATCAGGAGGGGTCATCGACTCCATGGTAAACCACTACACCGCCGCCCGGAAAAAGCGCAGTCAGGACGTATACTCCCCCGGAGGGAAGGCCGGATACAGACCGGATCGGGCTACTATCGTGTACGGTAATCTGGTGCGCCGGGCCTTTGGGAAAATACCGCTGATTGTTGGCGGAACGGAAGCCAGCCTGCGACGGTTTTCCCACTATGACTACTGGGATGACAATGTCCGCCGGAGCATAATATTTGACAGCCGGGCCGATTTGATCTCATTTGGCATGGGTGAAAAAAGCATTATTGAGATCGCCAACGCTTTGGCTGACGGGACACCCGTCAGCTTGATAACAGGCATACGAGGCACCTGCTATATCGCGGACAATCCGCCCAAGAACGCGGTCATTTTGCCATCATATGAAGAGACGCTGGAAAGCAAGGAGGCGTATGCCAAAGCCGCAGCTGTACAGTACTATGAGCAGGATCCTATACGGGGCAAAATACTTGCCCAAAAGCACGGCGGCAAGTATGTAGTGCAAAATCCGATGAGCGCTCCCCTCACTCGCAGCGAGATGGACAGGGTTTACGCACTGCCATATGAACGCGCCTACCACCCCTGCTACGAAAAGGACGGCGGCATTCCGGCATTGAAAGAAGTAAAGTTTTCTATCACGAGCAGCCGTGGATGCTTTGGGAGCTGTTCCTTCTGCGCAATAACCTTTCATCAGGGAAGAATCATCCAGTCCCGCTCACACCAGTCCATACTTCAAGAAGCGGAAAAGCTCACATGGGACAAGGACTTTAAGGGCTACATTCATGATGTGGGCGGGCCCACAGCCAACTTCCGCAATCCAGCCTGTGAAAAACAGACAAAGCAGGGCGCCTGCCGGGATCGGCAATGTCTGTATCCGGACATCTGCCCGGCGGCAAAGGTTGACCACAGCGATTATGTTGAGCTGTTAAGGAAACTCAGGGATCTGCCAAGAGTAAAGAAGGTCTTTATCCGCAGCGGCATACGCTATGACTACTGCCTCCGTGACAAAGACGACACCTTTTTCCGGGAGCTGTGCAAGCACCATATCAGCGGTCAGCTAAAGGTAGCGCCGGAACACATATCGGATAACGTGCTTAGGTATATGGGCAAGCCGGGAGTTAAAGTATACAATGAATTTAAGGACAAATTCTACCGGATAAACAGGGAAATCGGCAAGGAACAGTACCTTGTCCCCTATCTCATGAGCAGCCATCCGGGAAGTACAATAAACGACGCCATTGAACTGGCGCTGTATCTGAAGGAAAACAATATCCACCCCGAGCAGGTACAGGATTTTTACCCTACGCCGGGAACCTTGAGCACGGCTATGTTTTATACAGGGATAGACCCCCGTACCATGAAGCGGGTCTATGTTCCAAAAAGCCCTAAGGAAAAAGCCATGCAACGTGCGCTGCTGCAATGGTCCCGGCCCGAAAACTATGAGCTGGTGCGGGAAGCCCTCATAAAGGCAAACCGCCGCGACCTGATCGGCTTTGGTGAGAATTGTCTTATAAGGCCCCGGATAAGGGAATCAAACGAAAGGAGAAACCAAAATGTCAGCACAAATCTTAGACGGAAAAGCCCTGTCGGCAAAAATAAAAGAGGATCTGAAGGTCAAGGCCGAGGCTTTGGCAGCAAAGGGCGTTAAGCCCGGTCTGGCGGTAATAATAGTAGGCGATGATCCGGCCAGCCGCGTATACGTGAACAACAAGAAAAAGGCCTGTGAGGTATGCTCCATCATGAGCGAGGAATACGCTCTCCCCGCCGAAACCACCGAGGAGGATCTGCTGGAGCTTATAGACAGGCTCAACAAGCGCAGCGATATACACGGTATATTGGTACAGCTTCCACTGCCGAAGCATATCGACAGCGAAAAGGTGCTCCTTACCATTGACTATCGAAAGGACGTTGACGCCTTCCATCCGGTAAATGTGGGTAAGATAATGATCGGCAATTTTGACTTCCTGCCCTGTACGCCTGCGGGAGTAATGGAGCTGATAAGGCTTACGGGCATTGAGATAAGCGGCAAAGAATGCGTAGTGGTAGGCCGGAGCAATATTGTGGGCAAGCCCATGGCAATGCTGCTGCTCCACCGAAACGGAACTGTGACCATCTGCCACAGCCGAACCCAAAACCTCAAGGAAGTCTGCCGCCGGGCGGACATACTGGTTTCGGCAGTGGGCAAGGCCAACTTTATTACCGCTGATATGGTCAAGGAGGGGGCGATCGTCATTGATGTGGGAATGAACCGTCTTGACGGCAAGCTGTGCGGTGATGTAAAGTTTGACGAGGTAAGCGAAAAAGCCTCCGCCATAACCCCTGTACCGGGCGGAGTAGGTCCTATGACCATAGCTATGCTGATGAAGAACACTGTTAAGGCTGCTGCTCTGACCTTAGAAAAAAATCCTTAAGAAGCACGCCTTTCTCATGAAGCATTAAAGAAGCGCCGATTAATTCTAAAACGAATGCTTATTGGTGAGGAAATTTTTTCTCGCAGCAAGGCAAAAAGCGCATGAATATTTGATGTATCTTGGGCTTTTTAACCGAGCTGTGAGAAGCTCCACTTCAAGTAGCGTTTTAAGTCGTAGGCGTGGATTATTCAGCGTTCCCTTAATCACAAACGAGCGTAGGTCTGTTGATCTACGCTCGTTTTGTTCAATAAGGCGCGCAGCGCCGTCATTCAACGTTTCGGTGGGAGATTGATCTCCCACCGAAAAACGAAAGCGGAGCCCGCCGCCTATAGAGGCGGGGGACATCTTTCGTTTAGTTATTTTCAGTTAAGGCCGTTGGGGTTATTCTTCTGCCAGTTCCATGTGTCACGGCACATATCCTCAATAGTTTTTTCGGCGGTCCAGCCCAAAAGCTCCTTAGCCTTGGTAGGATCGGAATAGCACTGGGGAACATCACCGGCACGGCGGGGCTGTATTTCATAGTTAAGGTCAATATTGTTGACCTTCATAAAGCTGTTTACTATATCCATAACGCTGTAGCCTACGCCTGTACCAAGGTTGATGGGCTCCGCTCCCTTATGTGTTGCGGCATATTCGATAGCCTTGCAGTGACCCTTAGCCAAGTCAACAACATGTATGTAATCTCTTACGCAGGTACCGTCGGGAGTGGGATAATCGTCACCGAAAACGCCAAGCTTAGGCAGCTTGCCGATAGCGACCTGAGAAATATAGGGCATAAGGTTGTTGGGGATACCGTTGGGATCCTCACCGATACGACCGCTTTCGTGTGCGCCGATGGGGTTGAAATAACGAAGAAGTACAACGCTGAGATCAGGGTTAGCCGCACACGCGTCACGGAAGATCTGCTCAGACATGATCTTGGTCCAGCCATAGGGGCTGCTTGTCTTATATGCGGGCATATCCTCTGTCAGCGGAACCTTCTCAGGCACGCCGTAAACTGTAGCGGAGGAACTGAACACGATATTGTTAACGTGATGCTTTTCCATTACCTCAAGAAGTGTGATGGTAGAGTCCAGATTGTTGCGATAATAGCGAATGGGAATCTTGCAGCTCTCGCCCACAGCCTTAAGACCGGCGAAATGGATTATGCAGTCGATCTCATTTTCGGAGAAAATCTTGTCCATAGCGTCATAATCGGTGGCATCTGCTTCATAGAATTTAAAATCCTTGCCGCTGATTTCCCTGATCCTGTTAAGCGCCTCAGGCTTAGAATTGCTGTAATTGTCAACAATAATAACTTCATGTCCCAGAGCCAGCAGCTCAATACAGGTGTGGGAGCCGATATATCCGGCGCCGCCTGTAAGTAATACCTTCATTATTATACATCCTTTCTTTTATCAATATCCTTGTTAATATTATACAACGAAAAACATTGTTTGTAAAGTGGTTTAGTGGGATTTTTAAGAACAATTTTTTGCGCTTTAAGCCAAACAGGTGTTTTTTATTGACAATCGGCATAAAATTATGTTATACTAATCACAAGCATACATCCGTTATTTAAAGATCAGACATCAAAATTATAGGAGAGATAGTGTATGAAAATATGCGTATTCGGCGCCGCGTCCGAAAGCATCGATCAGGCTTACAAGGATGCGACGGAGGAGATGGGCGCGCTCTTGGCCCAAAGAGGGCACGAGCTGGTATTCGGGGCCGGAAGAAACGGCCTCATGGGCGCCGTGGCAAGGGGATTTAAAAAGGGCGGCGGTTATATTTACGGAGTGATACCCCACTTTTTCCGGGAAGAAAATGTCGAGGAAATATACGAGCTCTGTGACAGGCTGATATATACCGACACGATGCATCAGCGTAAGCAGACTATGGAGGACAAGGCGGAGGCTTTTATCATAGTTCCCGGAGGAATTGGAACCTTTGAGGAACTTTTTGAGATTCTGACCCTGCGTCAGCTTGGAAGGCACAACAAGCCAATCATAATATATAACCTTAAGGGCTTTTACAACGAGCTTATTTCGGCACTGGAAAACGCGGCGGGAAAGGGCTTTATCAAGGAGGGCTGCCTCCGGCTTTACAAATGTGCCGAAAACGTGGAGGACGTCATCAGACTTATAGAAGATGATACCGTTCAGACGTTCAGCCTTAAGGATCTTAAAGAGGGATAAAATGAGGTACCTGTACTTTACAAGACACGGCCAGACCGTTTGGAACGTGGAGAACAAAATATGCGGCTCCACGGACATTGAACTGACCGATTTGGGGCGGGCTCAGGCGATTGAGCTTGGAGAAAGGCTGAAAGCAGATGGGGTCAAAATTCACAAAATACTCTATTCCCCGCTGATCAGGGCGGCGGAAACTGCCGGATATATTTCACAGATTGCCGGAATTCCCATGGAGGATGAGTCCCGGCTCAGGGAGCAGAATTTTGGTCGGTTTGAAGCAACCGCGCGCAACGGGAAGGAGTTCACCGCCGCAAAGGCCAATTTTGTGGACAGCTACGGCACAGGGGAATCTATGCTTAGACTGGCACAAAGAATATATAATTTGCTGGATGAGCTTAAAAACGACAGCAAGACCTATCTGCTTGTGGCGCACAACGGTATAGCAAGGGTAGTAAATTCATATTTTAAAGATATGTCAAACGAAGCCTACGCTTCCTTCGGGATAAAGAACTGTCAGCTGATACGGTATGACTTTGATGAGCTAAAGCCTTAAAATCAAAAATTAATGCACGAAATCCGAGGCACGAAACCTCGGATTTCATATTTTTATTTAATCCATCAATACGCCTTGCCCCAGTATACAAGGGTCTTGGCTTCCTTTCCGCAGCATACGCACTTGTTGTCACCGATGACTTCCTGCTCAAAGGGCATACACCGGGCAGTAGCGCCGGTTTCTTCCTTGATCTTGTTTTCGCAGGTCTCGTCACCGCACCACATTCCACGAATAAAGCCGGGTTTGTTTTCCGCTATGTCCTTGAATTCCTCAAAGTTAGCGGCATCATAGGTACACTCGTTTTTGTGAGCGAGAGCCTTATTGAAGAGGTTGGCCTGGATATTCTCAAGTATCTCCCCTACCTTTGCTTCAAGCTCGTCAAGGGAGACAAAAATCTTTTCCCGTGTATCGCGACGCACAAGGACACAGCTGTTCTTTTCAATATCCTTGGGGCCTATCTCAAGGCGCAGGGGAACGCCCTTCATCTCGTATTCGCTGAACTTCCAGCCGGGGTTCTTGTCCGTAATGTCCATATCCACCCGGAACCTTTCGCCCAGAGACTTCTTAAGCTCCTCTGCCTTTTCGCACACACCGGCCTTGTGCATGGCAATTGGAACGATCATAACCTGAGTGGGCGCAATTTTGGGAGGAAGCACAAGTCCGCTGTCATCGCCGTGAACCATGATTATGGCGCCGATAAGACGGGTCGTCACGCCCCAAGAGGTCTGATGAACATACTGGAGGGTATTATTCTTGTCTGTATACTGTATGCCAAAGGCCCGGGCGAAGCCATCCCCAAAGTTATGACTTGTACCGCTCTGGAGAGCCTTACCGTCATGCATAAGGCTTTCGATAGTATATGTTGCCTCCGCACCGGCAAACTTTTCCTTTTCGGTCTTGCGTCCCTTTACTACAGGGATAGCCAGATAGTTTTCAAGAAAGTCGGCGTAAACATTGAGCATACGCTCGGTCTCCTCCTTGGCCTCCTCGGCGGTGGCATGGGCGGTATGGCCCTCCTGCCACAGGAATTCCATGGTTCTGAGGAAGGGACGGGTAGTCTTTTCCCAGCGGACAACGCTGCACCATTGGTTGTAAAGCTTGGGCAGGTCACGGTGAGAATGTATTATATTTTTATAATGCTCACAGAAAAGGGTCTCACTGGTGGGGCGGACGCAAAGCCGCTCCTGAAGCTTTTCATTACCGCCAATGGTGACCCAAGCCACCTCAGGGGCAAAGCCTTCAACGTGATCCTTTTCCTTCTGAAGCAGACTTTCAGGAATGAACATGGGCATATATACGTTTTGATGTCCGGTAGCCTTGAACATACCGTCCAGTGTCTTCTGTATGTTTTCCCATATAGCGTAAGCATAGGGCCGAATTACGCAGCAGCCCTTCACCGATGAATATTCCACAAGCTCGGCCTTTTTCACAATATCTGTGTACCAGCGCGCGAAATCTACGTCCATGGGAGTAATTTCTTCCACAAATCTCTTTTCTTCAGCCATTTAAATCATCCCTTTAGCAATAATATGCTTTATTGTATCATTTTTTCGGAGTATTGTCAAGGCTGAAAACGCAATTTTCATGACGCCCGCCGAGGAACGAAAGATGTCCTCCGAGTCGATAGACGAGATCCGGAGGACATCTGCGCTTAGGTATAGCTGTGTAAAATTTATGGACATAGCCGATTTATTCTACGGCGAAATCATAAAGCTCAAAGGCTTTTCCTCCGTTATTTTCAACAAGGGCCAAGGTGTCCAGAACATCCGCGGCTTGTCGGAAGGCTACATTTTCCGCTTTAAGCGCATCGTTTACATACAAATCATACACGTTTGCTGTCACATCCGCTTCAACCCGGATTTTTACTTTTTCGCCCACGGTATATGTATCACGAAGGGCTTTTTCCGCGTTATCCCTGGTGTAGAGCTTGCCGTCCGCAAAGAGAATAACAATGCTGCCTGACGCAAAATAGTTTGGTGAGCTACTGTTAAGTCCTGCCCCGTCACTTCCTATAATAATTCCGCTGTCCTTTGAGCCGTTATCCACAAAGGAGAAGGAATAAACAGCTTTATCGGCAGCCGCATCAATTTGGTGAAATGCATCGGCATTCTGCCCCACAGCTGAGGTAAGCGCATTATTTACAAGTATTTTCAATGGTTTTGCCAGAGGAATAAGCTCATTTAACAAAGTGAACAAAAACATTGTGCTTTCTTCAAAGCCTTCGGGTATATCTATGCTGTTACCCGTCACATTTACTGTGCACACATTTGAAAGAGCGCTGTTATCATATATCGCAAAAATCGCCTCAGCCGAGCCTTCCAATCCGTTGATCAACACCTTGCCTCCCACGGCTTCAACCTTGGGAGCGCCCTTATCAGTGTATATCCGTATATCCTTATAGGACACTGTGACCCCGTCTTTTCCGCCGGCGGTTTTAAAGCCGCCAAAGCCTGTGATACTGCCCTTGTAAACACTCTGGGACACCGGTGATATAAGGTCTGCGTCCAAAAGCGCGTATGTCACAAGATATACATCGTCGCCCACTGACATACCGCTTAAATTTCCCGTACTGTTTTCACAGTCGGTGAATTTTTCGGCCAGCTCATTGCTCCATTCGGTGTTTTCCGCAATTATTCTGATGCGATTGCCTTCGCTGTAGCCCACAGTGCCTCTGTCTGCCCTGATAGAACCGGGATAGAGCTTTTCCGCCACAAAGGAAGACAACCGCTGCTGACCCGCGGTATCGGTCACATAGCCTGAGCCCCGTACAGCCGAATTCGTTTCGCCGCGGCCCACATGGATCGCGTTGGCATCAGACGCATAACGGTGGGCAAAAAGCACTCTGCCGTCAAGATCCAATATGCCGTGATCGGGATAGGCGTCACCGCCCGATGGCTCAAACTCAATTACAAACTTTTCCGCGCTATACCCCGGTGAAGTGATTTCTCCCGTAACGGCTCCTGTAATATTAAGTCCTCCGTTTACATTCACAGCGCTGTTGCCGGACTTCCAATTGTGCCAGATTGAGTCAGCATCATTGGTTTTAGAGTTGAGTGTGCCGCTCTCGCCGCTGTCTGTTCCGTCTAAAACAAGATGCAGGCTGTCATCCAATTCACCGATGCTTTCGGTCTCGACAGTCGAATCCATAAGACGTACATAATCCACCTGACCGACAAAGCCCTTGCCTATATAGTTTGAGCCTGTCCGAACGGCCATGAGGGGAGTCAGCTCAACAGCCGCCCTTTCGCTTTTTCCGTTTACTGTCAGTTCCGCTTCCGAATCCTCAAATGTGATGGATATATCACTCCAAGCGTCATTGCTGACACCTGAACCTTCCACAACAGTATCACCGATCGTCAGCTTAGTTGCTGTGGGTGTAAGATCGAGTACGATTTGTCCGTCACCGATATTTAAGACTTCACCGCTGCCTTTTGCGCGGAGCGCAATTTTCATATCGTCATAGTAGAGCGCCGAGTCATCAAGCACAGCATAGCTATTGCCGTCAAAAACCGCACACCCGTCGGCAAATTTCACGCCGTTAACGCCGTAAAGGTCTGTGTATCCCACAGTATCCCTCAGGTCGGAATTGAATTCATATCTTGTGCGAAGCCCCGATATATAAGGCCTTACATTATTGCCGTCAAGCTTGTTGGGAGCGTAGCTGCTGTCACTGGAAATGCTGTGGTAGCCCGAAAAGGCTCCGCCGCCGACGCTGTAGCCCTCATCCTCAAACCAGTCACCGTATGTAATGGCCTCCCCTGTGACGCCCCCATTGTAAAGGCCCAAGCTCTGGCCCTTGACAACAGCGTTGCCGGATGCCTTGTAGTCAACATACAGGCAGGCGTTTTCAATCACACGGGCGTTATCGCTCACTGTGGCTCTGTCAAAAAGCACCGCCGTATCGCCCACATATGCGTTATCCTTTACCACCGCATTACCGGCAACAATCGCATAGCCGTCTATAACCGCATTGTCGGAAACTGTGGCATAGCCCAACACCATTGCGTTGGGGCCAACATACGCAGTAGGCGCTACAGACGCAGTATCCGCCACCCGGCCGCCGCCGTTAGGATGCTGCTTGAGAGTTGGGTATACAGGTCTTTCCACAGGTGACGCGTTTGTAAGAGTTACACTGTAGGGATATTGAGTTTTGTTTTCAAAAGGATAATTTGACTCTGTGCTGTGCTCCGCCCAGCCCGTGATCGTGTGGCGGGACATAGTGTCAAGGGACGGTGTCGCGGCTACCGAAAGATAAAGGCTGTCAGACTCACCCACAGTCATAGTCATAGCCTCACCGTCGCTGAAGAGATCGGAATAGCTTGTTTCGCCATTTGATTTCTTAACAAGTCTGGCTCTCCAATCGGCGCCGTCAGCGTCAGTCAACCCGTTCAGCCTTACACTGACCTCACCGGGCACACATTCAAGGGGAATAATATTATATCCCATTGCCTGAGGCGCTCTTTCGATGGGAACGGCATATGTATTTTCTTCCGCACCCAGCTTCTCAAGCATTGTATACCTCTGCTGCCAGAAAAAAGTACGATTATTATATGCGTCATTTATGTTTTTGTTGTACAGATCCTGATTTTTAAAATCCATTGTGGCAATATGGGAAGCATACATCCCAACTGTATCAGCCACGGTAAGATCGCCGTTGCAGCTTTCAAGCACCTCCCAGAAAAGCACGTCTGTGCTTCCAAGGTTGCACCCTAAAAGCTTCTGGACGAATTTTTCCCCGTAAATGCCTGTATTATCAGGATCCTCCGTAAGATATTGGAGTATCGGCCATGCCTCATAATAGCCCCGTCCGTTCATTTTGGTAAGAGAATTTGCCCTTAAGTACAAATGAGACAACTGACTCGTTCCGGGCATATATTCATAAATATACTGCTCTGCGAACCAGTTAGCCACAGCCTCAAACCAAGGCCCAAGATAAATATTGTCCTTCCACGCGTTATCACCCTGCGCGTAATGCACCGCATGACCAAATTCGTGGGCAACAACCGTAGGTGAATCCATAGCCGCTAAGCAGCACATGAAATATGGATAACCGGCAGTGTCCACTGATCCGTATGCTCCCCAGTCATCTGCCCCCAAATCATAATAAGTTACACCCGTTCCCATAAGAATCACATTTGTTTTATATTGAGTCACCTTATCCCCGTCCGGGTTTACGGATGTGCTCGTAGGCTCCATACCCATTTTTCCAATATACAGGTTCCAGCAGTTTTCAAGCACGGTTTCGCATTTTTTTAAAAAATCCGCTGTAACCTTATTACTGTTTGCGCCGTCAGTGTCATAAAAAATCTGAAAATGTTCGGTTTCATATGTCTGATATACACTCATGCTGACCTCAGTTTGCGCCCCGGCATTAACGTTGCGCAGGAGGTATGTTGTGTTATCCGCCGCAAGGCTGACAGCCGGAACACAGGACAATGCCATCGCCATA
The DNA here is from genome assembly GCA_964442035.1 of uncultured Oscillospiraceae bacterium. Lineage (GTDB taxonomy): Bacteria > Bacillota > Clostridia > UMGS1883 > UMGS1883 > JAFLUQ01. Next base: position 12,762 of record CAYTWZ010000007.1, read on the forward strand.
ATTACAAATAACGATACCAAAGCTTTAATTTTTGATTTCATTTTACCGCTCCCTTTCCATGTGGGTGTCAAACCGACACCGCTTTTTGTTAAACCCGTTCTATCCTTCTTGTTTTATTTTATCATTCCGCAAGACCCTTTGTCAATATAATTATTGTTTTTACACAAAAAAAGCCTGATTTCTCAGACTTTTTTGTATGGATTAATTTCTTTGTTCAATAAAAAAGCAAATATCAGTTTCCGCTTTCGATGCTTATATGATTGAACCTGTCCAGAAGGTCATCCACATTTACGTTGACCCTCTCTTCGCCTGAAAGGTCCATCTCCACCCCTCCCCGGTGTAACATAAGCAGCCGATCCCCGTAGGTCACCGCGTGACGGAGGTTGTGAGTGACCATCAGTGTAGTGATGCCCTTCTCCCGGACAATCTTGTTAGTGAGCTCGATAGTAATCTCGCTGGTCTTGGGATCAAGAGCCGCGGTGTGCTCGTCCAGTATCAGCAGGTCAATATCGCTGAGGGTGCACATTATCATGGCAAGCACCTGCCGCTGTCCTCCCGAAAGAGAGCCCGCCAGCACGTCAAGCTTATCCTCCAGACCCAAACCAAGGGGAGCAAGCATTTCCTTATAGTCGCCGACGCGCTTTTTGTTGACGCCCATGGAAAGGCCGTAGAATTTGCCCTTGTTATCCGCAAGGGAAAGATTTTCAAGGATCGTCATATTGGGGGAAGTACCCTTTTGCGTGTCCTGAAACACCCGGCCGATGTGCTTGGCTCGGCGGTACTCCTGCATGTTGGTCACATCATTGCCGTCAAGAATAATCCTGCCGCTGTCGGGGAAAATAGTGCCGCAGATAAGGTTGAGTATGGTAGTTTTGCCGCTTCCGTTGCTGCCGATAACTGTGACAAACTGTCCCTTTGGTATATTGAGGTTGAAGTTTTCCAGCACTTTCGTTTCGTTGATAAGACCGGGGTTGTAGGTTTTGCAGACGTTTTTAAATTCCAGCATCGGCCTTCACCCCCTTCAGGATCTTATCATTGAACACAAGCATAACAAGGAACAGTACGGCAATCATGAGCTTGAGCAAATGCGCATCAAGTCCCAAGGAAAGAGCTATCCTAATGCAGGCGTAGTAAATTATGCTGCCAAACACCACCTTTGAGGTGACGCGAAGGAACTTGACCTTGCGCATGACGGTGAGGCCTATAATTACCGACGCCAAACCGATAACCATAGTGCCTGTGCCGTCGCTGATGTTGAAGCTGGTCTTGTACTGGCACATAAGGCTGCCGCTGAGAGCCACAAGGCCGTTGGCAATGGCAAGGCCCAGCATCTTTACCTTCCCGCTGTCCACACTCATGGACTTGACCATCTGTTCGTTGGCTCCGCAGACACGGAGCATCATACCGCTTTTGGTCTTCATATACAAGTCAAATACATATTTTACAATCAGCACGCAAACTACCGCAACCAGCAGCTTTGAAATGTTGACGGAAACGCCTCCTAGCCAATCAACGTAAAAATTATAGTCATGTCCGAGAACGGAAAAGCTTACATTACCGTTTTTCACAGAAGGAATAAGCTTCGCCACCGCGCTGTTAAAAACGGTTTCCTTACCCATTATGAAAAGACTGCTCTTGACACCGGTTATGCTAAGGTTGACGCTGTAAAGAGCGGTCATCATCAATATACCGCTGAGAAGATTTGTAACATTGCACTTGACATGAATTATGCCTGTAATCATTCCCGCCGCGGCCCCGCACAAAAAGGACACCGGCAGACAGAGCCAAGGATTGACGCCGGCAGTAATGAGTACCGCCGTGACCGCGCTGCCCAAGGGGAAGGTTCCATCCACCGAAAGATCCGGGAAATTAAGCACACTGTAGCTTATGTAAAGACCCAGCGCCAGCAGAGAGTATATAAGTCCCTGCTCAAGGGTACTTGGTATCATGCTAATAATATACTCAAGCATAATTCATCCTCCAAAACAAGTGGGGCGGAACAATGCCGCCCCACCGCGATTTAATCAATATCCGGCCGGAAATTACTCGGTGTACTCCGCTCTTGCGTCAAGATCCTCCGTGATAACGGCGCCAAAGCCCTCGGCAACCGCCTTATTGATGGTGAGTTTGCTGCTGCTTTCGTCAAGGTATTCGCTACCTATGTCGGAAACATCCTCGCCCTTGAGTACTCTTGCGGCCATAATGCCGGTCTGCACGCCCAGCGCAACATAATCAAGGCCCTCAGAGGCTACGCAGCCGTTCTTGACCTGCTCCTCCTCGCTGCCGAATACGGGAACGCCCTTGGCATTGGCCTTTTCAAGAAGGGTGGGAAGATTTTCGACTATAAGATTGTCGGTAATGTTTGTGATAACGTCCACCTCATTGACCAGTGTTTCGGCGGTCATGGGGATGTAGGAAGCGTCAGCTACGCCCTCGGTAACAATCTCAAGGCCGTAGTTACCGGCAAGCTCCTTGTAAAGAGCGATCTGGGATTCGTCATTGACCTCACTGGTGCTGTAGAGGATGCCCAGCTTCTTAGCTTCGGGGAACATCGTGTGGATAAGATTCAGCTGCTTTTCAACAGGGATAAGGTCGCTGGTGCCTGTGATACCGTCACCGGCCTTGCCCATTTCGGGCACCATCCCTGCAATCACGGGATCGCTGACCGCACAGAAGATAACGGGGATGTCCGCTTCCTTGCATACGGCATATAAATTGGAAGCGGCGGGTGTGGCGATGCCGCACACAAGATCCATATTGCTGTCAACAAACTGACTGGCAATAGTCATGGAAAGATCCATGTTGGAGCTGGAATTCTGGTAGCTGAACTTAATGTTGTCACCCTCAACAAAGCCTTCCTGAGCCAGTCCCTGAATAAAGCCCTCACGGCAGTTGTCAAGGGACGGATGCTCGGCGAACTGAGAAATACCTACATTATAAACGGTTTTAACGGTGTTGTCATTACTCTGACTATTTGAGGAGGTTTTGCCCTCATCATTAGTCCCGCAGCCCGCGAATGCCATTGCGGTCATAGCCAAGGCCGCGGCAAAAGCCAATATTTTCTTCATTATAAATCACTCCTATTCAAAATATGAACTATGTGTATATTTTACCACAGGGGCTTAAAAAATGCAATTGTTTTTTTATGTTTTTGAAATAAAAATGTTTTTTGAGATAAAAATTTAATAAAAACGGCAATTATGAGCTTGAAAAGAACCGAAAACAGTTATATAATTAAGGAAGCGCCGAATAATTCACGCCTACGGCTAAAACGCCGCTTGACGGTGAGTTTCCGCAGCTACGTTAAAAAGCCCGAGATACAGCAGGTATTCATGCGCTTTTTGCCTTGCCGCGAGAAAAACACCCTCGCCAATCGGCATTTTGGAATTAATCAGCGTTTCCTTAATTCCTTAAAAAGCACACGCAAAGGAGCTGGTATTTTGGCAGGTTTGGGAACTATAGTAAATGTAATTGCGGTGGCCGGGGGCTGCGTTCTCGGATTGCTGTTTAAAAGGCTTATATCCGAAAAAATGAACGAAATGCTGACTCAAGCCTTGGCGCTGGGTACTATAGCCATAGGAATCACGGGCATTGTACAGGGCGGCATTGCTCTGTCTGACAGCGGGCTGTCCTCCCGCTATACCCTTGTGATGCTGCTGAGCCTGGTCATAGGAACCTTTTTAGGCCAGCTGATAGATATTGACCGACGGCTGGAGGCCTTAGGGCAAGCGGTGGAGAAGAAGCTTGTTGCCTGCGGTAACGGCGATTTTTCCCGGGGATTTGTGGCAGCGACGCTGACCTTCTGTGTGGGATCTATGGCCGTTGTGGGCGCACTCAATGACGGACTCAGCCAAAATCCGGACATGCTTTTTGCCAAAAGCGTGCTGGACTTCACGGCGTCAATAGTGTACGCTTCCGCCCTTGGCGCGGGGGCGCTGTTTTCCGTTATACCTTTGGGGCTTTATCAGGGGGGAATAACTCTGTTCGCCTCGTTCCTTAAGCCTTTTCTTACCGAGACCGCAATATCCCAGATGTCCTTTATAGGGAGTATACTTATCATGGGAATAGGCCTGAGCTTTGTATACAAACCCAAGCTGAGGCTGGCAAATATGCTGCCGGCGTTAATTATACCTTTTGTGTGGCAAGCCATAATTAAATAATAAATTTCAGGAGGCAATCATATTATGTTTAACAGAACAGCAGGTGTGCTTATGCACATTTCATCACTGCCGGGAAAATACGGCATCGGCAATATGGGCAAAAGCGCCCGTGATTTTGCTGATATGCTGGCAAAAATGGGAATTGGCGCATGGCAGGTGCTGCCCGTAGGACCCACGGACTTTTTCAACTCCCCTTACGCCAGCTTGAGCGCCTTTGCCGGTAACCCGGCCTTTATTGATCCGGAGCAGCTGGCCGAGGACGGACTTCTGACAAGGGAGGAGCTTAAGGCCGCGGAGGTAAATTCCCCCTACGCGGCGGACTTTGCCGCTGTGGCAAAGTGGCTTATGCCCACACTACGCAAGGCCTTTGGCCGGGCGGACAGCGAACTGATGACCAATATAAAATCCTTTGCCGAGGAGAACCCTTGGCTGGAGGATTATGCTCTGTTTAGAGCGCTAAAGGAAAAAAACGATCAGGCCCTGTGGCAGGAATGGGACGACGGCCTTAAGCTCCGGCAAAAGGACTCCATTGCCAAGGCCATGACCGAGCTCAAGGAGGATATAGACTTTTACCGCTTTGTTCAGTACGAGTTTTACAAGCAGTGGTTCTCGCTGAAGGAATATGTCAATTCTAAGGGGGTGAGCATTATCGGGGATATGCCAATATACCTCAGCCTTGACAGCGCCGACGTATGGTCAAACCCGTCCCTGTTCAGCCTTGACGAGGATCTTTGCCAAAAGAGCTGCGCCGGCGTGCCGCCGGACTACTTCTGCGCCGACGGGCAGAAATGGGGCAATCCCCTTTACAACTGGGACGCTATGAAAAAGGACGGCTACTCCTGGTGGGTAAAGCGCATAAGGAACTCCCTCAAGCTGTACGACGCTGTAAGGATAGACCACTTCCGGGGATTTTCATCATATTGGGAGATTCCCGCGGACAAAACCGCCAAATTCGGCCAGTGGAAAAAGGGCCCGGGAATGGATCTGTTCTCCGCCATTGAAAAGGCCTGCCCCGGAGCGGCCATTATCGCTGAGGATCTGGGAAATATTGACGAGGATGTAATACAGCTTCTGAAGGACAGCGGCTACCCCGGAATGGGCGTAATGCAGTTTGCCTTTATATCCAACGAAGACAATCCCCATCTTCCCCACAACTACACCAAAAACACCGTGGCCTACACCGGAACACACGACAACAACACCATACTGGGCTGGCTTTGGGAGTCCGATCAGGGCAGCCGTCAATACGCCCTTGACTACTGCGACTTCAGCGGCGACTGGGGCGTAGGCGGGCCTAAGAGCCCCGTGATAAGGAGCATAATGCGCACCCTGTGGCGCAGCGGCGCGGGAGTGGCCATTGTACCCATACAGGATCTGTGCGGCTTTGGGGGCGACTGCCGTATGAACAAGCCCGGCGTGGCGGAAGGAAATTGGAATTTCCGCGTTACCAAGGAGGCTCTTGACAGCATAGACACAGACACCGTCAGGGCTATGACCGAGCTATACCGCCGAAAAAATCCGCTGATAAAGGAGATTAAATAATATGGAAGAAACCCGCGTAGCCCTGATCGGGATAGTCGTGGAAAACCCCGCCTCCGTGGAAAGATTGAACGCCATTCTCCATGAATACCGGCGTTATATCATAGGGCGCATGGGACTGCCATACCATCCGAGGGATATCAGCATCATAAGCGTGGCTGTTGACGCGCCCAATCAGGTGATATCCGCCCTGAGCGGCAAACTGGGTATGCTTGACGGCATCACCACAAAGACAGTGTATTCAAAAACATCATAGACGCCGGCAAACCCGTCAAGGGGGATTCGTACGGATTTCCCTGCGAATATCCCTCCGTTTGTGATTACGAAATATCATTTTTATCGCAATAAAAATGATATTTTTACTTTATTGCATAAATATTCAGTAATAGTTAGTACACTAAAGTTAATAAATTGTTTACAGGTTATAAATAGTATTTAAACATTAAAGTATTATTCTATCTACAGATATTTAAACAGGAGGTACATACATATGCCAGACAAGGAAAACTCTTCCAAAAAAGACACCACGCAGCAGCCTCAGGCGCAGACCGAGCAAAATAAAAGCCCGGAAACTCCCCCTGCTGACGGGGCTCCGACTCCTATCAAAAAGAAAAAGAAAAGCTTCTTCAAAAGCAAGTGGTTCAAAAGGCTGATAATCCTTTTGATCATAGCAGGTGTCGTTGCGGGCGTAGTCATCTACAACAACATTAAAAAGAAGAAGGAAGCCGAAGCGGAAAAAACCAGCACAACCTCAATCGTAAGCAGAGGCGATGTTGTTGTAAAAATTACCGGCTCCGGTACGGTTTCGGCTATTGACGAGTACAACATCGTCCCAACAGTAAACGGCACCATCAACACCTCTTACTTTGAAGAGGGGGATTATGTTGAGGAAGGGGATGTGCTATACAAATTTGACAGCACAGTGGCGGACAACGCCATCAAGACCGCTCAAAACTCAATTAAGACCGCCCAAAACAGCGTGACAAGCGCTCTGAACAATGTTGATAAGGCTAAAACCGATCTCGCAAACAGGGCGGACGATGTGGAAAAAGCCAAGGAAGACATTGCCAAGCTTTCCATATATGCCAACTCTACAGGTAAGGTCAGCGATCTTGCCCTTACGGTAGGAAATGACGCAGCGGGCAAAATATGCACGATCACGGACACCAGCACACTTTCGGTAAAAATACCCTTTAACGCTTCTCAGTTCGGCAAAATAAGCGTGGGCGACAGCGTCACCGTAAGCGTTGAAAAATACATGCGCACAGTAAGCGGCACCGTTACCCGGAAATACAACTCCGCCGGAACCGGCAGCGATGGCAGCGTGGTTTACGATGTGGAGATAATGCTCGACAAGGGCGTTGACCTGCCCGAGGGAACATATGCCACCGCCACTGTACACACCGGCAGCGGAGATATAACCTCATCCCTTGCGGGAACAATATTCTATCCGGATCCTACCTCTGTCAATGCCGAGAAAAGCGGCAAGGTCAAAACAGTTTATGTAAAGAACGGCGACTGGGTACAGAAGGGCGACCTTATCGCCCAGCTGGAGAGCACAGACCTTACCGACGCTCTCAAAACCGCGAACCAGAATTATAAAAACGCCCAGACCTCCCTGCAGGAGTCTGAGAACAGCTACCAGAACGCTTTGACAAATCTTGAAAACGCCCGTTCCACACTGGAGGACCGTCAGAGCGACGCCGATGATTACACCATAACGGCGCCTATCAGCGGTGTAGTGCTCAGCAAGGTATACAAGGCCGGGGACACAGTCTACGGCACAAATTCCACCACACTTATGACCATTGCTGACATGAGCAAGATGAAGTTCGACATCAGCGTGGATGAACTCGATATTGCCAAAATCGCCCTTGGTCAGGAGGTTGAGGTCACCTCTGACGCGCTGGAAGGCGAAAACCTTGTGGGCTACATAACAAATATCTCCAAAATGGGCAACTCTCAGAACGGCGTTACCAACTACCCTGTTGAGGTGACGATTGACGAGCCCGGCGATCTGATGAGCGGAATGAACGTCAGCGCGGAGATCATTGTGGCCGAGGTCTACAACGTAATACGCGTACCCGTTACGGCAGTCAGCTACTTCAACGGCAAATATTACGCCACCGTTGTGGGTGAGGTACAGGGCATGAGCGACAATGCCGCCGAGGGCGGCGCGCCGGCAGGTATGCCTAACGCCGGCGAAATGCTTGAGGGTTCTTCCGAAGAAAGAGCTAGCGGCGGGGAGCAAATGCCCTCCGGCGAAAGAGAAGATGAAGACAGTCGCGGTGACGGTCAGGCTGCAACGGCGGCAGGACAGATGACCAATGCCTCCGACAGCGAAAGCTCGTCAAACGGTTCCGACTCAACCACTACTACAGCCGCTAAAGAAAGACGCCAGAACCAGAGCAATATCGTGCTTTACGACGAGGAAGAGCAGGTGGAGGTAGAACTCGGCGTGAGCAACGATGATTACTACGAAATAATCAGCGGCCTCAGCGTTGGTCAGGTTATTTACGATGAAGGCTCATCATCAAGCGACAGCAACTTACAGATGATGATGGGCGGCATGGGCGGCATGGGCGGCATGGGAGGCGGCCAAGGCGGCGGCGGAGGCGGCCAAGGCGGCGGTCCCGGCGGCGGTCCCGGCGGCAGATAAGGAGGTCCCAGATAAATGATCCGCATAAAGGATATGTACAAAATATACCAAATGGGCGATGTAGATGTACACGCCCTTGACGGAATATCCCTTCATATCAAGCCAAAGGAATTTGTATCCATAATAGGCCCCTCAGGAAGCGGAAAATCTACGCTGATGAACATGATCGGCTGTCTTGACACCGCCACCAGCGGAGAATACTGGATCGACGGCGTACCTGTGGAAAATATGAGCGAGGATGAGCTTGCCGCCCTGCGCAACGAAAAGATCGGCTTTATCTTTCAGGGCTACAATCTGCTTCCCAAGCTTACCGCATACGAAAACGTGGAGCTGCCCCTTATATACAGGGGCATAGCCCCCGCCAAACGCCGGGAACTGGTGGAGGCGGCTCTCGACAAGGTAGGTATGCTGGAAAGAATGCATCACAAACCCAAGGAGCTGTCCGGCGGACAGCAGCAGAGGGTCGCTATCGCGCGAGCGCTCAGCAACAAGCCATCCCTTATTCTTGCCGACGAGCCCACCGGCGCCCTCGATTCAAAAACAGGTCTCGAGGTACTGCAAATGATGAAGGACATTCACCAGGAGGGCAACACTGTCGTACTGATAACACATGACAGCAACATTGCCCGTCACGCCGAGCGTATTGTAAGAATAGCCGACGGAAAGATTACCAGCGACACTACAAATACAGAGGATGTGATCTGCAGATGAACGTTTTTATGGCGTTTAAAATGGCGATATCCAACATCTGGTCCTCCAAAATACGATCCCTGCTGACAATGCTTGGTATTATTATAGGCGTCGCTTCGGTTATCATCCTTGTCAATCTGGTGACAGCTTCCACCCTCAGCATGCGCTCACAGCTGGAAAGCATGGGCACCAACCTTATCACCGTAAGCATAAGCCGAGGAGGCTGGGGTCAGACGCGAAGCGTTTCGGTTGCGGAAATAGAGCAGCTGGCGGAGGAAAACGATGATATCTTTGACAGCATAACCCCCGTGGTTTCCAGCACGATAGTTATTAAGTACGGCACAGAAAGCGTTACCACAAGCGTCACCGGCGTAAACGAGCATTATACCAGTATACGAAGCCGCGAGGTGACGGACGGACGATTCATTACCGAGGCCGACATCGAAAACCGCAGCAACGTGGTTGTTATAGGCGAATACATACGAAACGAGCTGTTTGGCAATGAGGATCCCATTGGCCAGACCGTAAAAATCAACAACGAGAAGTTTACCGTAATCGGCCTTTTGGATCAGAAATCCTCCAACGCGTCCAGCGGCGGCGACGATGATATAGTCATAATGCCGTATACCCGCGCCACAAGACTTATTCGCAACGCCAACATAAACAGCTTCATGGTTTCGGCGGTAAGCTCTGACTACATGAGTGAAGCTACGGACGCAATTGAAAATTTCCTATACAAAAAATTTAAAAGCGACGACTATTACACTGTACTCAATACTGCCGAAATGATGGATACCATTGATGAGGCTCTCGGTACAATGACGTTGCTGATGGCGGGCATTGCCGGAATTTCACTGATCGTAGGCGGCATAGGCATCATGAACATCATGCTTGTGACCGTTTCGGAGCGTACCCGTGAGATCGGTATCCGAAAATCCATAGGCGCAAAGCGCCGCAGCATTATCACCCAATTCCTGATCGAGTCCGCGGTTATAAGCTGTATGGGGGGCATCATTGGAATTGGATTTGGGGTAGGCGCCAGTTACTTTGTATGCAAAGCCATGAGTATGGATGCCGTACCCCTTGCGAATCAAACAACAGTTATTTTGGGTTCGTTCGCATTTTCCGTAATAATAGGTGTATTCTTCGGACTTTACCCGGCGAACAAGGCTGCCAAGCTTAACCCAATAGACGCTTTGCGAACAGATTAACAAGGAGGACAGATCAACTATGAAGAAAAAAATACTTTCCCTTGTCGTGGCGGCGCTTTGCCTATGCTCCGCCGCCATGGCCAGCAATTCGTACCCCGATGTACAGGGCGGGACAAAAATGTCCGAGGCTGTAAGCATGCTTGACAGTCTTGATATAATTTCAGGCATGGGAGACGGGCTGTTTCATCCCGACGAAAATCTGACCAGAGCTCAGTTCGCTAAAATTGCCACATATATGCTTGGTCGGGAGAAGGACGCGGTGAGCACCGGCGTTTCCTTTGGCGATGTACCGGACGGGCATTGGGCCACGGGCTATATCGGCCTTGTGAGCGCCGATGGCATAATTGCGGGCTATCCCGACGGCACCTTCGGGGCCGATGATGAAATATCCTGGTCACAGGCCATAACCGTGATCGTAAGAATCTTAGGCTACAGCGGAGAGGACGTAGGTTACCGCTGGCCGGAGGGCTACATCGAAAAGGCTCAGGCTATCGGCCTTATGGACGGACTGACCGTTTCCGACTACGACATTCCCATCACCCGAGGTGAAGCGGCATTACTTTGCTACAACGCTCTTTTCTGCGACATGAAAAACGAAACCGAGCTTATAACTCTGCGCAAGATAACCCGAGCCGAGGATGTAACGATCATCGCAGACAGCGAAACGGATGTCAGCCTTAACAGTGATGTGATCAAAACCTCCGCCGGGAATTTCAAAATCACTGACAGCAGCAGTATTCCCGAGGATATTGTGGGAAGGTGCGGAGACTTGTATTACGACAAGGATAAAAATGTGGTGATTTTCATTCCCGATTTTGAAACCGTTCGCACCCTTGTTGTAGTAAGCACACTTAAAAACACAGACACAAACAAAATCGAAATCAACTACACTGAAAACGGCGAAGCCGGACGGGAAAGCTTTTCCCTGAATTACACCCTTTACAATGACGGCGACACAATGACTATGGGTACAGGCTACCAGCTGATGAGCGAAGGAAGCGAGCTGAAGCTGTTTTATGATGACAGAGGCAGCCTGAGCAGGGCGCTCCTCTCCACCAGCACTATGGAAGGCCCCGTTATAGCGTACACAGACGGCTTTTCTGTCACAAATGCCTTTAACATAAAGGACACTGACACGCTGAAGGTAATACGCAAGGGACTTTCCTCAAGCCTCAGTGATATACAGCGCTTTGACGTACTGTATTACGCCCAAAACACCAATACGGTTTACGCCTACGCCGACAGCGTTACAGGCATTTACGAAAAAGCCCATCCCATCAAAGCCAACGTCACCAGCATAACCCTCAGCGGCACTGTGTACGAGCTTGCCACTCAGGAGGCCATTAACAGCCTCAACGAAAGCGACGGCGCTTTTGCCATCAATGACCGGGTAACTCTCCTTAAGGGTAGAAACGGTGAGATCGTAGGCGCGGTCGACACGGACAGCGCCGATCTGTACGGATACGGCGTTATCCAGAACGCCTACCAGAAGCTGTCCGACGATGAGGACACCAAGGGTAAGAGCGAATACTGGGTGACCATGTTTATGGCTGACGGAACCACCGCCGACTATAAGTGCGACATTGATTACTCTGACAATATCGGCGAATTTAGAAAACTCGATTTTAACGGAGGCATACTCAACTTGGAAAAAGTGAGCTATGTGTCCATGTCCGGAAGCATTGACAAAACAAAGGGTACCTTCAACGGCAAATGGTTCGCCAACGATTACGGCATAATCGAGCTTATCAGCCTTCCGGACGAAGGGGAGGCCACTCTCCGCAAAATCACTCTCAATGACATAAACGCCGACACGCTGTCTAACAAGGAGGTCATCCACGTACAGACCACAGGCGACATGGGCGATATCTCTATCATGTATGTGAAAAACGTCACCAACGAGCAGTATTCCTACGGTGTTGTAAAGGAAATTGAAACCGTAAACAAGGCCAATAAGAATTACACTCTGCTTCTCGGCTCCACCGAAAGGGTTGTCAACAGCAACTACACCCTCAAAGCCGGTGAGGCGGTAGGCTACGGCCCGGACTCCGACGGGGAGTATGCCTTTAAGTCACTCCTTGAGATAGGCAGCGGCAAGGCCGTCACAGCTACCACCTCCAACCGTATAAAGGTGGACGACACCATCTACACCATGAGCGACAGCGCGGTGGCCTACGGCGGCGATTATCCCAAAAACTACCGGGCGCTGAGTATTGACGAGCTGGCGGGCATGGACAATGTGACCGGAGTAAAGCTTTACTCCGACAGGTCGCTGGCTAACGGAGGCGCGGTTAAGGTAATAATAATACAGACCGTAAGATAAAGAATCTCAATAAAATGGCCTAATTACTAACGCCCCATTAGGAAGCGATTAAAAACAACGACCAAATATCAACTATACGAATGTTGTAAAGGCTAAAACAGCGTGAATTGCGGAAATGCTTTTCACGCTGTTTTTTCTGAAAACTTAACCCGCGTTATTCGCCAAGAAGAGACCTCTTTGCTTCAACGCAGACGGAGGAGGTCAAAGCGATATAGCATTCCCCGCTTTCTCCGGGCAATGAGCAATCCTCGATTAGTTCTGACATGCTGATCGGCATGAAAAAATTTTCGGCAAGGCAAAAAGCGCCTGAATATTTGCTATTCTGAGCATGATTAGCCGCCGACGTTCCAAGCCATAGGTGTGAATTATTCAGAAGCACCATAGCTTTGTTGTGAATAATTGGCTTACAGGGAAGAAAAATATTGACAACAAATGATTTGGGTGTTATAATATTCATAGAGTTAACTTTAGCTAACTACATTAAAAAGAAAATATCAAACATTTTACCGCTCAATCAGAGCGGTAAAACAAAGCAGGCGGTTAGTTTTAATTAACTTTTATGGAAGAGGGATTAAAAATGTTTCTTGAGGTCAAGGGCGCGGAGAAGTATTACGGGGAAAAATACAACCTGACAAAGGTGCTGAACAGAGTCAGCTTCTCGGTAGAGAGCGGAAAAATATGCGCCATAATGGGGCCGTCCGGGAGCGGCAAGTCCACACTTCTGAATGTCATAGGCGCGCTGGAGACCCTTGACAAAGGTGAGATAATAGTGGACGGACAGGATATTTCATCAATGGACAGTGATGAGCTTACCCTTTACCGCCGGGAAACACTGGGGTTTGTATTCCAGTTTTACAACCTCATTCCCGACCTGTCGGTCAAGGAAAACATTCAGACCTGTGAATACCTCTCCGAAAATCCTCTTTCAGTGGACGAGGTAATTTCTTCATTGGGGCTTTCCGCCCACAAAAATAAAATGCCCTCCCAGCTGTCCGGCGGTCAGCAACAGCGCTGCGCCATAGGCCGAGCCTTAGTAAAAAACCCGCGACTTCTCCTTTGCGATGAGCCCACCGGAGCCCTGGACTATGCCACAAGCAAGGAGATATTGGCTCTGCTGGAATATGTTAACCATACATACGGTACGACAATTTTGATCGTGACCCACAACGAGGCCATAACCAAAATGGCTCACAAGGTCATAGAGATGAGGGACGGAGCAATAGCCCGTGAGTATGAAAACACATCGGTAATCTGTGCTTCAGAGTTAGAGTGGTGAGAAAAATGGTGTTGAAAAAAAGGATACTTCGTGAAATAAAAAACGACGCCGTTAAATATTCAGCACTGTTTTTCTTTGTTGTTATGTCCCTGACCCTTGTTATCGGAATGGGTGACTGGACAAAAATAATCGATAAAACCATTGATGAGGCCGGCGCCGAAAGCGCTGTTGAATCCGGGGAATTTACCCTGTTTGTACCATTATCCCACAGACAGATAAAAGAGATAAACGACCTTGACATTGAGGTGGAATACGCACCTTATGTGGATCTGGAGGCATCCTCCGGCGGAACATTGCGGGTGTTCAAAAACCGCCGCGGCATAAACCGCCTGACGCCCAGTGAAGGGGCTCTTCCGGAAACGGATGAGGAAATTTTTGTAGAACAAAATTACGCCCATTTGCACAATATAAGTCTGTATAGCCGGATTTTCATCGGCGGAAGGAGCTTTGATGTGTGTGGAATCGGCGTCTTTCCGGACTATTGCAGCGTTCGGAAAAGCATCGGCGATGTACAGAGCGACTACAACGCGTTCAGCGTATGCGCCGTAACAAGCGGAGCCTTTGAAAATCTGAAGGGAAAAGGAAACGCCGTGCATAACTATTCGTACAGGCTGTACAACGAGGCCGATCACGAGGATCTGCGAGAATATCTTGCGGAAATGGATTTTGACGAAAACAAAATCGACAACAGATATATGCGTATGGTGGTGGCGGACTACGAGCTTGAAAAAGACAGGTTTTACGAAAGCATAGACAGCATCGAAGCCGCAATATCCGGTCTCGGATCTGCCAGCGACAACCTTTACCGAAGTGCGGCGGCCCTTGCCGCCGGAGAAGCCGGATATATTGTAAACGGCCTGAAGCAGCTCAGCAGCGGCTTTTTCGCCTTGAACAGCGGCGTGAAGGAATTCCGGGAAAGCATGGACGATTTTGTTGAGGAATATCTTGACATTGACTGGGTAAACCTGTCGGAGTTTTCAAAGGCGGAGGACAATCCCCGAATAACAGACTGCAAGGACGATTGCTCCACTGCCGAAGCAATGGGCGTCATCGTTGGGCTGGCACTGTTTGCCCTTATGGCGTACATAATGGCGGTTTTTACCGGACACAGGCTGGAACGGGAGAGCGGAATAATCGGGGTGCTTATGGCCTCGGGCTGTAAAAGCAATGAGCTTGCGATCCTTTACCTTGCCGCTCCGCTTATTGTCACCGGCGCAGGCTCCGTTTTAGGCACAGCGCTTGGCTTTGCCGCGTCCATACCCTTGCTGGTCTGCACGGGAGAGCTGTCCTACTACTCGGTTCCGCCTCTGCGAATGGCCTACTCACCTATACTACTTGTATACGGGCTGGCTATGCCGACGCTTGTTATGCTGCTGATAAATTGGCTTACCATAAGCCGGGTTCTCAAACAGACGCCTCTTTCCCTCATCAGAAATCAACTTAGGGAAAGAGATACCCGGACGGTCAGGCTTCCCAAAATGTCCTATATGAACAGCTTCAGGCTAAGAAGGATATTAAAGGAAAAGCGGATATTCATAACGATGTTCTTCGGACTGTGGATATCCATACTGATTGTAGTATTTGGAATTTCCATGTATCAGATGCTGGAGGATTACATGGCGGAGGGCGCTAATGTTCCATATGAGTACATGACATTGTTCGCCTATCCCCCAAATGAGGTGCCGAAGGGCTGCGAGGAGGCCTATGTAACCTCATTAGAATGCGATTTTTCCCTGACCGGCGGCACTCTGGACGTGACGCTCATGGGGATAAAGGACAAGAGCGATTTCTTCCCGTTTAATCTGAAGGGGAACAAAAACGAGCTGTACCTGAGCAGCGCGGCGGCGGAAAAGCTTGGCTATAAGAAGAATGAAAAAATCGTGCTCACAAACCAGCTGACCGGACGGGGGTACGTATTCAGGGTGAAGGATATAATTGACTACAATAATACCCTGACGGCCTTTATGAGCCTTGAAAGCATTCGTAGCAAATTCGAGCTTGAGGACGAGGAATACAATGCCGTGTTCTCCATGAAAAAGCCAAACGTCCGTCAGGGACGTATTGCCAGTCAGGTGTTTCGGGGTGATTTGGCGGAGTCGTCAAAAGTATTCTACGATATAATGATGCCGATAACGGTCTTTTTGGTGCTGATCGGGGCGGTGATCTTTATGCTTGTGATGTATATTCTTATGGGCGTGGCAATTGACAGAGCCGCCTCCTCCATAGCGCTTTTGAAAATATTCGGCTACAATGAAGACGAGATATCAAAGCTGTATCTTGGTGGAAATCTTTACGCAGTGCTTATTACCACTATTATAGCCATCCCCACCTGCAGCCGGGTCACAAATATGGTGTTCCCTCTGTGTGTGACCAATGTTTCGGCCAACATAAACGCTGTCTATGACCTTAAAGGCGTTATGGCCACTGTCGGGGTCGTGGCGATGTCATACCTGATTGTAAACAGCGTTTTAACACATAAGCTTAAAAAAGCGTCACTTTCTCAGGCGCTGAAAAACAGGGAATAAAAAAGCCCCTTAAAAGCAGCTGTATAACTGCCTTTAAGGGGTTTTGCCGTATTTTATTGCTTGTCAGGATTGATTTCCTCGGGGCGGACATCTTGCTTCTTTTTGTTTTTCTGCTGATAAAGATCCCTGTCCGCGGCATTTTGAAGATCCGTAATATCCTTTGCGGTCACTTCAATGCCGGGTTCAAAGCTGCGCTCCGCCCAGCCGTGGGACACCGTTACCGGGACGGTATCATTGCTCCGGAATTTCAGAAGATTATCAAATTGCTTAAGCTTTCGGGCGACATCACAGGGTGATGTCACAATCACGCATAATTCATCTCCGCCGATTCGGTAGCAGTTGCCCGAGGAGCCGAAAATCTCACTCACACATTGAGCGGATATGTAAATCGCCTGATCCCCCACATGATGACCGTAATTATCATTGAGCATTTTCAGATTATCCACATCAAAAAGAATAAACGCAAGCTTATTGGGTCGGGTTTGAGCAACAGCTTTAATGCGTGATTCATAGGCGTTGCGGTTTTCCAGCCCTGTCATACTGTCCTGTACGGCAAGCTGACGGTAATGATCTAAATATTGATTTTGCTTCCAGAAACGACTAATGGCAGAAACCGTGTCTATAGTCATGCAAGCTGCCAGCAGAAGCAAAGCCCATGAGAATAGCACAGCGTTGTTTGTGGGCGGAAGGATATTTACACGGTACAAAATTATAGAGACCAGACTGGCAACACATATAAGCACTACCCCAAAAAAGGTGCAGATAAGCTTTTTCTCTCCGTACTTCACTGCGCTGAGGAAAAATTTCCATACAGAAATAAAAACCGTCAGCAAAATCAATATATGTACGAAAATGGTTGTATTCCGTATGGGAACTAAGCCAAAAAGATGCAGTCCCATACAAATCACGGCATTGAATAATACCGCCCATGACAAATACCTCAAGATTCGGCTTTTCTGATCCAGCATAAGCTGGACGTAGAAAATAAAAGGCATCGGCAGAAGATAAAAAACGACATAGCTTAAGAAATATGTCAGCGCATAATTTCCTCCGAACAAAGCAGTAACCTTGGAATCCAGCAAAATCCACTGACCGGAAAGGAAAATGAACGCCGCCAATGCAATTATAGTTGACACGCCTTTAATTTTTCGTATTGTCATCAAAATGATAACGAAAATAAGCAGCAATGCAAATATCATGCAGAAAATCCAAAACAGAATTGCGGGAGCATGGGCGCGAAGCAAATTCATTAAAATAGCATCCGGATGATCCATTAAAACCGAGGACAATGTCCAATTTGTTTTCTGATCATATCGAATAAGCTCGATCCGAAGCAATGACGCATCCTTGCACTGCTCTGAAGAAATAAAGTGCCACATACTGCTTAACGCGTGTTCCTTCCCCTGCGCCGCCTCATAAATTACCGTGTCATCGGCCCACACCCGTATGGACTCATAACGAGTCTGAAACGCCAAAACATCCCCGTCATCCCAATCAATATCGTAAAGATCATGTACAAGATACAGGCTGCCGCCTGATTTATCCAAGCTGCATGGCAGCTGTTCCAGCGCAATCAGATCACCTTCACACTCGTAATACCAGCCCAGATCCAACCGCCCGATCTCTGTTATGGGAATGCCGGGAATGGGCGTATAATAACGAACGGAAGCAGCCGCTGTCATAAGTATTATAAGGGCAATGCATAAGATCAAAAGGAAACGTTTGCATAACGAACTGTTTTTTGTCAGACAACTCATATAAGCAAACACCTCCTTTGCCCAAAAGAATTGATTTAAACGCGACAAATTGTTTGACTACTATAATTATTTGACTGCTAAGGAAGCGCCGAATTATTCACGCCTACCGCTTAAAACGCCGCTTGGCAGTTAATTTTTCTCGCCAATCATCGTTTTAGGATTAATCAGTGCTTTTGTAACAAGTTTACCATATTCGTTACGGAAAGTCAATAAAAAGTTTAACAACAGTTGCAGGCTCCGGCGA